>CAINRC010000138.1 GCA_903852495.1 uncultured Geobacteraceae bacterium | reverse complement strand
CTTTAAAGCGACTATCTACAGCAGGAGCAATTTCAAGTCGGTGCTGCTGCGACTGTCCTCTTCCCACAAACGCTTAACTATGTCTGACCAGCGTGGCACTTTCTGGATTTCGTCCAACACCAGCAGAGCACCACCATCCTGCCGCGCGCGAATCCGGCCGATATCCCACTGCTGCTCAAGCCAGACGCCACCGATGTTGGCATCGTCTGCTGAAGCATAGTGACTGGGCATATCAAGTTCTGAAATTGCCTGCTGAGCAAGGGTAGTCTTGCCTACCTGCCGTGGGCCGGCAAGCACTTGAATAAACAGCCGCGGCTCGCTCAATCGTTTTAAAATGGTATTCAGCATCTGCCGCTTAAACATCATGACACCTCTCGAAAATATTTTACTCATTACATTGAGTAAAATTGCTCATAACAGTTCTGCTCTCAAAAGGCAACAAAAGAAGGACGGTTATCCGCCGGTTGGTTCGTCTACTTGCGGCACGAAATTGGGCATCAGGAAATTGCAAGTAGCACTGGACTCACTTGGACTTACGGGGGGGACAGGATAGGGATCATTCCTGACTATCGGGTCGATTACAAGCCGGTGCCTTCATACAAAGAAGCTGCGAAAAGAATAGTTGATGGCGATCAGCAAAAATGGACTGACTTTGCGAAGCAGCGGCAGGCGATCATTAACGACAACCGCCGCACTTCGGCAGAAATAGGCGGTGCTGGATTCGTCGCACAACAGGTAGCCGTAGAATCACTTCCGGACGGCCCGTTCAAGCGCAAAGCCACAATCCTGTCGGGTTTGTTGAAGGCCGGTTATGTCCCTTATTATTATTCCTCATCGAAAGATTTTGGCGATATTGCTCATATGTCCGATGTCGCTCCAGCGCGACTGATCAGTGCCGCGCTCGCAATCAGTGCGCTTACCGATATTTGGCGTGCAGAGCAAGCAAAGATACCGACGTGGCGGATAGATTTTCTCTCAGATCCGAGATCGGGTGCTGTTGGCCTTGCATACGCGAGTTCGTTTTAATTTTGCTGCGGGGAATTTGTTGTGCGAAGCATCTTCTGAATAACCAACCAAACGCGAGAGCCGGGAGACCCCAAGGAATTCGCTCTTAGAACCCCCTCGCTTTAGCTATGGGGAGATTCAGAATCTCAAGAGTGTAGTGATTTCCCGGAAACCGGTACTTCGTCTCAATGCCCAGTTTGTTGATTTCTCCCGGCATTACAGTTTTGCCATTCATCCCTGCACTCCGTACCGGCCCAATGAGAAAGGTCGGGTGGAGCGGGTTATCCGGGATATCAGGTCGTTCCTCTACACCCAGCAGCCAAAGGACCTGGCCGATCTCAATCGTTTGGTCGATAAATGGCAAAAGATTCGCAACAATACGCTGCACAGCATAACCGGCAGGTCGCCGTCGGATGCTTCGTTTGAAGAACCGTTGAAAAAGCTGCCGGCCATCCCCTTGGTCATACTGCCGGGTTCGTTGGTTGCCAGTTCGTCAATCAGTACAAGGGAGCCGCGCGGGTAGTATCTTTCGTCAGGGCCGATAATGCCGGGTGACTTGGCAATAACGTAGGTAACGGAAGGGGCCGAAACACCGTAATCATGACAAAGGTAATATTCCCATTGGTCACCACGGTTTTTAGGTCTTTCAAGCCATGGGTCAACGGCGTTTCTGCTTTCGGAAATGACGGAAGAGAAAAACGCCCCTCTTGCAATGGCCCAGTCACCTTCCAGCCACGCCCTCAAAAGTTCCGGGTCAGTAGGGCATGACGCTTCTAACTGGGAGCGGTATTCATTCCGGTCAATAAACGGATTATCAACGAAGGTTGACGGCGCATACACCCATTGACGTTTTGACTTTTCTTCATAGAACGGTGTCCACGGCTTACCTTTGAACACGTAACGCTGTGCCAGCCAGTGGTGGCCGGGGTCTCCGGGGTTCGCTGCCTTGACTTCACGAATAGGCATATTTTTTGGGCCACGAAGGTTTGAACGTAACCGATCTAAAAGGGCGGGGTCTGCGTAGTGTCCAGCCTCGTCAATGAGTAGCAGGGTAAAAGAACGGCCTTGATATTTCTGGTAATCTGCGGCTGTTTCAAGCTGCCCAAGTTCGAAGTAAGCGCCATTCGGGAAACGCCAGACGTGTTCAGTGCCGTTGTAACGGGCGGCTGTACCATAGGCTAAACCAAACACGTCGCGCGTCAGACATTCGAAGTCAGAAAGCCCCTTGTAGCTCTGCCGGATATACAGGATTCGCGCCTTATCGCCGTATTGCTCAATGTGCTTTAAGGCAATCAGTGTCATTGCGTAGGATTTAGCCCCGCCACGCCCCCCGCCCAAAAAAACATCAAACTCTTCCGGTAATCATCGCAACGGATGTTTTCAGAGGCCTTGTGGACTTTTGCTACGGTCTTTTCAAGCATGGCCTCGAAGTTGACCAGGTAGCTTTGCCACATTCTTTCTGAATATGGGTTGTTGCGCTTCTCGTATTTGAACATAGAGAGAGCCAGCGACAGGCAGGCGGTGGCATAATTACCCCCCTTGTCGATGTACCCTTGCATCCAGAGCAGTTCTTCATTGACTACCTGGAGCGGCAAAGGTTTCCCGGTGATGTAGTGACCAAGAACGCTGGTGTACATGCTGACGTCGTTGGAATAGATCCGGGCCGTCTGACATTTACGGCTGATGATCTGCTCGACGGTGAAGTTGCCGGAACAGCCGATGAATACGTCCCGGCCTTCCAGAATCCCGGCGTGTGTGTGGAAAAATTTGCGCAACTTGTCGTTTATTGACCCGATGAAACCCATAAATATCCTCCTAGGTGGATTCTATTCCACTCTATGAATGGCTATATATGGTTTCAACTCCGCAGTTGTAATAAGTGCGGAAATTTTACTTTACATTGTAATTTGCTTGTTGTATAAATAGTACAACATAAACAATATTACGACAGAGAGGGGGTTTTTGAAAAAATGGAATAGCGCCTAGGGAGCCAAGTGCCAAGAGAGCGAGAGTGCTAAAGAGCCGAGAGCTAAAGAGCCAAGAGTGCCAAAAAGCCAAGAGCCAAAAAGCCAAAAAGCCAAGAGCCAAAAAGCCAAGAGCCAAAAAGCCAAGAGCTAAAGAGCCAAGAGCGAGAGAGGGGGAGGCGCGCATGAGTGCGTTCGAAATGTTTGGAAGTTATTTTAAAGAAGTGAGGATGAAAAACAGAATTACTCTCAGAGAATTCTGTGTGGCTAATAAATACGATCCTGGAAATATCAGTAAAATTGAAAGAGGGGTAGCCCCTCCGCCAAAATCAGTGGAGGTGTTGTCAAGATTTGCTGAGAGCCTAGGAATAAAAAAGGGGTCTGAAGAATGGTCTGAGTTTTTCGACCGGGCTTCAGCGTGTTCAGGAATGATCCCGCAAGATATGATGAACGATGCAGCTTTTGTTGCAAAATTACCGCTGGTGTTCAGAACATTACGCGGCCAGGCCGGTAAAGAGATGACTGATGAGCAATTGAGGAGTTTGGCTGAGGACATAAGGAGGGCGTAGCATGCAGATCGGATATAGGAGTGATGACAATATCAGAGAGGCCGCTCTTGAGTTTCTCAGAAGGTATCACCCAGATGACACACTGCCAGTACCAATTGAGGACATTATCGAGTTTGACCTTAGATTGGACATCATTCCAGTCCCTAATTTGCATAAAAATCACGATATAGATGGGGCGTTATCACAGGATTTTACTCAAATTTATGTTGATGACTACGCTTTTGAAAACTGGCCAAATCGCCATCGATTCACATTGGCACATGAAATAGGCCACTACGTTTTACACAGAACAGACCTTGAAAATGGAGAAATTGAAACATTTGAAGACTGGTTGACATACGCTAAAGCAGTTGCAGGAATTGGTAATTGGTTCGAAACACAAGCACATTCCTTTGCTGGGTATCTGCTTATGCCAAGCCACCACCTGGAAGCCCAATTTAATAAATTCTTGCCGGAAGTCGAAAAGATGATCCAGTCTGCAAAAAATGGAGGTATTGAACGAGCCCAGTATCTGGATGCTGCTGTTTATGCAATGGCTGTAAAATTATCTGGTGTTTTTGCGGTTTCTGAATCGGCCGCCAAGGTACGAATTTTGAGACAAAAACTAGACAATAAAATTCCATAAATGACAAAAGGCCGATCGGTTCCCGCCGACGGCCTTTTGTGGATCATATACTGAAGGTAATGATCCCTTGTAAAGATGACTCTTATAGCGGACTGTATATAATAATCCGCATCATTGCAAGCATAAATCTCCTTCATAAATCTCCTTCAGGGAAAGGAAAAGGTACTTACCCTATGGGAACTAAAGTTCGAAGCGCAATAACTGGGCAGTATGTGCCGAAGTCAGAGGCGATCAAGCACCCAAAAACAACTGTGACCGAAAAAGTTAAAAAGAGACGTTAACCCTAAAAAAATGGGGAGGGAAAACCTCCCCATTTTAGTAAGCAAAGAGGACCATCACATGAAAACTTATCTGATAACGTACGACCTGAAGCTGGAAAAGAGCGGTTACGAAAAAGCGCGGGAAAAAATGATCTCCACAATTAAAACCTTAGGGGATTCAATCCATATTGCGTCAACAACCTACCTTGTGAAAACATCTTTATTAAATGCAAGCAGTGTTGTTGAAAAATTGAAGCCATGTGTAGACGGCAACGATCATCTTTTCGTTATGCAACTCTGCAAAGACCGCCAAGGACTGTTAACAAAAGAAAAATGGGAGTGGATAGATTTTCTCTCAGATCCGAGATCGGGTGCTGTTGGCCTTGCATACGCGAGTTCGTTTTAATTTTGCTGCGGGGAATTTGTTGTGCGAAG
>CAINRC010000137.1 GCA_903852495.1 uncultured Geobacteraceae bacterium | reverse complement strand
CCAAACCAAATCCGATTGTCTTGGAGTCTCTCGAAAAACGCGTTTTTCGAGAGACTCCAAGACAATCGGATTTGGTTTGGAGCCGATGGAAACAGTGTTCCGTCAATTAAACGATTTCTATCAGAGCTAAAATACGAAGGAATGGCCCCAACTTCAATATTATTTTATAAGGATGTTGGCCATAGTCAAGAAGGAGCACAAGAAGTTGTTAAACTTTTTGAAGGCAAGGGACATTTTGATGGACCAAAACCTAAACGACTACTTCGTTGGCTTTTTACACTTGCCAACACAAACAAAGATTCCATCATTCTTGATTTCTTCGCTGGCTCAGGTACTACTGGCCATGCCGTGCTTGACTTAAACAAGCATGACAACGGTAACCGGAAATTTCTTCTCGTTCAGCTTCCCGAACCCTGTGCGTCCGACAGTGAAGCGTTCAAGGCAGGCTATAAAACCATCGCAGGAATAACCAAAGAACGCCTGCGCCGTGCAGCCCAGAAAATCAAGGACGAGAATCCCCTTTTCCCCGGTGACCTTGGTTTCCGCGTCTTCAAGCTTGATTCAAGCAACATCAATACCTGGGAACCGGATCGTAATGATATCGAAAAAACACTCTTTAACTCCGTTGAACATCTGAAGAGTGACCGCACCGAGGCGGACATTCTCTATGAGTTGCTCCTCAAACTTGGCCTTGACCTCTGTGTTCCTATCGAGAAACGGACATTTGCAGGCAAAGAGGTTCACTCCGTCGGCGGTGGCGTGCTGCTTGTCTGCCTTGCCACTCATATCACCCGTGATGAGGTTGAGCCTCTGGCGCAAGGCATTGTTGCATGGCATCAAGAGCTTGCTCCGGCAGGTGAGACAACCTCTGTTTTTCGCGACAGTTCCTTTGTAGATGACGTTGCAAAGACCAACCTTGCGGCTATTCTTCAGCAGCATGGGCTCGAAATTATAAGGAGCTTGTAGCAATGGCGACAAAAAAACAGAGTATTGATCAAGCCGGTGATTTGATGAGCCGGGTCATCCTGATTCTGGATCAGGCTCGGGCCAATGTGGTCCGGGCAGTCAACAGCAACATGGTGATTGCCTATTGGCTTGTCGGACGTGAAATTGTGCTGGAAATGCAGCAGGGTGAACGGCGTGCGGGGTACCGCGAAACACTCTTGCGCAACCTTTCTGAAGGACTTACTGCCCGATATGGCAAAGGGTTTTCAAACTCGAACCTGAAATATTTCCGCCAGTTTTATCGGGTTTATGCTGACCGTGTTCCGGCAATTGGCCACCTCTCAAGTGGCCAATTCGATACCATTGGTTTTGGAATCAGCGAGATTGGCCACACGGCTTGTGGCCAATTAGCCATCAATACTGGAATGGATACAAAAACATCAGGAGAGGGTATCGTTAATGATCTCTCTTTTGCGGCTGATATCCAAAAATTGCTTGGGTTTTCAGCTTCGGTGAGCTGGAGCCATTATCGGGCACTTCTGAAGGTCGAGAACCGTAATGAACGCCTTTTCTATGAGATTGAGACAGAAAAAGAGGGGTGGGACCTTTCTCATCTCGAAAAGCAGATTCATAGCTTTCTTTTTGCCCGTCTGCTCAAAAGCAGGGACAAAGATGGGGTGTTCAGACTGGCCAGTGAAGGCCAAGTGGTCAGCAACCCGATAGACGTTATCAAACAGCCCTACATACTCGACTTTCTTGGCCTTCCGGAATTGTGCTGTTTTCAGGAATCGGATTTGGAGTCCGCCATTATTGAACATCTTCAGCCTTTTCTGTTGGAGCTGGGCAAGGGATTTGCTTTTGTTGCCCGGCAACATCGGGTGACAACCGAATCGCACCACTTTTATATTGACCTGGTCTTTTACAACTATCTGTTGAAATGCTTTGTGCTGATTGACCTGAAAATCGGGAAATTGACGCACCAGGATATTGGACAGATGGAGATGTATACACGGATGTTTGATGAGCTTCGGCGTAGCGATAGCGATAACCCGACGGTCGGGCTGATTCTCTGTGCTGAACACGATGAGGTGGTGGCGAGGTATTCGGTGCTCAATGAGTACAAACAACTTTTTGCGTCGCGATATATGCTTTTTCTGCCGACTGAGGAAGAGCTGCAACGTGAGCTTGCCCGTGAACGTGGGCTTATTGACGCAAGGCAAAGAGCCAGAAAGGAGGATCAGGAGTGAAACTGCACTTTGAACCAAACCTTGACTATCAACTTCAGGCGGTTGAAGCGGTGTGCGACCTCTTTCGCGGGCAGGAGATTTGTCGCACGGAGTTTACCGTTACCATGCCGACCACGAAAGATATGCAGTTTCCCGGTATGGAGAGTGACCTTGGCATTGGCAACCGTCTGACTCTGCTCGACGATGATCTGCTCATGAGCCTGCACGACATTCAGCTTCGTAATGGTTTGCCGCCTTCCGGCACACTCGTTTCTGGCGACTTTACGGTAGAGATGGAGACCGGAACGGGTAAGACCTACGTCTATCTGCGTACCATTTTTGAACTCAACAAGCGGTACGGCTTTACCAAGTTTGTAATTGTCGTTCCTTCAGTAGCAATCAAGGAAGGGGTTTACAAAACCCTTCAGATTACCAAAGAGCACTTCAAGGGGCTCTACGCTGGCGTGCCTTTTGAATATTTCCTCTATGACTCCTCGAAGTTGGGGGAGGTGCGTAATTTTGCCACCAGCTCGCAGATTCAGATTATG
>CAINRC010000136.1 GCA_903852495.1 uncultured Geobacteraceae bacterium | reverse complement strand
TGATAATGTATTTTATCATAACTAAATAGCTATAACCCCAAATACCGATAATGGGTAGCTCGTGAAATCTTTTGCGTACTGCAAGTCTCCCCGATACTGATGCTCTTGTTCTTTCTTATCTTCTTCTTCATAAGCACCCGCGCATCATTCGCAGCAGCTTGCGCCCTTTTACTCTTGCAGCAGTTCACTTTGTAGAAGGGAAGTTTGCTGCATACTTTTTTTAGTGCAGCGGGATCTTATGGACGATAGGAGTTTTTCGCGATAGTATTCTGTGCTTCCGGAATGAAGAGGAAGTTCAGATAAGCTTATGTCAGCCGAAAATCGGGAAGCTTGTTGAAAAGAGCGCGTCCATGATGGAATGCCGCAATATTTTCTTCAATGTTGCGGGAGATGCGATGACGTATGGCTTTTTCAAAATGAGTCTCAGGGATCCAATTCCCTGATAATCCACTGAAAACTCCAATCCAGAGTGTATTGGCATAGAGAGGCTCTCCAAACCTGGCGGCAGTTTCCTGTTCAGCATGAATGGCGACCTTTTTAACATCAAGGTTATCAGCTATTGTAACCTTATCAGGATTATACAGTACAAAAGAAGAGCTCTGGCAGAGTGGGCCGAACCGATCCCATGCTGCCTGCGAGAGTGCGACAAAACAGGTTGGTGTTTCGACGACGGGACTGGCAATGGGCTCTTCTGAAATAATCACTTGGCTGCGCACATACCCCCCGCGTGTCTCTGTCCCATGGCTTATCAGCATAGTTGCATGGAGCCCGGCCTGAACTGCAGCATCTCCAATAATCTGCCCCACGCGCACGACTCCCTGTCCGCCGAAGCCGCTGCACAGGAACTCTATCCGTTTAGACATCTTGATTTCCTTTTTTGACCTTTTTGTTCTGTTGCCGGAAAGCTTCTGAAAATTCAGGCCGGCTTCCGATGGAGTCCCAGAGTATTCCGGTTGCAAGCGGGTACGATTCGAACCATGTATACACTTGTGGAATATTCCGTGTACCTAAAGCCTGAACCCCAAAGTGGCTCACACAGGGATAAACAATCTGCACAAGGGAGAACCCTGGATTCTGTATTGCTTTTTCAAGACTTGATACAACAGCATCTCCCTGAAGCACGGTATGGCGCGCAATAAATGTGGCACCGGCTTCTTTGATAACATTCAGAATATCCAGCCCTGAACCTGCCCAGTTTTGCTCCCAGGTTCCCCTTGGGCTCGAATCGGTCACGCTCCCTTCAGGCGTTGTGATGCTGTATTGTCCGCCGGTTGACTGGTACCCGAGATTGTCCAGTACCACCACCGTGACCCCTACATTGCGGCGGGCACAGTTAAGAAGATGCTGCAGGCCTATTGTGTAAGCATCACCGTCACCAACTGTGAGAATGATCTTTTTTTCCGGAGAAAGTGCGAGGCGGAGCCCTGTTGCCATGGCGTAAACCCGTCCGTGGGTTCCGGCAAAGGTATCGCCTTTCCATGTGGCGTAGGTTTGTCGTCCGGAACAGCCGATACCGGTTCCCCACACGATATCTGCCTGGGAAATCCCCAACCGGTCTATAGCTTCAAGCACCTTGAGGTGAGCAGGCCGCAATCCGCAACCGGGGCATGATGTTCCCCTGGCTTTTTCATCCCTAAGGTACTTTGTTGTCAGTTCCGTCATATTACCAGCGCTCTGTTTTCCATGCATCTCTTGAAAGTGTTTTCCCCTCTTTGATCTGTTCTGCCGTAGCCAGGAGCTCCTTAACGGAGGGAAGTTCTCCACACCGGCCCCAGAAGTGAACTGCGCTTCCCCTTGCGGCTCTCTGCACCTCCTTGACCAGCTGCCCATCCCAGTTCAACTCAACGACGAGATAACTTGCCTTGCGTTTAAAAAGTCGATCCTGGAAAGGCCAAAGAGAGATCAGGCGAATTCCGCCGATACGAAATCCTTTTGCGCGTCCTTCCTGCACAGCGCTTTTTACCACCCGGGAAGGCGTTCCGTAAGCGACAAGGATGATTTCAGCATCTTCT
>CAINRC010000135.1 GCA_903852495.1 uncultured Geobacteraceae bacterium | reverse complement strand
TGGGCACGGGTGCGTAACAAACAGTTTTTCGGACTGAAATTCTTCCGCCAATTCAGTGTGGGGCCGTATATCCTTGACTTCTACTGTCCGGAGAAGCAACTGGCCGTTGAGTTGAATGGTGGCCAGCATAATCTGCCGGAGGGCAAAGAATATGACGCCGAACGCACGGCGTATCTGGATTCACATGGAATAAATGTGGTGCGTTTTTGGAATAATGAGGTGCTGTGCGAAATGGATGGCGTTTTGGAGAGGCTAACCCAAAAGGCTAACCCCTCCCAGCCTCCCCTTAAATAAGGGGAGGGGCTAAAGGCTAACCCCTCCTGTAAATTTCGGATAACTAGATAACTAGTGACACTTCCCATATTTCTTATGGGGACCGGAACCGAATGCAACCTACCCTTCCTTCAGCTGCCCGCCTCTCCACCCCCAACAAACTGACATGACAGTTGTGAAAAACAAGAAATCATGGCATCGTACGCCAATCCGGGTGGCACATCTGCTGCCTCCTCCCTGAACGGGAGTACGATTTTACCAGTTGAGGAGTTCCCCATGTCCTTCCGTACTATTGAATGGCGCGATGACGCCGTGATCATGCTGGATCAGACCCTCCTGCCGGGGGAGGAGGTCTACAATACCTATACCGATTTTCAGTCCGTGGCCGATGCCATCAAGGGGATGATTATCCGGGGAGCGCCGGCCATCGGTGTGGCAGCTGCCATGGGGGTTGCCCTGGGGGCGCGCGCCATCATTGCCGATACTCACGAATCGTTTTTCCGCCAACTGGGTAACGTCTGCGACGAGCTGGGGCGTACCCGCCCGACGGCGGTCAACCTGTTCTGGGGGCTGGAGCGGATGAAGCGGGTTGCCGAGGCCAACCGGTCAGGCAGCCTTGATGCCATTCGTGAGGCGCTGAAAAAGGAAGCGATCCGGGTGGAGCAGGAGGATCTGACCATCTGCAAAAATATCGGCAAGTGGGGAGCCACGCTGATTCCTGAAGGGGCGACAGTCCTGACCCACTGCAATGCGGGGGGGCTGGCCACGGCGGGGTATGGCACCGCCCTGGGTGTTATCCGCGCAGCCCATGAAGCGGGCAAGAAAATTCAGGTATTCGCCGACGAGACCCGCCCCTGGCTGCAGGGGGCGCGCCTGACCTCCTGGGAACTGATGAAGGATGGTATCCCCGTGACGCTGATCACCGACAACATGGCCGGTTTTTTCATGAGCCGCGGCGAGATCACCTGCTGCGTCGTCGGGGCCGACCGGATTGCCGCCAACGGTGACACCGCCAACAAGATCGGCACCTATTCCGTGGCGGTGCTGGCCAAGGAAAACGGTATCCCCTTTTATGTGGCAGCCCCGGTTTCCACCCTTGATCTGAGCCTCTCCGACGGCAGTAAAATCCCCATCGAAGAGCGCCCGTCCAGTGAAGTCACCCATATCAAGGGGATCGCTATTGCGCCGGAGGGAGTTCGAACCCGCAACCCGGCTTTTGATGTGACGCCGGCCTGTTACATTACCGCAATTATCACCGAAAACGGCATCGTCTCCGGTGACTACCGGGCCGGTCTGCGCAAGGCGGCGGGAGCCTGATATGCATATTGAGCGGTTTTCCCACGATTTCAGCCGTATCGTGGCTCTGCCCGACCCGGCGGAGCAACTGCGTGAGCTGGGGCTTTTTCTTGGGGGGCACGGTTTTCAGTACGGCGCCCGAACGGCAGAAAATATTCTGCTGCTCCGCCAGTATTTTACCGCTGAAACGCTGCACCGCATTGTCATCAATGCGCTGATGACGCCGTCACCGGATCAGGCGCTCAACTCGTTTGAACGGCTTTCCGGCGTTGTCCCCCCCAAAGATCTGACCCGGCTGGCCGGGCGGAAAAAACGTCTGGCCCAGTGCGTTCTGCTCTGCGGGTCATCCCCCTTTCTGGTCAACCTGATGTATAAGAGCCCGGAAACACTGACATGGCTGTTTCTGGAAGACGGCATCGATGTCTCCCGCTCTGCGGATAATATGGAGGCAGCGGTGCAGGCCGCTGTCAGCGAAGTAACCGATTTCGCCGCACTGCAGAAAGCGCTGCGCTGTTTCAAACGCCGTGAAATCGTGCGTATTGCCGCGCGGGACCTGAATGTTCTGGCACCGCTTGAAGAGGTTATGGCGGAACTTGCCGACCTTGCTTCGTCAACGCTGCAGGCGGCCTACCAGGTCTGCCGGCGCTGCCTGATACGAGACCACGGTGTTCCGCTGGCGCTGGGAGAAACCGGTGTCCCCCTTGAGGCGGAGATGACCGTGATCGGTATGGGAAAGCTGGGGGGGCGGGAGCTGAACTTCTCCTCCGATATTGACATCATCTACTTCTACGAATCGGACAACGGCGAAACAGCCGGCATAGAGAGCGGATCCGGGGGGCGGAAGGGGGTTGTTTCCCTTCACGCCTTTTTCAATAAACTGGGGGAGATGATCAGTAAGGCCCTGTCCCAGGTGACGGAGGACGGTTTTGTGTTCCGGGTTGATGTGGGGCTCAGGCCGGAAGGAAAATCGGGCGATATGGCGGTTTCACTCCGCTCGGCCGAGATTTACTACGAATCCTGGGGGCAGTCGTGGGAGCGCACCGCCATGCTGAAGGCACGGCCGGTTGCCGGTTCACTGGCGCTGGGGGAGCAGCTCCTGAAGACCTTGCAGCCGTTTATCTACCGCAAATATCTCGATTACAACCTGATCGAGGATATGAAGCAGATGAAGCAGAAAATTGATGCTTCGCTGGCCCGCTCCCGTGAGGGGGAAATCAATCTCAAGCTCGGCCGGGGGGGGATTCGCGAAATAGAATTTTTCATTCAGGCCCTGCAGCTGGTGTACGCAGGCAAGAACCCGAAACTGCGGGAGCGCAATTCTCTCCGCGCCCTGGACACGCTCCTGGCGGCGAACCTGCTGGGGGTGGAGGATCATGACAAGCTGCGCGATGCCTACCGCTTCCTTCGCTCCGTGGAGCACCGTATTCAGGTGGTGCAGGAGCGGCAGACCCACAACCTGCCTGCCAAGGACGAGGAAATGCTGGCACTGGCACGGCGCAGCGGGTTTCTGCGCTCCTCCGGGCTGGAGCGTTTTAGCGAGGTGCTGGAGGGGCATCGCAGCAACGTTTCCTTCATCTACGGCACCCTCTTCCATACCCGCGATGAAAAGCTGGAGCAGGAGGTTCATCCGCAGGTACTGTTTCTTCTCGATCCCAAGGCGGACCCTGATCTGGTCAAGGATATGCTGGCGGAGCGGCACTTTGAAGATGTGGACCGGGCCTACGACAACCTGGTTTCGCTCCGGCGGGGGCCGGTTAAAGGGAATCTGACCGAGCGGTGCCGACGTATCCTGGAAAAAATCTGCCCGGTCATGATCCAGGAGTTGTTCGAATCTCCGGACCCGGATCTGGCGCTGACCAATCTGGAGCGGTTCATGGCGGTTATCGCCACCCGTCCTTCCTATTACGCCCTGCTGGCGGAAAACCGTCAGACGATCAAGCTGCTGGTGTCGCTGTTTGGTATGTCGGAATTCCTGTCTAAAATCCTGATCAGCCATCCGGAGCTGCTGGACAGTCTGGTGTCCCGTGTCGGATCAACCGTGATCAAAGCGAAGGAGACGATGCGGGAGGAGTTGGACACGCTGCTGGAACAAAGCGACTATTACGAGGATCATCTGGATATTCTGCGGCGCTACCGCAACGAGGAGTTCCTCCGGATCGGCCTGAACGATATTTATGGACAGCTGCTGCAGGGGGAGCTTACTACCCAGCTCAGTATGCTTGGCGAAATCTGTCTTGAAGCGGCCTTCCGGCTTGCTGTTACGGAGCTGAGCCGTTTCGGCAGACCTACCTGCGAGTATGAAGGGGGGAGAGCCGAGGCGCATCTGGCGATCGTCGCACTGGGGAAACTGGGAGGGGGAGAGCTGAACTACCACTCGGATCTGGACATCATCTTTGTGTACGATCACCAGGGGACGACGGACGGGGAAAGGCAGATTTCCAACCACGAATATTTTGCCAAGCTGGCTCAGAAAATCATCTCCATCCTTACCATGCAGACCAGAGAAGGATACGTCTACAAGATCGACACCCGGCTGCGGCCGTCCGGCAATGCCGGGCCGCTGGTGACGTCACTGGAATCATTCCTGGAATACCACCGCAAAGAAGCCCAGATCTGGGAGCGGCAGGCGCTTACCAAGGCGCGGGTGGTTCTGGGTGATGAAGCGCTGGCCGGGCAGCTGGACGATATTATCCGCCATACGATTTACGGCGGCACCGTGGATGATGAGGGGCGGCGGGAGATTCAACGCCTGCGGATGCGCATGGAAAACGAGCTGGCCCGGGAAAAGGAGGGGAGCTACAATATCAAGACCGGCCGGGGGGGGATGGTGGATGTGGAGTTTGCCGTTCAGTACCTGCAGCTGCGGGAGGGATACAAAATTCCGGAACTGCGCACCCCCAGCACGGTGGTGGCGCTCAGGGAGATCAACTCGCTTGGACTGCTGCCGGAAGGACACGCCCAGACGCTGCTGACCGGGTACAAGTTCCTGCGCAAACTGGAAAACCGCCTCCGGATTATCCATGACTACTCGGCCAATGACCTTTCCGGGACGAGAATCTATCTGAACAAGCTGGCCCGCCGCATGGGGTACGACCCCAAGCTGAAGAATGCGGGTGCGTCTCTGATATCGGACTATGAGGAGATGACGGCGAAGATCCGGGATGTGTTTGACCGGCTGTTTGTGGTTGAGGAGCCGTAACCGGCTATTTGTCCAGCACCAGGTGAAGCGCCTCGTCAATCTTGTTCACATCCACAAACGTGTTGAAGCAGGGGCCGAAGGGGCGCTCGTTGAGAATGCCGATAACCGGCAGCGGGTAGCAGTCCTTGATCCCCGAGGTCAGATCCCGCTCGCAGGCCACCGCCAGCACCAGTTTCGGCCGTTTTTCCACAATGACCTTCCGTGCCAGCGTGCCGCCGGTGGCTACGGAAATATCGATGGAATATTTTTTACCGATATCCACCAACCCCTTGATACTGCAGCGCCCGCACTGAACACACTTATGAATATCACCGGTTACCTTTATTTCACAATCGGACAGCTGGATGCAGTGCGGCAGCAGCACCAGAATCCGGTCCGGCTTTATCTTCATGCGCTGGGATGTTACCAGACTGTTGTTCATGGCGATGAATGACTGACGAATCCGGTCCTTGTCCAGCCCGATCACCCTCCCCACAAATTCAATCACCGGCAGTAAAAACTTGATTACCACCAGCCGCATGAAGCGGGTCAACACGAGATCCTTGCCGAGAGCGGTGGTCAGCACCAGCAGGCCGGTGCCGAGTATGGCGATGCCGGAAAGCACCATCATGATGATGCCGACAACATGCGGCAGATTGGGATGAATATTGGCCAGGCCCCGGTTTGGTATCCACCAGGCCAGGAAGATGACCGCAACGACAATCAGGCAGGTGACACCCATCAGGGTGACAAAGAGCCGTTTGCGCGGCGGAGCGGTTATTGTCTCGGTTTTTTTGGTCATAACAGGGGGTCTCCCAGAACAGTTCCTACGGAAACAGGGCAGCCGGAGAGAAAGCTGGTGCAGTCAAGGCGCTTTTTACCGGCCAGCTGCAGCTCCTGCAAAAAAAGGCTGCCCGATAGACAGGCTACTTCAAAAGTTCCTTTGGCCGCCTGGAGCACGGTCCCCGGTGCTCCGGAGCCGTTGCCTACTAATGTGCGGAAGATTTTCAACACCTGATTGTCCATGACGGTGCAGGCGCCGGGCCAGACCGCCAGGCCGCGCACCCGGTTGTGAACCGAGCGGGCGTCGGAGTGCCAGTCGATGACGCCATCCTCCTTTTTGAGCATGGCAGCGTAGCAACTGTCGCTGTTATCCTGCGGCTGAGGCACAATATTTCCGGCTTCGAGGCGGTCGAGGGTTTCCGCCAGCAGATCAGCCCCCAAGGTCGCCATGCGGTCATGGAGTGAGGTGATATCTTCATTTTCATCCAGCGCCGTTTTCCGGGTCAGCAACATATCGCCGGTGTCGAGACCGACATCCATCAGCATGGTTGTGACCCCGGTTTCGCTCTCGCCGTTGATAATGCACCAGTTGAGCGGTGCGGCACCCCGGTAGCGGGGGAGCAGCGAAGCATGCACGTTGATACAGCCGTGGGAGGGGATATCCAGCAACGCTTTAGGGAGGATCTGACCGAACGCAACAACGATAATGACATCCGGCCGGAGTCCCCGGATCAGTTCGATAAACTCCGGGTCACGCACCTTGAGGGGCTGATGCACCGGTATACCGTTTTTTTCGGCCAGTTCCTTGACCGGGGGGGGCATCAACTTCTGTCCGCGTCCCTTGGGGCGGTCCGGCTGAGTAACAACGGCCACAAGGTTTTCACCCCGGTCCATCAGTTTCTGCAGGGTCGGGCAGGCGAAGTCGGGGGTGCCCATGAAAATGGTGCGCCAGCCGGTCATCGTTTTTCCTCGGCAGCCTTGCGGGCCTTGCGCTGGAAAATTTCGCGCTTGAGGGCTGAGAGGTGGTCGACGAACAGAATCCCCTCCAGATGGTCAATCTCATGCTGAAAGGCGATTGCCAGGAGATCCTCCGCCTGCCAGGTGCGCTCGGTCCCGTCGAGAACGAGTGCCGTGACGGTCACGCTGGCATGCCGTTTGACGTTGGCGGCGTAGTCCGGTACCGAAAGGCAGCCCTCTTCTTCGTAGACTTCTCCCTCGGCATGTACAATGATCGGGTTAATGGCAACAATAAGCTCAGGCGGTTCATTTTTACCCGCGATATCGATAACGATGACACGCTGGAGGACGCCGATCTGGGGTGCTGCCAGGCCGACCCCCGGCGCGTCATACATGGTTTCTATCATGTCCCGGGCAAGCTCCCGGGTGGCATCGTTAATACTATCAACCGGGGCGGATTTCTTTTTGAGGAGTGGGTTTGGATAGGTGAGAATTGTGCGAATCATTATGGGGCGTATCCTTCATTAGAGTTATGGGAGGGCGATGATACTATTTCAGGGCGATAAAATCAATTTGCATCTTACTAAGTACCCTGGAACATTTATAAGTCCCCCCGCCCCTTGCGGGAGGGGAGGCAAACTGCAGCGACTGACCGTACAACACGCGACTTTCCGGAATATCACACTAAAAAAAAGATCTAAAAGGATCTGGTTGAAATTTCACCCGCTACCAACATCTCCCTGATGCCGCTCCCGGTGGCTCATTCGGGAGATGCAGCAGTCACTTGCGACGGCTAATAATCATGTTCTTGCCCTAAATAATTGAAATATTGCCGCCCGGTGTGTATAATCCCGCCGCACTACCGAGAGAAACCAAGGAAACGTCCGCTATGAAGATCCTGAAAACATATCTGCTGCTGTTGAGCGCCGCACTCCTGTTGACAGGATTCACCTGGGGTTTCACTAAAGAGCCCTGCAAAGAGGCCCTTGAAACTGCAGTGACGCTGGATAGCATCACCAATGAGTCAGAGATGCGTCTGCTTGAAGCAAAAATAATCACCCAGTGCCCCGATGGTGCTGCGGGCCATTTTGTCAATGCCCTCCAGCAGGAGCGGATCGGCAACACCGACAATGCCATCGAGGAATATCGCCGCACGCTGCTGAAAGAGCCCGCGTTCGGTCGCGCAAGCGGCAATATGGGGCTACTCTATGCTCAGAAGGGGATGAATGACGAGGCATCGGTTGAACTGACGCGTGGACTTTCCACGGCTCCAAGCCCGCTCTACCATAAGGCGCTGGCGCGGATTCTGGCCGCTCAGAAAGTTTATTCGCTGGCAGCGTATCATTACCATGAAGCGGGGCGTACCCTGACCCGTGATGTTACCGTATTTATCGGCCTGGCCGAGACCTACACCGCCATGAACCAGCCTGAAAAAGCGCTGGTGGAGTATCGCAAAGCACTGACTGCCGATCCCGCTTCGGCCAAGGCGCACATCGGCATCGCAGGGGTATATGTGCAGCGGGGCGAGCTTGACAAGGCGCTCGAACAGATGAAGCGCGCAGAGACCGCAACTCCCCAGAACCGTGATGTTCACCTGATGATGGCCGTAATTTATGAAAAGAAGGGCGATATCAAGCTGTCCGACTACCATTCACTGCTGGGGGGGAAGAGCAAGCTCACGCCGGCCGCCCAGAAGTCTGCTGCCCCGTCGACTGTGAGTGGGGCTGACAAGGAGATTGAAAACCTCAAGGCTGCCATCAAGGAACACCCTGATAATACGCTTTCCTACGAAAAACTTGGCCACATTTACCGGGCGGCGGGCAAAGATACGGAGGCGATGGAGGCGTATCGGGAAGCGGCACACCGCAACAGCACCAACAGCGATGTGTACCTCAACCTTGGTATTCTGCATGAGAAAAAATCCCAGGTCGACGAGGCGGTAGTCGCGTACAAACGGGCGGTCAAGGTTAACCCGGCCAGTGCTGAAGCTCATTTGCGGCTGGGCGATATCCGCTTTAACCGCAGCCTGTTCCAGGAAGCGGTGGAACAGTATTCGGAGTTTCTCAAGCTGCGCCCCGAAAGCCCGGATATCCACCTCAAACTTGCCCGCATATTCGCCAAAAGCAAGGAAGCCGGCCTGGCAATTTCTTCATACAACTCAGTACTTTCCTATAGCCCGAATGACGCGGATGCCAACCGGGAAATCGCCGCCCTGTATGCCCAAAAAGGGGATAACGATAAAGCGGTGTTGCATTACAAAAAAGTGCTGACAATCAATAAAGACGATAATGAGGCGCGCACCGCACTCATCTCGATCTACGTGAAGAACAAGCAGTACGACGAAATCACGACGCTGCTCAAAGAGGCGGTGGAACTCAACCCCGCTGATCCGGTCAACCACTACAAGCTGGGGCTTATTTACGATTTCAAGAAGGATTATGAAAACGCAATCGCCACATATAAAAAAGCGATTGAACTGAAGCCGGACAACGCCAGAGCACTCAACGCTCTTGGCCGCCTGTACATGAAAAGCGGCCGGCTGAGCGAGGCCAAAGAAACCCTTGAAGCGGCGAAAAAAGCGGATCCGACCATGGAAGAGACCACTGTTCTCCTCAATAATATCCGTGACGAGTTCAACCCCGAACCACGCAAGATAACCAAGGGCAAAAAAGGGAAAGCGACCAAAAAGAGCAAAAGTAAAAAAGGTGCAAAAAAGACCAAAGCCCCGGCTAAAGGCACCACAACGCAGCCAAAAAAACAGCCCTGATCAACCCGGTGTCGATGTATAAATAATTTCTGACATCTCCGCATTCCGCGACTGGAAACATCATGACAGCTCCGAGCGGTACCGATTCCTACTTCCCGTACGATATTCAGATTTCCTCCCATCACTGGCGTTCGCTCGCCCTTGGACCGCTTTCAAGCGGCATCAAAGAACGTGGAATTCCCCAGATACAGTTTTTCCGGCAGCTGGCTTTCAAGCTGAACGGCACCCGGTCGCCCGGTTCTGCGGTTGTCCATGCCGGCGAACTGAACCTGTACGCGTCCCTTCAGAATGCTCTGCGCTACCTTATTGACGGTGTCGCCCACGCTCCGGCCACCTCTCTTCTGACCAACGCAGCGAAGGCGGGGGGATTCGATCCGGCAGGCGAAGGGTTGCGAACCACGGCCCGGCGTTTTGTCGAGCTGTTTCCGCCGGCGCCGGTTCTGCAGGAGAATGCCGAACCGACCCGCTGGGTGGCCGAGAGTCTCACCAGCCCGCTGCGCACCCACCGCCTGCTGCGGGAGATGCTTATGCTGCGGCTGGCGGCGGTAAACCCGGCAATCGAAAGCTTCCGCGAACTGGTTGATGACCGGGCGTTAGCGTCATCATCACAATACACGAACATTATTCAGGCCTTCGATCTCTCCCTCAAGGACGGCCCGGTTCTTGCCGAGAAAGGATGCACCCTGATCGAGGCCCTCATGGCGGCGATCACGGCATCCCCCGATTCTCTGGCCGGCCAGGTTGCCTATCTCCGGGCAGAGTGGCAGGATATTCTGCCACCGGAACTGCTGCTGGAAGTTGAAATCGCTTTTGATATCTTCCAGGAGGAGCAGAGGGAGCGCGGCGGCGGTGGCGGTGATCCGGGCCCTGCGCCGGTTCTCCAGTTCCGGCGTGCCGGGCAACACGTCGGCGATGCCGGCGCTTCTTCGGGAACAGACGCCGTTTTCCACGGCTTCGATTATCCCGAATATGAACACTTCTCGCCCGATGCCGGCTGGATGTCCCATGTGGTCATGATGGCCAAGATGGTCTACGTCTGGCTTGATCAGTTGAGCCGTTCCCACGGGTTCCCCATCACCCGTCTTGATCAGGTGCCGGACACGGAACTTGACCGACTGGCGGCCAGGGGGTTCACCGGCCTCTGGCTGATAGGGCTGTGGGAGCGTTCCCCCGCATCCCAGCGGATCAAGCAGATCTGCGGGAATCCGGATGCCATCGCTTCGGCCTACTCGCTGTATGACTATGAAGTGGCCGCTGATCTTGGTGGGTGGGAAGCGCTGGCGAGCCTCCGGGAACGTGCCGGTCGCCGTGGCATACGATTGGCAAGCGATATGGTGCCGAATCACACCGGCATCTATTCCCGCTGGGTGATCCAGCACCCGGACTGGTTCGTCCAGACCGATTATCCTCCGTTCCCGACCTACCAGTTCACCGGTGAAGACCTTTCTTCCGACCCTGCGGTAACTCTGCAGGTGGAGGACGGCTACTGGAACAAGAGCGATGCCGCCGTCGTCTTCAAGCACTATGATCGGGGCAATGGACGGACCCGTTATATCTACCACGGCAATGACGGCACCAGTATCCCCTGGAACGATACGGCGCAGCTTAACTACCTGATCCCGGAGCTGCGGGAAGCGGTCATCCAGACCATCCTCCATGTGGCCCGTAATTTCCCGATCATCCGCTTTGATGCCGCCATGACCCTGGCAAAAAAGCATTACCAGCGTCTCTGGTTTCCGCTGCGCGGTCTTGGCGGCGGAGTACCGTCCCGTGTTGAGCATGGCATGAGCAAGGATGAGTTTAACGCGGTTTTCCCGGTGGAGTTCTGGCGTGAGGTGGTGGACCGTGTCGCTGCGGAGGCGCCCGGTACGCTGCTGCTGGCGGAGGCGTTCTGGATGATGGAGGGGTATTTCGTCAGAACCCTCGGTATGCACCGGGTCTACAACAGCGCTTTTATGAACATGCTCAAGGCCGAGGAAAACGCCAAGTACCGTAAAACCATCAAAAACGTGCTGGAATTCAATCACGAAATTCTCAAGCGCTTCGTCAATTTCATGAATAACCCGGATGAAAAAACGGCGGTTGCCCAGTTCGGTTCGCAGGGGAAGTATTTCGGCGCCTGCGTTCTGCTGATAACCATGCCCGGTCTGCCGATGTTCGGCCATGGTCAGATCGAGGGCTTTCACGAAAAATACGGCATGGAGTACAAGCGTGCCTATTGGGACGAACAGGTTGATGAGGGGCTGGTTCGCGGGCACGAAATGTGGATCTTCCCGCTGCTGCGTCGCCGATGGCTTTTCTCGGAATCGGAAAACTTCGTTCTGTACGATTTCCATGCCGGTGACAGCGTCGATGAAAATGTGTTCGCCTATTCCAACCGGGTAGGTGATCACAAGGCGCTGGTGCTGTACCATAACTGCCATGAGGTAACGTCCGGATGGATCAGGGAGTCAGCATCCTTTGCGGTCACCTGCGAAACCGAGGGGGGGGCTCTGACCCGGACCTCGCTGGCAGAGGCGCTCGCCGCAACAAATGAAGCCGGGTGCTATATTGCATTTCGTGACCAGACCGAGGGATTGGAGTATCTCCGCTCGGCGCGTGAACTGCATGAACAGGGACTGTACGTGGAACTGAAGGAGTATCAATTCCACGTATTCATGGATTTCCGGGAAGTCCGCGATGATCAGGACGGCTCGTGGCTGCTGCTGTACACCCACCTGAATGGCGCGGGTGTCGTTTCTCTTGAGGAGCAGCGTAAACAGCTCCGTTACGCCGGGCTTAACAGCGACTTCCGTGCGATTTTTGAGTTTTTGCGTACAAGCGGGGAGGCGAAAAAACCTGCTGTGACAGCCGCCGGGCTGCAGGAAGCGGTGGACCGGTTTCTCCTGAGCGCCCGCACCGAGGAACTGGCGGTACCGCCGACCTCTGCGCCACGCAGCGGTGCCGGCAAAGTGAAACGGAAGACAGCGCTGCGGCCGAGCAGTGCTGTTGAACAGCTCGCCCGTTTCTCCGCTCTCAAGGGGCACCGGACGACAGCCAAAGAAGCAGGTCTGTTTCAAGCACGTCTGGACGCACGCTTTTCCGACCTGGCGGCAGAATCGTTCCTGCTGGCATGGCTGGTGCTGCGCGAAACTCCGCTTGACCCGGTCAGCCGGGGGCTCGACGTAACACTGCGGAGTTTTCTGCTGCGCGATGATGACGCCCTGTTCAGCAGCCGTGCCGTCGGGCTGATGACCGCGCTTCTGGAGTGGTGGCGCTTAGCGGGAGACGATGTCGGGACACCCGGCCTGAAAGGGCTGCAGAAGCTCTTTACCCTGGGGGCGTGCCGGAAATATCTGCTGCATCACGAAAGCGAGGGAACCGAATGGTTCAATAAGGAGCGCTTTGAAGAGTTGTGCGAATGGGTCACCCTGCTGCTTCTGGTTGTAGGGGGGGGCACGGTGCAGACAGCCAGGTCCGTTTCCACACGGGCAGGAGCCGCAGAACGTACTCTGGGCCTTGCCGTAACGCTGGCCCGTGATGTGGGCTACCGCAGCCGCCTTTTTTCAGACCTACCGGAAAAGGCACTCAAACCGCAGCAGCCACGGGGCAAAAAACCGGTGGCGTAAGCTTGGGGTGTCACGTTCATAACGTAGAAAGGCCGGCATTGCTGCCGGCCTTTCTACGTTTTCGGGGATACGGTGAGACTCTTGCAAAAGTCTTAAAAACATTCTCCCCCTCCCTTGACGGGAGGGGATTTTTTTGACTTTAGCAAGAGCCTCCTGTTTTTACCGTATCAGGCGAACGGATTCCTGATGGTTATGGTCTGGTCGCGGCGCGGCCCGACCGAGACAAGCACTATCTGGCAGCCGGCCAGTTCTTCCAGGCGGCGCACATAGGACCGGGCGGTTGCCGGCAGTTCATCAAAGCTGCGGACACCGGTGATATCCTGTTTCCACCCCGGAAGCTCTTCATACACCGGCTGGCATTTTTCGAACAGCTCCAGTTGAGCCGGGAGGGTTTCAAGGGTCTTGCCGTTACAGGTATAGCCGGTGCAGACTTTTATCGTATCAAATTCCGAGAGGACATCAAGCTTGGTCAGGGCGATGCCGGTCAGGCCGTTAACCCGGACAGCATAGCGGATCACCATGGCGTCAAACCAGCCGCAGCGACGAGGCCGGCCGGTGGTGGCACCAAACTCGCCGCCGATTCTGCGGAGCTCTTCACCGACATGATCCTGCAGTTCCGTGGGGAACGGGCCGCTGCCGACGCGGGTAACATAGGCTTTCGATATACCGATGATTTCGTGAATTTCACGCGGGCTGACACCGGAGCCGGTACAGGCACCGCCGGAGCAGGTTGACGATGAAGTGACAAAGGGATAGGTGCCGTGGTCGATATCCAGCAGGGTTCCCTGGGCGCCTTCGAAGAGCGCCTTTTTACCGGCTTTGAGGTCCTTGTTTAGAATCAGTGCGGTATCGGCAACGTAGCGTCGGAGGACATTAGCGTACCCCTGGTATTCGGCGAAAATTTCGTCGAAGCTGCAGGGGGGCTCGCCGAGAAAATTCACCAGCAGGAAATTTTTCTCGACCAGAAACTCTTTCAATTTGCGGGCAAAGGTGTCGGCGTCAATGAGATCCATCAGGCGGATGCCACGGCGGCCGATCTTGTCTTCATAGCAGGGGCCGATGCCGCGACCGGTGGTGCCGATCTTTTTGTCGCCGCTTTTAGCTTCGCGGGCGATGTCGATCCGCTTGTGGTACGGCATGATAATGTGCATGGATTCGGACAGGAGCAGGCAGGAATCGTCCTTGATTCTGCCGGACTCTTTCAGTTTGGTGATTTCCTTGATGAATACTTCCGGATCGAGGACAACACCGTTGCCGATTATGCAGCGTTTTCCCTCGTGCAGAATACCGGAAGGAATCAGGTGCAGAACTACTTTTTCAGTGCCGACTACCAGGGTGTGTCCGGCGTTGTTGCCCCCCTGATAGCGGACAACGTCATCGGCATGTTCCGTGTAAATATCGACGACCTTACCCTTGCCCTCATCGCCCCATTGGGCGCCAACTACGACTACGTTTGCCATGTTCAGTTTTCTCCCCGACTTTTTTCGATATGGTTCATAAGTCCCGGTTGAGCAATCATGCTCTTCTCGATCGGGATCGTGCATCCATCACTGATGCGGACTGCTCGATACGGCTCATTGTCATCTCCGACCACAAGCATGCAGCGGATATTCATTTTCTGTGCATATTCAAAAGACCGGGCATAGTCGCGGCGAATGATGTCGCGAGAGGTCGTATACCCGAGGGAACGAAGCTGACGGGCTACCTGCAGCACGTTCCGCCGGTCGTTACTGGTGTTGAACAGCAGGAAATCAGTGGCGGCGCATCCCTGCAGTTCCGGACGCCGCTCCACCGTTTGCAGCAGGTTAAGCAGATTGAAAGTGAAGCCGGTGGCCGGGGCAGCGAAGCCATAGCGAGCGGTCAGGCTGTCGTACCGGCCGCCGCTGCAGACAGGTTCACCGAAGCCTGCAACAAAACCTTCAAAGGTGATTCCGGAGTGGTAATCCAGTCCCCGCGTTTCCCCCAGATCTATGGAGAGGAAATCCGTAACGCCGTGAATATCAAGAATCTCCAGCACCTGCTGCAGGCTGTCAAGAGCGGCCCGGGAACGGGGGTTGGCAGCAATGTTCTGCGCAGTTTCCAGTACCTCCCGTCCGCCGAACAGGCGCGGCAGCGCACTTATCTCACGGGCAGATTCGGGGGAGACCGTATGTCCCTTGAGCAGTGAGGCCACCGCAGAGCTGTCTTTGCGTGACACTGCATCACGCAGCTGCCGGAGCGGTTCACCGCTTAAACCGGAGGCCTGAAAAACCCCCTGACAAAATTCCACCTGCCCGAGATCAATAGTGAAGTTGTCCAGCCCCAGCACCTTCATGGCTTCAATGGCCATGACAATCATCTCGGCGTCGGCTTCGGGGGAATCAAGCCCGATCAACTCAACACCGGTCTGGAAAATCTCGCGACTCCGCCCGGCCTGCACTTCGGTTTGACGCAAGACCCGACCGCTGTAACTGATGCGGTACGGCAGCGGCAGGGATGACATGCGGGTGGCTGCAATACGGGCTATCTGAGGGGTTATATCGGGGGGGAGCGCCAGCAGTCTTCCGGATTGGCGGTCATCAAAACGGTAGGTTTTGCCCTTGAGTTCCTCACCCATGCCGGTGGCCAGTACCTCTTCATACTCAAGCCGTGGGGTGATGATACGACGAAAACCCCATAATTCGAATACGCGCAGCAGGCGGCTTTCAATGGAGTCTATTTTTGCGGCCGCCTCGGGGAGAAAATCACTGACGCCCCGGGGGAGTGCTATATCGTTGGGTGAAAGATTCATGTATCCTTTTACTGCACCTGAGGTGCGGATTGCCGACAGTGCCGAAGCGGCGGGATTGTCGCAAAAACCCTTCGTCATGTCAAAACAAAAGGTCCCCGGCGGGGCGCCCGTGCCTAACGGGTGCTTCCGGTTGCCGGGACTATGTCGCCAGGGGCATCGGTCGTGCTGACGGGAGCGCTGGGGGCCGGTGCCTGAGGCGGAGCTTCAACCGCCGGTGCCGGTGCGGCGGGGGCAGCCTTCTGTGCCGCTTCACCAGCCGGTTTCACTGTATTGTCCTGAACGGGAGCCGGCTTGACGTCGGCCGGTTTCTGCTCCGCTTTTTTACCGGAGTGGGAAACCAGGGAGGCTATCTCATCAAACACTCTTCCGTAGACTTCCGGCTCCGGTGTTTCCTGGAATTTCCAGTCGCTTCTTTTCTGCTCAAGAATCCGGCGGATGCCATCAATGGATTTGAAGCGGACCTCGGTTTTCCGGGACAGGTTTGCTTCCGATTCACTGAAGTCCGGATACTGAAGGTTGACCAGTGGATAGTAGGTCAGCAGGTGGGCACGAAAATTCGGGTATTCCCACAGAACAGTGCCGTCAGGGGCGATGATCTGGGCGGTGACGGTCAAAAAGTTGTAATTGGTCTCAAGGGATGCCAGCAGATTGCCGGAGAAAATTTTGCTGGTTTTAGTCAGCCCGCTTACCACCACTACCATGAGGGCGTCCAGGCGATTGTTTTTGATATAGGCGCCGATTTCATCATTCTTCCAGAAATATTTATTGTACTGGATATCGGCATCGTTACGTTTTTCGCGCCGCGCAATCAGCTTGCTGAATAGCTGTTGCGGATCATCGCTCAGTTGGGTAACCGCGTAGAAGCTGCCGGTGGCCTGAATTTTACGCAGCAGGAATGGTTCGCTTTTCCGGTTGAGGTCGGCCATAAGCGGGAGCAGGAGCTCTTTTTGCGGGTAGATGATGTCTGAATCGGCATCCACGAAAATCGGAGCGACCCCGAGCGTCTTGATTTTTTCGGCAATATTATCAGCAGGGATATTGAAATGATTCTGGGCACAACCGAACTGTGTCACAGCGACAAGAAACAAACCAACGACGAACCGTTTCATGAATAAACTCCGAGTAAGCGTAATGTGGGCGGCACCAACGTAATTCCAGTAATCTTATAGCAGAAAAACAGGCTGTTTTCTACTCAATTTGAATGCTGTCCCATGAGTCCCGACAGCGCTGTGGATGCTCAATTTTATTGACAAAATGCGGCTTTTTTTCGTATCGTCTCAAAACGAAACCTGCTTATCGAGAGTGGTGGAGGGAAAAGGCCCTGCGAAGCCACAGCAACCGGTCATTATGACGCCAGGTGCTAAATCCTGCCGAAAGGCAAAGATGAGAGGTGTGCTGTGTATATTACCGGCCCCTTCTCATATTCATGCGAAGGGTTTTTTTATGTCTGAAGGGTACATCAGGGAAAACTCCATAACCTTTGAATCGGGCATCCGTCTTGACAGCGGAAGGATTCTGGCGCCGATCTCTTTGGTGTACGAGACCTACGGCACACTGAACGAGCTCAAGAGCAACGCTATTCTGGTTGAACATGCCTGGACCGGCGATGCCCATCTGGCCGGGAAGCGGAACGCGTTGGAAACCAAGCCGGGCTGGTGGGACGCCATTGTCGGCCCGGGGCGGCTGCTTGACACCGACCGCTATTTTATTATCTGTTCAAATGTCATCGGCTCCTGCTTTGGTTCTACCGGCCCCACCTCAATCAATCCCAAAACCGGCAAACGGTATAATCTTTCCTTTCCGGTAGTTACCATCCGCGACATGGTCCGCGCCCAGAAACTGCTGATCGAAACGCTCGGGATCAGCAAGCTGCTGACGGTCATGGGGGGGAGCATGGGCGGTATGCAGGCTCTGGAGTGGGCAACCCAGTATCCGGACAGCATCGCGTCGGCTATTGTGCTGGCAACAACCCCGCGCCCGTCGCCCCAGGCCATTTCGCTCAACGCCGTTGCCCGCTGGGCAATTTTTAACGATCCGACCTGGCGCAAGGGAGAATACAAGCACAACCCCAAGGACGGCCTGGCGCTGGCACGCGGTATCGGGCACATCACATTTTTGTCCGATGAATCGATGAACTCGAAATTCGGCCGGCGTTTTTCCGCCCGGGACGGCCAGTTCGATTTTTTCGGCCAGTTCGAGGTCGAACGCTACCTGAATTACAACGGGTACAGTTTTGTCGATCGTTTCGATGCCAACTCGTTTCTCTATCTGGCCAAATCACTGGACCTGTACGATGTTGCCTGGGGGTATGAATCCCTTGCGGAAGCATTCAGCCAGGTTCAGGTGCCGATTCAATTTTATGCCTTCAGCTCCGACTGGCTCTATCCCTCCTACCAGACGGAGGAAATGGTCACCTGCCTTACAGAGCTGGGGAAACCTGTCGAATATCACCTGATCACGTCGGCGTACGGTCACGATGCCTTTCTCCTGGAACATGAAACCTTTGCCCCGCTGGTGCGGGATTTCCTCGGCAGGGTCTGAAACGGTGAACAATTCCGAACGGAAAAAACCGGCAGCCGAATTCAAGGATGATCGGCTGTTCAGGGCGCTACGGCATGGTGTCGGTAAAGCGATTGCCGACTTTAGTCTGATTGAGGAAGGGGATCGTATCGCGGTGGCGGTTTCCGGCGGTAAGGATTCCTACACGCTGCTGCTGTTACTGGAGGATCTACGCAGAAGGGCTCCGGTACGGTTCGAGCTGGTCGCGGTCAATATTGATTCCGGCTATCCCGGCTACCGCACGGATACTATTGAAAAATTCTTCCAGGATCACGGCTTTTCCTACCGGATGGTGCCGAGTGAGCACTATGCCATTATTCAGGAAAAACGCCGTCCCGGCTCTTCCTACTGTTCGATCTGTTCACGCCTGAAACGGGGGGCGCTTTACGAAGCTGCCCAGACATTGGGATGTAACAAATTGGCGCTTGGCCATCATCAGGATGATTTCATCGAAACATTGCTGCTGAATCAGTTCTTTGTCGGATCACTTAAGTCAATGGCCGCATCCATGCTGGCTGACAACGGTGTCATTACCGTGATCAGGCCGCTGGTATATCTTCCTGAAGAAGATATCATCACATTTTCCCGCCAGGCGGAACTTCCGGTCGTCTGCTGCTGCTGTCCGGTCTGCGGCACCGCCGATATGCAGCGCAAGCGGATGAAGCGGCTGCTCAAGGAGCTGCAGGCGGATATTCCCCACGTGAAGAGCAGCCTCCTGAAATCCCTGTCAAATGTTCACCCCCGCCATCTGCTTGATCCTTTGCTGCACCGGGACCCGCCGGTCGCGTGACTGTACGCCATGCTTCTTTGGCGCATCAGACCGGCTCCGTCTCCGTACCCTGATCCCCAGATCCGCCAGCATATCCATGGCTGAATACCAGCCGCCGATCGCCACCACAGCAACACCTGCTATCATGATTGCTTCCATATGCCCTCCCCCATTCTTTTCTATGAACGAGAGCATACCAGAGGAGTACGACAGAATATGTCATTTCAATATTTGGCGGGGTAATCTGCTACGGGTGAGGTGTGCACCAGCCCTGTTTCAGAGCATGGCATCAATCGCATCAAAATCGATATAGCGCTCGGCAATGGAATTGATCAGATCAATCTTTTCCAGATCCTCCGGTCCAATTTTTGACACATGCTCCCGGAGCCGGTAAAAAATTTCCGAAGATGTTTCCTTGATGCGGATATACGGGATTCTGCTATCGTCCAGAATCCGCTGGGTAATGTTGGAAACCGGCACGTGGCCGGCAATTATCAGACCGGCCAGACGGGCCTTGTATTCCGGGATGTGGTGCAGCGCCGAGGCGGTCACGAGCAGTTCGTCCCGCGAACTGGTCACGATCAGCAGGGTTGAAGCTTCCAGGTGATCAATGACAATCTGCGAAGAAGCGGCACCGAGCTGGATGGTGTGGCAGAGCCGGCTCCGCTCGGTAGCATCAGCATGAAGCGGCAGGCCGAGCAGCTCCGAAACATGCAGCAGGGTCGGGTCTGCCAAAGTCGGGAGGTAATCGAACGCGCTGGTGACCATTTTCCCACTGCCGGCAAAGGCTTTCTGCAGATACCCCAGCGTGTCTAACCGTTTTTCCGCAACCAGCTTGTTGGCCATGATGATGCGGACATCGGCATTTTCGCGCTGGTACAGCGCCAGATTAAGCTCCACCGCATCAATAACATTACCAATTCCGCCGCCGGTTACCAGCAGAACCGGTGCATTAAGTTCAGCGGCTACCCTGGCATTATTCATGCCGATGACGGAGCCAACCCCACCGTGCCCGGCCCCCTCGATAATCAGGAAGTCATATTTTTTTTCCAGCTCGGCGCAGGCGGCCTTTATTGCCCTGCAGGGTGCGTCGGAGTCTATATCGCCGTCAAGAAACCGCCGGGTTGTTCCCGGGGCCAGCGTCACGGGAGACATGAGTGACACATCATCCTCTACGCCGAAAACGCTGGAGAACATGGCGGCATCCTTGTCAACAATGACGCCGTTGAATTCCACCCACTTGGGGCCGAGCGGCTTCATAAAACCGACTCTTGCATACTTTTTACGTGCCAGATGCATCAGGGAAAGACTGATGGTCGTTTTGCCGCAATGCTGACCGGTTGCACCGATGAATATCTTTTTACACATATTCTCTCCCATCCCTTGCCAATTATGCCCGCACTGAGCGTTACACGAAACTGGAAGCACAATGCCAGAAATATACCATAACTTCAATAGATAGCCGCAAACAGGTGAAAAATTTCAACAGGATGGCCATTGGTCCGCGCCCAAAATTGAATTGACAGGGGAGCGGCAATCATCTACCTTGACCAAAAGCTGGGGGAGTTTCGACTGAGAGCGGTGTATCCGCGACCCTTCGTACCTGATCCGGGTAATGCCGGCGTAGGGAAGCGCGACCGACTGATGTATTGATAAGCCGCTTCTGCGGTTTTTTTTGTTTGTGGAGGTTGACATGCGGATTGTGCTGAACGGTGATTCAGTTGAAACGGCGGACGGGGGCACGGTCGGTGAGTTGCTGCAGCAGCTTGGCATCAGCAGGGAGCGGGTGGCGGTGGAGCTTAATGCCGATATAGTTCCCAAGGTTGACTATGACCGGCGGCCTCTTTCAGATAGCGATAAAATTGAAATAGTACATTTTGTTGGTGGAGGATAACCGGCATGACACAGAGTACGGATAAATTGATTATTGGCGGGCGGGAGTTCTCTTCACGCCTCATGGTAGGCACCGGCAAGTACGCCAGTTTCGAACAGACCGCCCGGGCGCTGGAAGTTTCAGGCGCGCAAATTATCACCGTGGCGGTACGGCGGGTAAATCTTGATCGCAGCAAAGAGTCGCTGCTTGATTACATCGACCTGAAAAAATATACCCTGCTTCCCAACACCGCCGGCTGTTACACGGCTGATGACGCTGTGCGCACCTGTCGTCTGGCCCGTGAGGCCGGGATGTCTGATTTTGTCAAACTGGAAGTACTGGGCGATGAAAAAACCCTGTTCCCGGATAACGAAGAGCTGCTCAAAGCGGCAAAAATACTGGTGGCCGAGGGCTTTACCGTCCTGCCATACTGCAGCGACGACGTAATCGTCTGCAAAAAACTTGAAGACATTGGCTGTGCGGCGGTTATGCCGCTGGGTGCACCGATCGGTAGCGGCCTTGGTATCCGCAACCCGTACAACATTCGTATTATTCTGGAGAATGTCAGCGTACCGGTTATCGTGGACGCCGGTGTCGGTTCAGCATCTGATGCCGCCATCGCCATGGAGCTGGGCTGCGCCGGAGTTCTCATGAACACCGCCATTGCCGGAGCGCAGGACCCGATCGCCATGGCGGAAGCGATGAAGCTGGCGGTAATAGCCGGCAGACTGTCGTACAAGGCCGGCCGGATTCCGCGCAAGCTCTACGCCAATGCCTCCAGCCCGCTGGACGGCATGATCGGCTGAATCCGCTTCTGATGCAGACCACCGATCTCAGCCTGTACCTGATTACCGATCGGCATCAGGGCGGCGGCAGAACCCTTCAGGAACTTGTACGCCAGGCGCTGGACGGAGGGGTCAGAACCGTGCAGCTGCGTGAAAAGGATCTTCCCGGTGCCGCGCTGTTCCGTCTGGCCGAGGAGCTGAGACGCATCACTTACGAGTTCCATGCCGGTCTCATCATCAACGACCGGCTCGATGTTGCGCTGGCGGCCGAGGCCGACGGTGTCCATCTTGGTGTCAACAGCCTGCCGGTGGCGGTTGTCCGCCGACTGCTCGGTCGGGAAAAAATTATCGGTTACTCTGCACACGCGGTTGCCGAAGCGCTCTCAGCCCAGATCGCTGGTGCTGATTTTGTCACCTTTGGCCCGGTGTACCACACCCCCTCCAAGGCCGCCTATGGCAAACCGTGCGGCGTCGAGACACTTGCTGAAGCCGCTTCTGCCCTTGCCATTCCGGTTCTCGCCCTGGGGGGAATATCTCCGGAAAACATTACCGAAACACTGGCCGCCAATGTACAGGGAGTCGCTGTCATATCTGCCGTACTGGCCGCCGCTGATCCGCGCGGCGCCGCCGCATCCCTGCTGAAAAAGATCGAAGAGTATGACCAGCGCACCTGACGAACGACTCCATCCCCAGCTTCACATCAACTCCTACGGCAATTATCTGCGCCGCCGCTTTGGCCGTCGGATCAGCAAGGTTAATGTTGATGCCGGCTTCACCTGCCCGAATCGGGACGGCAGCAAGGGGACCGGCGGCTGCATTTACTGTAACAATGTGTCCTTTTCCCCCCGGGAGACCCAGTCGATCGTACCGCTTGAAGACCAGATGGCGGCGGGAATGGCATACCACCGCAACCGGCTCGGCTCCGAAAAATTCATCATCTATTTCCAGAAATACACCAATACCTACGGCTCGGTAGAACTGCTGTCAGGCCTGTATCGTCGCGTTCTTGAACATCCGGATGTCATCGGCATTTCGGTCGGGACGCGGCCGGACTCGCTGAGCGATGAAGCGCTTGATCTGCTGACGGATATCGCCCGGACAAAGTATGTCTGCCTTGAGCTTGGCCTGCAGTCCATGGATGATGCCATTTTGAGCAGCATCAATCGCGGCCATACACTGGACGATTTCATCGGGGCGGTGGAGCGTGCGGCCGGTCGGAATTTTGATATCTGTGCCCACCTGATTCATGGTTTTCCGGGGGAGAGCGCAGCAGAATTCCTGAAAACCGTACCCCTGATGGCCGGCCTTCCCATCGATTCTCTCAAGCTGCACCAGTTGCATGCCGTGGAAGGGACAGAGCTGGCGGAGCTGCACCGCCGGGGGGAATTCACTCCCTTAACGCTGGAAGCGTACATAACCACGATGGCGGATTTTTTGGAGCTGCTCCCGCCCCGCATTGCCATCCAGCGGCTGTACGGCTCGGCGCCTCTGGAAATATGCGTCGCTCCCCGGTGGGGGCTGAAGAACAATCAGATGTGGTACGCGATAGTTAATGAATTGATACGGCGTGGCAGTTGGCAGGGGTGTCGATCGGTGGGGGCTTGAACAGTGTCCGGGGCGGTTTCTGCCGCCCCGGATCTTTCAGATACATCAGTGCCCGGTGGAGATGCTGGCCTCAACGGCGAAGCGCTTGATCTTACGGGTCGTTGTTTTGGGGAATTCGTCTTCGCGGATCGTAAATTTGCGGACCCTTTTGTAATCGGCCAGGCTACTGCACGCTTTCAGGACTTCCTTCCGGAGCAGCGCTTCAACATCAGCTTCACTCATGGGGCAGTTGCCGTCAATGCGGCACTGGGCGTCAAGCGCTTCCTGATTCGGGAAAATAATGGCGTGGATCTCTTCGGATGCGGTGCCAGCCCCATGCCCATAGACCATGACCTCAGCAATAAACTGGCTTTTCAGGAGTTCGTTTTCCACCTCTTCCGGATACACATTCTTGCCGTTGGGGGTGACGATCAGGTTCTTGACTCTGCCGCTGATCGTCAAGAAACCGTCAGGGCTTAGAAAACCGAGGTCGCCGGTGCGATACCAGCCATCGTTCAGCACCTCCTGTGTCGCTTGGGGGTTTTTGTAATACCCCTGCATAACGTTTGGCCCCTTGACGATAATTTCTCCCACCCCTTCATCATTCGGCTCTTCAATCTTTACGTTGATGCGCTCCATCGGGCGACCGATGGTGCCAAGCCGTTTGTTACCCGGCTGCTCTGCGCTGATGATCGGTGACGTTTCCGTAATGCCGTACCCCTGGTAAATAGACAAACCGAACTCGGTCATTCCCTTGGCTATAGCCGGGTCAAGCGCTGCCCCGCCGCTGATGAAAATGGTACCGGAACCGAACGCCTGCCGGACTTTCGAAGTTACGATCGGCCGGGTAAGCGGGACAGAAAAGAGCAGCTGTGAGATTTTTTTGGAATTAATGTTCTTCGTGACCCGGTCAAGGATCATCCGGTACACGGCCGGGACCGCCAGGAAGAAGGTCGGTTTGACCTCCGCCAGATTTTCTCCCAGCTTTTTCAGTGATTCGCAGAAGGAAATTTTGCCTCCCAGCGACAGTGGCAGCAGTATGCCGCAGACCTGCTCAAAAACGTGGTTGATCGGCAGGAACGACAGGGTGTGAATACTGCTGTCGAGCTGGAAGTGAGCGGCGGCCCCTTTTATGTTGGAAACGATATTGGCGTGACTGAGCATTGCCCCCTTGGAGCGCCCGGTTGTCCCCGAGGTGTACAGGATCACGGCGGTATCGGTGCAGTCCCGTGGTTTCTCCGGGAGCGGGGCACTGTGGCAGAGTGAATTGAGCGACAGGAGCTTCCCCTCACGGATAAGCTTGCTGCGGAGCTGCTCCGATGCTTCAAGGGGGGTCGCCGGTGCGGGTCCTACGTCCGCCTGTGAAGAAAAAGAGCAGAGCAGGCGGTGTGCCTGGCGTGCCAGCACTTCCATGTTATTACGGCGGTCAGGTGGAACCTCTACACAGTTGAGCAGTTCCCGCCACTCTTCCACCAGCGCATCCAGAACCTGCACCACACGGGGGTCTGTGGAGTCGGACGCAGAAGGGGCGAGTGCCACAATCAGTTCCAGAGTCGGAATATCCGGGAAAAGTTCCATCGCCAGATCAAGGCAGGGGGGGGCGGTGAACAGGTAGCGGGCATCACAGTCGGTCAGGATATGCCGCAGTTCAGCGGACTTCAGCTCCTTATCGATCGGAACCACTACTCCGCCCGCTTTGAGAATCCCCAGATAGGCGGCCACCCATTGCGGAGAGGAAGGCGCCAGCAGCGCAGCGTGATCACCGGAGTTAAAGCCGCTCTTGATCATACCGGCAGCAATGCGCTCCGACAGTTCCCACAGCGCGCCATAGGTCATGTTTTGCCAAACCCCGGCAAGCTTGAAGCGTAACGCCGGCTGATCGCTGAATTTCTGGCAACTTTCCCTGATGAAGGAATCAATGGTCTGCATGCACACCCCCAAAACGCTGTTTGTGGCGTATACTAGCACGACAGAGCCGGGTCTTGTCAAAGTTAAAAGAGTCGTATTTTGCCAGAAAAGACTTTTTAGGATCATGCGGGAATGGTATAGTGGCAACGCGTAACTACGGGCAGATACTGCCCAGTCCAAGGAGTTGTCAAATGTCTGAACTTCGTGTCCGTTTTGCTCCCAGCCCTACCGGGTACCTTCATGTCGGCGGTGCCCGTACCGCGCTTTTCAATTGGCTGCTGGCCAGAAATCTGGGGGGGACGTTCATTTTGCGTATTGAAGATACGGACGTGGAGCGTTCCACCAGTGAGTCGGTGGAGGCAATTCTGGAAGGAATGAAATGGCTCGGCCTGGAGTGGGACGAGGGCCCCTTCTATCAGTCGGCTTCGTTTCCCCTGTATAAGGAGTATGTCCCGAAACTGCTGGATGCCGGTAAGGCTTACAAATGCTACTGCACCTCCGAGGAGCTGGAGGCCAGACGTAATCTGGCCATGCAGGAAGGACGCAAGCCGAAGTATGACGGGACCTGCCGCGAGCTGGCCTGCCAGCCGGCGGACCGGCCGTACGTCGTCCGCTTTCGGGCGCCGCAGGGGGGGGTGACCTCTTTTGACGATCTGATCAAGGGGGTTATAACCTTTCCGAACGAAGAGCTGGACGATCTGATCATCCAGCGTACCGACGGCACCCCCACCTATAATTTCTGCGTGGTAATTGATGATGCTACCATGCGGATCACCACCGTTATCCGGGGTGATGATCATGTGAACAACACACCGAGGCAGATTCAGCTGTACCAGGCGCTTGGCTTCCCGGTGCCGCAATTTGCCCATGTCCCGATGATCCTCGGGTCCGACAAGGCGCGCCTTTCCAAACGGCATGGGGCCACCAGCGTGATCGCCTATCGTGATATGGGCTTTTTGCCGGAAGCGTTGATCAACTATCTGGTCAGACTGGGGTGGAGCCACGGTGATGACGAAATTTTCAGTCGTGAAGAAATGGTCCAAAAATTCGATATCAACCATGTGGGGCGGTCGGCCTCGGTCTTTAATACGGAAAAACTGCTCTGGCTGAATGCCCACTACATCAAAAACGGTGATACGGCACGGCTGGCCGGCCTGCTGCTGCCGCATCTGTCAAAACGCCAGGTGACAACGCTGGATGGGCCGGATCTGGCAACGGTCGTCAACACGCTGAAGGAGCGGGCCCAGACTCTGGAGGAAATGGCCGACCGGGCCGCGTTTTACTACAACGCACCGGAAAACTACGACGAAGCGGCTCTGGCCAAGTTCGATAAGGAGCTGCTCCAGGCGGTTTTTGCCGCAGTTATCACAAAACTTTCCTCGACTCCGGCGACCGGCGCCGCTGAAATCGATCTCCTCTTCAAGGACGTGTGCAGTGAAAACGGCTGGAAGATGGGGCAGGTGGGACAGCCGGTCCGTATTGCCCTTTCCGGGGGAACGCAGGCGCCCGGTATCGGGGAAATAGTCGCGACGCTCGGGACGGAGGAAACGATCCGGCGGATTCAGAAAGCCCGGGAGTACACGGGCGCACGATAATCTGCCGCCGTCTTGCCATCGATTTTATGCCGATATTCAATCTTACCACCACATATACACCGCGCGGTGACCAGCCCCAGGCCATCGCCGAGCTGGTCGCCGGCGTTGAGCGGGGTGACCGCCACCAGACCCTGCTCGGTGTTACCGGCTCGGGCAAAACCTTTACGGTGGCCAACGTCATCGCCGCCACCTCCCGCCCCGCTCTGGTCCTGGCACCCAACAAGACACTGGCGGCCCAATTGTACGGTGAATTCAAGGAACTGTTTCCGGATAACGCCGTGGAGTATTTTGTTTCCTACTACGACTATTACCAGCCTGAAGCGTACATCCCGTCCAGCGACACCTTCATTGAAAAAGATTCCGCCATCAACGACGAGATCGACAAGATGCGCCATTCGGCAACGCGCAGTCTGCTGACGCGGCGCGATGTCATCATTGTCGCATCGGTCTCCTGCATCTACGGCATCGGTTCCCCCGAGGCGTATCAGTCCATGCACATATTCTTCCATCAGGGGGATGAATACGGGCGGGACGAACTGCTCAAAAAGCTGATTGAAATTCAGTACGAACGTAATGATATGGATTTCCACCGTGGCACCTTCCGGGTGCGGGGGGACGTGATTGAAATTTTTCCGGCGTACGACAACGACCGGGCGCTCCGGATCGAGTTCTTCGGCGACGAGGTGGAGGCGATCAGCGAAATTGACCCGCTGCGCGGTGTGGTGCTGCAAAAAATCGCCAAATGCGCCATCTACCCCGCTTCGCACTATGTGTCTACCCGTGAAACGCTGGAGCGGGCGGTGGAGCGGATCAGGATAGATCTGGCCGAGCGGCTCCGGTATTTCAGCGAACGGAATATGCTGCTGGAGGCGCAGCGCATCGAACAGCGCACCTTCTACGACATTGAAATGATGGAGGAGATGGGGTTCTGTCACGGCATCGAAAACTATTCCCGTTACTTCGACGGTCGTCAGCCGGGCGAAGCCCCCTATACGCTGATCGATTATTTCCCGGATGATTTCCTGCTCTTTGTGGACGAGTCACACATCACCATCCCCCAGACCGGCGCCATGTACCGGGGGGACCGCTCGCGCAAGGAGACGCTGGTTAATTACGGCTTTCGCCTGCCGGCGGCGCTTGATAACCGCCCGCTCAATTTTCAGGAGTTTCAGGCCCGCATCCGGCAGGCGGTGTACGTGTCGGCAACGCCGGCGGATTATGAACTTGAAGCGAGCGACGGCCTTTTTGTCGAACAGATCATCCGTCCGACCGGCCTGGTTGATCCGGTTATTGAAGTGCGTCCGGTAACGGCGGGCGCCGGCTGCGGTCAGGTGGACGACCTGCTCCACGAAGTCCGCGAAACCGTTGCCCGGGGCGAGCGGGTTCTGGTCACGACCCTGACCAAGCGCATGGCCGAAGAGCTGACCAACTACTACCGGGAGCTGGGGGTGCGGATCAAGTACCTCCATTCGGACATCGTCACCATCGAAAGGATGCAGATAATCCGTGATCTGCGCCTGGGTGAGTTCGATGTGCTGGTCGGCATCAACCTGCTGCGCGAGGGGCTGGATCTCCCGGAGGTGTCTCTGGTTGCGATCCTTGATGCCGACAAGGAGGGGTTTCTCCGTTCCCAGCGTTCACTCATTCAGACCTGCGGCCGGGCCGCCCGCAATATCAATGGCCGGGTTCTCATGTACGGTGACAGCATAACCCGCTCCATGCAGGCCTGTATTGATGAAACCGGGCGTCGTCGAGTCAGACAGCTGGAATACAACGAAGAGAATGGTATCACCCCTGAAACGGTGAAAAAGGGGTTCCGCAGCATTCTGGAATCGATCGAGGAAAAAGATTACGTTACCCAGTCGATGAGCGTCGCTGAAGCGGGCGAGGAATACATCGCCCTGAAGGATATCCCGAAACTGGTAAAAAAACTGCGCAAGGAGATGCTGACGGCTGCCAAGGCGCTTGATTTCGAGACGGCGGCACGGCTGCGCGACAGGGTGAAAAAGCTTGAAGCGCAGGAGCTGGCGCTGCGGTGATCACACTGACGCCGGAATATCTGACCGCACATTTTCTCCGGGACAGCCGGCTCTCCCCGGAGGTGGTAACCGCTTTCCGCACCATGATCCATGGCTATTACCGTGACAACCCACGTCCAATGCCGTGGCGCGAAACCGATGACCCGTACCGGATTCTTGTGTCGGAGATCATGCTGCAGCAGACGCAGGTGGAGCGGGTCAAACTCAAGTACACCGAATTTCTGAACGTTTTTCCGACAGTTCACGAGTTAGCGGCCGCTCCGCTGCCGGAATTGCTGAAAGTCTGGCAGGGGTTGGGCTACAATCGCCGGGCGTTGTACCTGAAACGCTGTGCCGAAGCAATCGTCGCCCACTGGGGGGGGATGTTTCCCCGCACGGCCCATGGGCTGCAGTCATTACCCGGTATCGGGCCCTATACCGCCCGGGCGGTGGCGGCCTTTGCCTTCGGCGCGGCAGAGCCGCTGATTGAAACCAATATCCGCACGCTCTTTATCCATTTTTTCTTCCACGGCCGCGAACAGGTGAGCGACGGCGAAATCATGCCGCTGATTGCCGTGACGCTCGATGGCGAACACCCTCGAGACTGGTATTACGCCCTGATGGATTATGGTGTCATGCTCAAGCAGAACCATCCCAATCCAAGCCGTCGCAGCAGGCATCACACGCAACAGAGTCGTTTCGAAGGCTCCAACCGGCAGCTGCGCAGCCGGCTGCTACGGGAGATACTGGCGCAGCCGGGAATAACGGTTGCAGAGTTGCTGGTTCAGTCGGCGGCGGAACGGGATGCGGTTGAGCGGAATCTGGAGGCGCTGCAGGCTGAGGGTTTTCTTGTGAAGCAGAAGCGGGGCTATCTGGTCGCGGGCTAAAAAAAGAGGACAGCGCAGCGGTGCGTTGTCCTCTTCGTCACTTGTAGTTCTGGTTCAGCTTACTTCTTGTGGCAATCCTTGCAGGAGGTAGGCCCTTTTTTCATTTCAGTGTGGCAGCCTTTGCAGGTTTTGTGAGCCCAGTCCTTGCCGAGTTCGGCAATTTTGCCCGGCCCTTTTTCGTGGCACTTTTTGCAATCCTTCAGCATTTGCTGATGCTTGACATGGGGGAAGGACACTTTACCCATTGAGGCGGGCAGTTCGATTACGTCAGCTGCAAGGGCAGCTCCGGCAAAAGCGGTTACGGCGAGCATGGCTACTACGGCACTGATTTTTTTCATCGGCTTTTCTCCTCAGGTGGTTTTTTCTGCGTTATGACGCAGTGGTTGTTTGCGTTGGCACTCTATTGCAGTTTGGTTGCCAGTGAACTAGCATATTGGGTGCCAAACCGCAAGAGCAAATATAACCACTCGATTCTATGGGGGAATGTTTTTTAAGCAGTTACTGCAGCGGCAGCCTGTGCCGCAATTGAGGTGCGTAAATTTTTTTTGAGGCGGATGGCGGCTTGAAAGAGCTTGCTATACAGTCCAACTATTGAGTAGAGTTCACCGGTAATAAATCCACACAGGAGGAACTCCCCCACATGTCACTCGTAAAAAGCAACAAAGGGTTTACGCTGATTGAAATCATGGTGGTAATCGTTATTCTGGCTCTGCTGGCAGCTCTGGTCGGACCGAAACTGATGGGGCGCACTGACGATGCCAAGATCACCGACGCACGGGTGCAGATCAAAAATATTGAAACGGCACTCAAGTTGTACAAGCTTGACAGTGGTGACTATCCCTCCACGGAGCAGGGGCTGGATTCATTGGTGACAAAGCCGACCGTCGGTAAAATTCCGAAAAGTTACAAGGATGGCGGCTACCTGGAGAGCAAGAAAGCTCCCAAGGACCCGTGGGGTAACGACTACCTGTACGTCTCTCCCGGAGAGCATGGTGACTATGACCTCTTTTCCTATGGCTCGGATGGTGCCAAGGGGGGGGACGGAAAGAACGCCGATATATCCAGCTGGGATACGAAATAATAAATATTTTCACAATAAGTTTTGATATTTTGCCAATCTGCGTTATAGTCTGATTCGCCTAAACTGTTATTTTCATTATGAATAAATGTTTTTAGCGGCTGTAAAGCGCTTGTAATTATTCTACGGAAGAGGAGACGGAACAATGACGCAGAAGTTTGTGTATTTCTTCGGTAATGGCATGGCCGAGGGCAGGGCTGACATGAAGAACCTGTTGGGTGGTAAAGGGGCCAACCTGGCCGAAATGACCAGCATCGGACTGCCGGTTCCCCCCGGTTTTACCCTTACTACAGAAGTTTGTACTGAGTTTTACAAAAATAATAACAATTACCCCGCCTCACTGGCTGCCGAAGTTGCCTCCCATCTTGCCGAGGTTGAAGCACTGATGGATCGTAAATTCGGCGATCCAACCAACCCCCTGCTGGTTTCGGTCCGCTCCGGTGCCCGGGCTTCCATGCCGGGCATGATGGACACCATTCTGAATCTCGGCCTCAACGACACCACCGTCCAGGGTATTATCGCCCAGAGCGGTGACGAACGTTTCGCCTATGATGCCTATCGCCGTTTCGTTCAGATGTATTCTGATGTGGTCATGGGGATGGACAAGCATTCCCTTGAGCATCTTCTGGAGCAGAAAAAAGAGCAGCGGGGCGTTCATCTCGATACCGATTTGAGTGCCACCGACTGGAAGGAACTGGTCGCCGCTTTTAAAGAGAGAATCAAGGACGAGCTTGGCACCGCGTTCCCGGAAGACCCCCAGGATCAGTTGTGGGGCGCCATCGGTGCTGTCTTCGGTTCATGGATGAACCCGCGCGCCATCACCTACCGCCGTCTGAACAATATTCCGGCCGAGTGGGGTACCGCAGTCAACGTACAGTCCATGGTGTACGGCAACATGGGCGATGACTGCGCCACCGGAGTCGCCTTCACCCGCGACCCATCCACCGGTGAGAATTATTTTTACGGTGAATACCTGGTCAACGCCCAGGGGGAAGACGTTGTTGCCGGTATCCGTACACCGCAGCCGATCAACCGTGCCAAGGCCACCAACCTGCCGCCCATGGAAGAGGTGCTGCCGGAGTGTTACCAGCAGTTGGCTGCCATCCGCTCCATCCTCGAAAAACATTACAAGGATATGCAGGATATCGAGTTTACCATCGAAAAAGGGAAACTCTTCATGCTGCAGACCCGCAACGGCAAGCGCACCGCACCGGCAGCGATAAAGATCGCGGTGGATATGGTCGCCGAGGGACTGATCGACGAAAAAACCGCAGTTAAGCGTGTGGCTCCGGAACAGCTTGATCAGTTGCTGCACCCGTCACTTGACCCGAAAGCTGAAAAAACGGTCATCGCCAAAGGCCTGCCGGCATCGCCGGGAGCGGTCTCCGGTTCCGTCGTCTTTACCGCTGATGAAGCTGAATCGGAAGCCAAGACCGGCCGCAAGGTGATCCTGGTTCGTGTTGAAACCTCCCCGGAAGACATTCACGGAATGCATGCCGCACAGGGGATTCTGACCGCGCGCGGCGGCATGACGTCCCATGCGGCCGTTGTTGCCCGTGGTATGGGCAAGTGCTGTGTCGCCGGTTGTGGTGACATCAAGGTTGATTATGCCAACCAGATCTTTACCGCACGAAACGGCGTTGTTGTCAAAAAAGGGGATATGATTACGCTGGATGGCACCCTGGGCGAGGTTATGCTGGGTGCGGTGCCGACCGTATCGCCGCAGCTGACGGAAGATTTTAACACCCTGATGAAGTGGGTGGACGGAATCCGTCGTTTGAAGGTGCGCACCAATGCCGACACGCCGTATGATGCCAAGGTGGCCCGCCAGTTCGGTGCCGAAGGTATCGGCCTCTGCCGTACCGAACATATGTTCTTTGATGCCGAGCGGATTGCGGCGGTGCGTGAAATGATCCTTTCCGATGACGTGGAAGGGCGTGAGCATGCTCTGGCAAAAATTCTGCCGATGCAGAAGGGTGATTTTATCGGTCTGTTCCGCGAGATGAAAGGGCTGCCGGTAACAATCCGCCTGCTGGACCCGCCGCTGCACGAGTTCCTGCCGCAGGGGGAAAAGGATATCGAGGACCTGTGCAAGACCATGAAGGTCCCGGTCAATGCCCTCAAACACAAGATAGACACGCTGCACGAGTTCAACCCGATGCTGGGTCATCGCGGCTGCCGTCTGGGTATAACCTACCCGGAAATCTACAATATGCAGGTAACGGCGATCATGGAAGCGGCCTGCGAACTGGTCAAGAACGAAGGGTTCAGTATCGTTCCGGAAATCATGATCCCGCTGATTGCTACGGTGAAGGAACTGTCGGTTCTCAAACAGAATGCGGTTGCCATCTGTGATGAAACCATCGCCCGGTACGGCGTCAAGGTTGAATACCTGATCGGCACGATGATCGAGCTGCCCCGTGCCGCCCTGACGGCCGATGAAATTGCGGTCGAGGCGGAATTTTTCTCCTTCGGCACCAACGACCTGACCCAGACGACTTTTGGCCTCTCGCGTGACGATGCCGGTAAATTCCTGCCTTTCTACGTGGACAACAATATTCTCCCGGAAGACCCCTTCGTATCGCTGGACCAGAAAGGGGTTGGCAAACTGGTCAAAATGGCCTGTGAACTGGGGCGCGCAACCCGGCCGAACATCAAGCTCGGCATTTGCGGTGAGCATGGCGGTGATCCGGCATCGGTTATCTTCTGCCACAACGTCGGATTGGATTACGTTTCCTGCTCCCCGTTCCGGGTGCCGATCGCCCGGCTGGCAGCCGCTCACGCGGTGCTTGGCTAGAATCAGGCGGTAAGATTTTGCACTTTAAAGTCCGTTCAATCGAGAGGTTGAACGGACTTTTTTGTGTTTGGTGTGCGCTATGGACGACGAACTCAGCAGCAACGTTGTCTGGATTCTGTTGCGAAGTCCCGTAAGGACTTCCCTCCTTCACTCGTATATAGATCAAACCCCCTATAGTAAAAAATAGATAATCAGTTCTTGATAATAAATCCCCTATTATCAGATTGACGGCGGCTCATGCAAGGTGATATTGTCCATACCGCTGAAAAGCAAATTCCTATCCTTCCACCCCTTATCCCTCTCTCTGAAACATATCAATCCGTGCAATGGAGGCTTTAGAGTAGGATGCATAAGTTCCGCCCCCTGTTAAAAAAACTTTTGACGCCGATCACCATAATGTTGATCCCCCACTCAAGAACATCATCAATCAACTTCAAGATACCAACAGCGGTGCTGGGGATGATGCTGGTTTTTGTCTGCATAGGGATCGTATATACAATTTCCCTGACAACCCATCTGGTAGATTACTATTTGATGAAAAAAAAATACGCACAGATGAATGGTCAGATCCAGTCGATGCAGACAACGGTGCGCTCTTTGAAACAGTCAGAAGAGGAGTTCAAGCAACTCTTTTCACTCAAGTCAAAAAAACAGGTGCTTGATGCTGTGAAAAAGGATGATAGCGATGGCTCCATTGACCTTGAAGAGCTGCAACGGCACATAAACGAATCATTGAAATCAGTGGCCGAGATTAAGCGCTATCTTGTAAAGGAAAAAGATCTTTACCGTTCTACTCCCTCGGGATGGCCAGTTACAGGAAGAATAAGTTCAGGCTTTGGTGAGCGGATACACCCGCAGACCGGAAAAAAACAATTTCATACCGGGCTCGACCTGTCTGCCGCAAGTGGTACACCGGTACATGCTACCGCAGATGGAATTGTCAGCGTCGCCGATCGTACCAATGGAAGCGGCAACGTACTTGTTATAGAGCATGGTCATGGTTTCAGAACGGTTTATGCCCACAACAGCCGGCTTGATGTCAAGGTCGGACAAACTGTTGAACGGGGACAGATAATAGCTTCTACCGGTTCCACAGGAAACTCCACCGGACCGCATGTGCACTACGAAGTGTGGAAGCAAGGGCATTACATCAACCCAACCGCTTTTATACTTGAACGTACGAGCAAGAATTAAATGATAGAACGTGCTTAAGTGAATTTAAAATAGGAAAAACACAAAAACAGGAAATGGAGAAAATAAAATGTTCAACAGCAAACAGGAAAAACTTGAAGTGATCGTCGGAGCTGATTCTGCTATTCACGGCAACGTAACGTCAAAGGGAACTATCAGGATCGACGGCAAACTGGAAGGCAATATTACCTCCGACTGCCTCATCATAGGAGAAAAGGGTGTTGTTACGGGCGACGCAGCTGTCAGACAGATAATAGTGGGTGGACGTTTGACCGGAAACATCAACGCCTCTGAGGGAGTAGATATACAACGCACCGGCAATATCTATGGTGATATATCTGCGGCACGCATAAGCATGGCCGAGGGGGGCAACTTTGACGGACGCTCCACCATGCACCGGGGAAAAGAGGCCAACAACAAAAACGGTGCCGCCAAAATAGCCTGAATATGTTGGTGAAAACATCCCACCAAATGGAGTTTGTCTTTACCGTGGTTACCGATATCAACTTGGCCACCTCATTCAACACATAAGTAAATAGAATTACGGAATTTGAAACTCACTTTAAGGAGGAATAAATGAACAAAAGAATTATTGCCCTAGTGTTTTCAGCCCTTTGTCTTTTAGCTGTTTTTTTGCCTTTGGCCCAGAGCGGTGCTGGGTTGTATGTGAATGTGACTCATATCGGCGGCATTACCTACCTGCTCTATCTTTTGCCTCTGGTGCCGGGGGTTTTGTCTCTAATCGCCATCTATAAGGGCGAGATACGCTATGCGAAGGTTTGGATGATTGACGTCTCGGTGTTGGGTTTATGCCTGTGCGGTCTTGCGGTTAGTTTGGGCAAGGGCCAGATTGAATATATGGCAAATGCGTTTGGCAACATGAACACTATGTTTAATGGTTTTTCTGGTGGCGGCAACGCCATTGCCGAACAGCATCAGGCTGTAAAGGCGTCAATGGGTTTAGGGGGAATACTGATGATTATCGGCTTCCCAGAATACTTCTTAGGTATAGACTTTTCTGGATCAACAGATTTAATCACAGTAACTCCATGTAAATGCAGTGCGAATGGGACCAACTTTTAACAAATACAGATTAAATATCGCCTCAACCAGCATGGACAGTCCCCGGTAATTTCCAAACCCCTTAAGCCGCCTTTGTAAACTCCGCAACAACAGACCTACCGAGACAAGATAGTGCTCTTTCCATCCCTGGAGTTTTTGACGGATGACGAGGGTCAAGCATCCGTCTCACTTCTTTTTCATCAATCGACAACCGCCGGGCAAGCTCACTTTTGCTGATGTTGTCTTCCCGCATTGCCATATACAGAGCCGCTTTCAACGAAGTAGAAAGTGGCACCGTAGCCATATATTCACCCTGTTTCTTGTTTGAAGGCTCAGGTATCTCCTCGTTACGTTTCATACGGGAGGCAATAGCTTCCTCAATTGCGTCTGATGCTTCGACCACAGCTTCTACAACTGTTTCGCCTTGGGTAATAGCTTCGGGAAAGTCTCTACAGGTCACCGTGAAGCCGCCATCAACAGCATCAGGTGTCAGGTTGATTGGATAAATCATGCGTGTCATTTTATGCCCCCATTATTTCGTCAAGCGTGATTTCGAGCTGCTTGAGCATGGCGTGAAAAGTGCCAGTCTTTAAATCATCTTTCGGGTTACGTACGATGGTCAGGTTATCACCTAGATAAAGCGTAATGTGGCTGCCCTTGCCACGCGCCTCATCAACTGAACACGCAATGCCCCTGCTCTTGCCGAGCGCCGTATAAATTCCTTACCGTTCATACGCGCACTTTCGGTCTTTTTTGTCCGATTGCCAAGGCATTAAACGTATATCTATTTTGAGGTTTATGGAGGTACAGAAGGCAGTATATTTTACATACAAAAGTCCTGCTATTACCCTCCTCCATGAAATCCCAAAGGGTAAAACGAAGAAGAAGGCCACCGAAAACACCGGAAAGCCTCCCCCATACAGCAGATCAATAATTTCTTAAGCACTCAAACAGCTTTAATAATCATCAGGGACAGGTAATCAGGGGTGTGGGCGGCTATGTCGTCTATGGACGTGAGAACTTTCTGGCGGGGGCTGCCGACACGTTCGACAAAGACGGCGCTCCGGCTATCCACGAGGCTGCGGAGCAGCTCAACAATCGCCGGGAAAAGCGGCTTTACTTTCAGAAGGACAACCGTTTCGCAGGTTTCCAGTGCCGCCCGGATCTGCTCTATCCCGGCAGTGGCCGGAATGACGATCATCTTTTCATCCCCCTCAACCAGCGGAAGGGTGGCCTGGGCTGCTGCGGCATTGATGCTCGATATGCCCGGTACGATTTCGATCGGAATCTGCGGCCACTGTTCACGGAAGATGCGCAGCAGGTAAATAAAGGTCGAATAAAAAAGCGGATCACCGATGGTGATAAAGGCGACTGACCGCCCTGCTTCGGCGTGGGCGGCGATTATGGCAGCGGCCTCCTGCCAGGCCGGAACCAGACGTGACCGGTCGGAGGTCATGGGGAACTGGTGGACAACAATTTCCTGCCGGCTGATATCAATAAACTCACGGACCGTTTCCAGCGCTACACTCGCCTCAGCCGGATTCGAAACCGGGGCCAGGATGACATCGGCACTCCTCAGAATTCGTTCGGCCTTGCGGGTCAACAGTTCCGGATCGCCCGGTCCGACACCGACGGCATAGACAACAGACACTATTCCCCTCCCTTGCGGGCGGAAATCACATACACCGGATTCTGTGCCTCAAACATCTTGTACTCCGTGAGGTTGCGCGTCTTGGCGACATTGATGCAGGTCGCTTCAACCGTAAAGCCCTGATCTTCAAGAAACTCCACCGCCCGGGTGAGCGTATCAAGCGTTACGGCGTTGATGACCACCACCCCTTCCGGACGCAGCCGTTGGGACACGCAGTCGATAATTTCGTCCAGCTTTCCCCCCGCACCGCCAATGAACACACGATCCGGATCGGGCAGGTCATCCAGGCCGTCCGGCGCGAAGGCCTCAATCAGCTTTATATTACGAGCGCAAAACTTCTTCAGATTTTCCGTAATGAAGCCGATGCACTGCTGGTTCTTCTCCACGGCAAAAATGCGTCCGCCCGGCATCAGGTTGGAAGCTTCGATGGAGACGGAGCAGCTGCCGGCGCCGATATCCCAGAGCACCAGATCATCCTGCAGCTGTAGTTTCGCCAGGGTAACGGCACGCACCTCAAGTTTGGTGATCAATTTTTTCGAGGTGTGGAATTCATCGTCATCAATACCGATCAGCGGATAGTGCACAAGGTTCGGTTCGTATGTACGGACAAGGATCAGGATATTCAGCTCGGATGCTGACAGACCCAGCAGTCCCCGCACCGTGGTCTTGGTGAACTTTTCGCTTGCCATCCCCAGATCTTCGCAGAGCCACGCTTCGTACCCTTCCGCCCCGCGCTCGATGAGTTCGGCGGCTATGGCGGCGGGGGTGTTGACCTTGTCCGTCAGGACACAGGCTTTTTCGGCGGCAATGATCTTATCGATCGCCTGATGCATACCGCGGCCATGTACCGATACGAAAATTCCATCGTCCCACGGTTCCTTGATCCTGGCAAAGGCATACTGCATGCTGGTGACATTGGGGAAAATCTCGATGCGTTCCTTGGGGAGGTTGCGCAGCAGAAAGCGGGAAATGCCGAAAAAGGTCGGATCGCCGGAAGCGAGCAGTGCCACGCGCTTATCGGTTATTTTGAGGAAATCGATCAGTGCGGGAAGTTCGCCCAGTTCACGCTTCTCACCGGTGAAATCGGGAAAAATCGCCAGGTGGCGCTGGTGACCGATCAAGACGTCGGCGGTGCCGATAATCTCCAGTGCCTTTGCCGGGAAACCGTCCCAGCCGGTAAAGCCTGCCCCAATCAGATAGATCGTTTGCTGTGCCATAATGTGTGCCCCGCCCCGTAATTTGAGTCTTTCCGGCGAACTATAGCACCCGGGCGCCTAAAAATCACCTGATTATTCCAGCTGGAAAACAAAACGGGCCGGGAAAAAATCCCGGCCCGCATAGTGTGTATTTCTCAGCTCCTACAGTTTGCCGGATCGTTTCCGACGGGTTGGATCAAGTTCCTTTTTGCGCAGACGGACCGAGTTGGGGGTAACCTCGACGAGTTCGTCGTCCTCGATGAATTCCAGCGCCTGCTCTAACGTCATTAAGCGCGGCGGCGTCAGCTTGATGGCATCGTCCGTGCCGGAAGCGCGAACGTTGGTCAACTTTTTACCCTTGCAGGGGTTGATCTCCAGATCGTTGTCCTTGTTGTTCTGGCCGATGATCATGCCGCCGTACACTTCAACCCCGGCGCCGATGAACAGTGTGCCGCGCGGCTGCAGGGCATCCAGCGAGTAGGCGGTTGTTTCGCCATGATCCATGGCAATGAGAGCGCCGTTTTTACGCCCCGGGATGTCGCCTTTGTAGGGAGCATATTCGTGGAACGTATGGGTCATAACGGCGGTGCCGCGCGTGTCGGTGAGAACCTCACCGCGCAGACCGATCAGACCGCGTGCCGGGATGATGAATTCGAGACGTACCATCTCGCCCATGGGTGCCATGGCGACCATCTCACCCTTACGGGGGCCCATTTTTTCGATGATGGCACCCTGGAATTCCGAAGCCACATCGACCACCAGATATTCCATCGGCTCCATTTTGACGCCGTCTTTCAGGCGGACGATGACTTCCGGCTTGGAGACCGCCAGTTCAAAGCCTTCGCGGCGCATGGTTTCAATAAGGATCGACAGGTGCAGTTCGCCCCGGCCGGAAACCATGAAGGTATCGGGGCTGGCGGTGTCATCCACCCGCAGGGAAACATTGGTGCGGAGCTCTTTGGTAAGGCGCTCGCGGATGTTGCGCGAAGTAACCCATTTCCCTTCCCGTCCGGCAAAGGGGGATGTGTTGACGATGAAGTTCATGGACAGGGTCGGCTCGTCGATGGAGACGTACGGTACCGCTATGGGGGTCTCGGCCGAAGCCAGAGTTTCGCCGATGCTGACATCTTCAAAACCTGCCACGGTGACAATATCACCCGTACCGGCTTCATCGATGTCGATCTGCTTAAGCCCTTCGTAGCCGAGCAGTTTGGTAATGCGTCCCTTGGTGATCGTACCGTCCTGCTTGATCATGGCGACGGTCTCGCCTGCCCGGACCTTGCCGTTGAAAATACGGCCGGTGGCCATGCGGCCGATGTAGTCGTTGTAATCGATGTTGGCGATGAGCATCTGGAACGGGGCGTTGACATCTCCCTTGGGGGGGCGGACGTTGGCCTCTACCACGGCAAAGAGCGGTTCCATACTGTTGGATTCAATGGTGATGTCCAGTTTGGCGTAGCCCATCTTGGCGCTGGTGTAGACCACCGGGAAATCCAGCTGGTCGTCGGAAGCGTTCAGTTCGCAGAAAAGGTCGAAGACCATGTTGAGAACTTCATCGGGACGGCTGCCGGGACGGTCGATCTTGTTGATGACGACGATCGGCTTCAAACCGAGGTCAAGGGATTTTTTCAGTACGAAACGGGTCTGGGGCATGGGGCCGTCCAGGGCGTCCACCAGCAGCAGAACGGAGTCTACCATTTTAAGCACCCGCTCAACTTCGCCGCCGAAGTCGGCGTGGCCGGGGGTATCAACAATGTTGATCTTATAAGGACCGTGGTGGATAGAGAGGCTTTTGGCCAGAATGGTGATGCCGCGTTCCTTTTCAAGGTCGTTCGAGTCCATAACCCGCTCGGTGATAGCCTCATTGGCGCGGTACACTCCGGCGTGTTTAAGCATGGCATCGACCAGGGTGGTTTTACCGTGGTCTACGTGGGCGATAATGGCGATATTTCTGATTCGTTCCTGCATGGGTACAACTCCTCGATGACGCAAAAATAAATCGACGGGCATTGCTGCCCGCCGAAGTAACCGTACTATGTCAGGTTTTTGTTGATCTGACAAGCGTTTATACAGTTATTGAGAAAAAGGTTTCACTATTCGGCACGGTCTAATGATCATGATACCCCAGGACCACCAGCAGGCAGCTGCCGTCGGCGATCACGTTGACGCCCCGCTGCCGGCAGAGCGCCACCGCGTCGGGATGTTCCGCACCCGGCTGCATCCAGATATTTTGTATCCCTTTTTCAATGACCAGCGGCACCAGTTTCGCGGTAACCGCCGGCGGGGTGATCATGGAGATGCTTGTCACATCTGCCGACAGGTCGTTGACCGTGGCGGCGCAGGGAATCCCCTCGATGGCGGTTTCATTGGGGTTGACCGGGATAACCGTTCTGCCGTTCTGCTGATAACAGCGGAGCACCTTGTTGCCGTATTTGTCCCGGTTGGCGGAGGCGCCGACAACGCCGAAAGCGGGTGCCGCGAGGAATTGCTTGATCTGTTCCTGAATGGTCATGGGGGTTCTCCTGTTTTGTACTGTTTTACCGTGAATAGTAGATAGTGCAATAAATGAAATAAATCAACTGACTTAACTACGACCCTTTAAGCCTCCGAAGTTGATTCGTACGTTTAAACTTTTCAAGTAAAATCGATTTACAGCATATCAAAGGTATTGGTCTAGTTCTGAAAAAATTATTACTCATCAGGCTGCAAACTAAGCGAGAACCGACATGACCAAAGAAAAAAACCTCCGCATCAGAAACAGCACCGCCGAATTTCTGATTTTTTCCAAGCAGGCCGGGGAAAACAGTATTGAAGTGCGTGTTGAGGATGAAACCGTCTGGCTGACGCAAAAACTGATTGCCGCGCTGTTTGAAGTCACCGTACCAACGGTTAATGAACACTTGTGCCATTCATGGGCAGACCGCTGCGGATCTGATCGTGCAGCGAGCCGATCACAAGAAAGAACGGATGGGGCTGACCACCTGGAAAAACGCCCCTGACGGCAAGATTATCAAAACCGATGTCGTGATCGCCAAAAATTACCTGACTGAAAAAGAGCTGAGGTTGCTGGAAGAGGACTGAAGTAAAGAAGATCTTCACGAAGAATCAATAAAAGCGCCCCGCCGGGATACCTCCGACGGGGCGCGTTGTATTTGCAGTGATCCTGAATTTATTCCCTTACCTGCCCGTCGCCATACACGATGAATTTGGTGGTGGTCAGATCCACCAGCCCCATGGGGCCGAAGGAGTGCAGCTTGGTGGTGGATATGCCGATTTCGGCGCCCAGGCCGAGTTGACCGCCGTCGGCGAACCGGGTGGAGGCGTTGACCATGACGCAGGATGAGTTGACTTCGCGGATAAAACGCTGGGCGCGGCCGTAGTCACTGGTGATGATTGATTCAGTGTGCAGTGAACAGTAACGGTTGATGTGGTCGATGGCGGCATCGATATCATCCACAACGCGACAGGCCAGGATCAGCTCCAGATATTCGGCATGCCAATCTTCTTCCGTGGCCGGCAGAGCGGTTGGCGCGAGGCGGCAGAACTCGGCATCACCGCGCAGCTCCACACCCAGTCCGGCCAGGGCGGCGGCAATGCGCGGAATGAACGTGGCGGCCACATCACGGTGAATCAGCAGGGTTTCCAGCGCATTACAGACACCGGGACGCTGGGTTTTGCTGTTGATGATAATCTGCTCGGCCTTATCAAAATCAGCCGACTGATCAACAAAGATGTGGCAGACCCCTTTGTAATGTTTGATGACCGGAATACGCGAATTCTCGACGACGAACCGGATCAGGCTCTCACCGCCGCGCGGGATGATCAGGTCAATGGATTCCTCCTGTTTCAGCATCTCCAGCACCCCTTCCCGTTCGGTGAATGGAATCAGGGACAGCGCTGCGGCGGGAAGATTCATGTTTTGCAGAACCCCCTGCAGAACTCCGGCGATGGCCAGGTTTGAATTGATCGCTTCCGAGCCCCCCCGCAGTACCACGGCGTTGCCCGCCTTGAGGCAGAGGGCGGCGGCATCGGCGGTGACGTTCGGCCGCGATTCGTAGATGATTCCGATGGTGCCGAGCGGGATGCGCATTTTGCCCACCATCAACTCGTTGGGGCGCTTCCACATTCCGGTCACTTCGCCAACGGGATCGGGGAGGGCGGCAACCTCGCGCAGGGCGCTGCCAATTCCCCGGATGCGCGCTTCATCCAGCATCAGCCGGTCCAGCATGGCGGAAGAAAGCCCCTTCTGCCGCCCGGTATCCAGGTCGTTCCTGTTCGCGGCAATCAGCTCCGGTGCCGCTTTTTCAAGGGCCTCGGCCATGTGCAGCAGCATGGTATTCTTAACCGCCGATGAAAGACGGGCCATGACCAGTGATGCCTGACGGGCGTCCTGTGCAATCTTTTTGACCTTTTCTGCAATACTCACGATGTCTGCTCCGGAAGTTGAAATAGTTGGGTGATGCCGGTGAATCTTACGCAAAAACAGGCCGTCCAGCAAGACAATTGACACTGCTCGGTACTCAGTGCTACAAAAAGCCATGCTGAAAATTTTCCCGACATTCCGCCCGATTTCGCAGGGTTGTGCCATGCTCTGCGCGATTCTGTTGTTAGCTGGCTGCACCAGCCACATCCCCCGCGAAAATCTGCCCCAGTTTTTAACCGGCACTCCAGCCGGCGACACCGTCAAAGTGGTTACGATTCCGCTTCCGGTTATCGCTGCCAGTCCGAACGAAGGGATAACGGGCGGTGCTCTAGCGGCTTTTCTCGTACATAACAGCCGGGATGAGGTCACGACCCTGCTGGCCCCTCAGGTAAACCACAACGACTCGTTCGGTATAACATCTTCCCTGTACGGGGCGTTTTACCCGAGCCCGGAGCAAAGCTGGGAGATCAATCTTTCAAAGTCCACCAAGGTCAACGAAGATTATGAAATCAAACTGCGGGATACCTCGCTGCTGGGTCAAAACCGGGAGTTGAATGCATTCCTGTTCGCTTTTTCAGACGGATCGGCCCGTTTTTACGGGTTTGAGGCCCGCACAAAGCGGCAGCAGGAAACCAACTATGCGGACCGGGAGGTGGGTGCAAACGTATCGGTCGGGTTTGACATCGGCCACCACCTCCAGCTTATTGTCGGTGATCGTTTTCGCAATGTGGCCATCGGCGCGGGGGCGGTGAAGGAGATCCCGTTCATCGGCTCTAAATTCAGTGCTCAGAATACCCCCGGTATTAACGGTTTTGCCACCCACGCTCTGCGAGTCTCGTTGTCATACAGCACGCTGGATAACCGGGATACGCCGACCTTTGGCGGGTATGCCCGGCTCACCCTTGAACCGACGCTTAAGGCATTGGGGGGGGCTGCCGATTACCGGCACTATGAGGTTGAAGCCAAGGGGTTCATTCCTTTCAGAGATGGCAGGTACGTCAGTGTATTTCGCGTAATGTACAACCAGACCAGAGGTGACGATGTTCCGTTTCTGGAGCAGAGTATCCTGGGGGGGGAAAATACCCTGCGCGGCTATGGCCGCAACCGGTTTATCGACAACAGCTTCCTGCTCTGCAATCTGGAAGAGCGTATCCGTTTGTTCCGCTGGGAGGTGTTCGGTGTGATAGCTGACTGGGAAGTGGCCCCGTTTATTGATATGGGGGCGGTGATGGAATCGCTGAACAAGGCAAACGGCGCCAACTTCGAGTTTAATCCGGGGATCGGCTTTCGAGCCATTGTCCGGCCGAACATCGTCGGCAGAGTTGACTTGGGGATCGGCAGGGACGGCCCGGCGGTGTTTGTCGGGCTGGGGTATCCGTTCTGATCTGAGAACGGCAGTTAGAATAACACGGAGCAACGGAGCAACGGAGAAATCAATTTTTTACCTGAATGGAACGAATCTCCCGCTTATAATTCCCTCTCCCTGAGGGAGAGGGCAGGGTGACGGGGAGAACGTTTTTAAGACTTTTGCAAGAGACTCCTGCTTCAGAACCTACCGTGCCCGTTTTTCCGGGCGATCAATCTCGAACTTCTCCAGACGGTACTGCAGTGTTTTGTAACTCATGCCGAGAAGCAGCGCCGCTTTGCCGATGACCCCTTCCGACCGTTCCATCGCCTTGATGATCAGCCCCTTTTCCAGCGCCTCAAAATCGATTCCTTCCGCAGGGAGGTCAAAATTAATCCCCCCCGCCAGTGACCCGGAGGCGGTGATCTCAACCGGGAGGTCTTCCGGCTCGATATAGTTGCTTTCGGCCATCAGGATGGAACGTTCTATCACCGACTCCAACTGTCGCACGTTGCCGGGCCAGGTATAGTTGATCAACAGTTTCAGCGCTTGCTTCGAGATGCCGTCCATCGTGATGCCGGCCGCCTTGCTGTATTTATCCAGAAAAAATTCCGCCAGGCTCTTGATGTCGCTTCCCCGCTCGCGCAGGGGGGGGAGGTTGACGCGGATAACGTTCAGGCGGTAGAACAGGTCCTCACGGAACGCCCCCCGTTTGATCTCCTGCTCAAGCTCCTTGTTGGTCGCAGAAACCAGACGCACATCCAGCCCGATATTGACCTTGCCGCCGACCCGGCGGATCTCTTTTTCCTGAATGGCACGCAGCAGCTTGGCCTGCATGGCCACGTTCATTTCGCCGATTTCATCCAGAAAAACCGTGCCGCCGTTTGCCGCTTCAAAAATACCGATTTCACGGGCATTGGCACCGGTAAAACTCCCCTTTTCGTGGCCGAACAGTTCGCTTTCGATCAGGGTGTCCGGGATGGCGGCGCAGTTGATGGCGATAAAGGGCTTGCCCCGGCGGGGGCTTCCGTCGTGGATGGCCCGGGCGATCAGCTCTTTGCCGGTTCCCGATTCGCCCACAATCAGAACCGTAGAGTTTGACGGGGCAATCTTGGCCACAATGCGGAAAACTTCCTTCATTTTGGGATGTTCACCCTGCATATTGGGGATCGTTGCAATGGATTCAACCCGTTTCTGCAGTACCCGGTTTTCCCGCACCAGGTTGATACGCTCGAACGCCCGCAGCAGAGTGAGCACCAGATTATCCCGCTCCAGCGGTTTTTCCAGATAATCGAAGGCACCCTTGCGCATGGCCTCCACGGCAGAATCCACCGAGCCGTGGGCGGTCATCATGATGATGCACTGCTGCGGGTCGTCGGCCAGAACCTTTTCCAACAGGTCCAGCCCGCTCTGCCCCTGCATTTTCAGGTCGGTCATGATCAGATCGAACTCGCGCTGTTCTAACTGTTCCAGCGCTTCGCTCACACCGGGCACATCGACGACGTCGTAGTCCTCTTTTTTCAGGATCAGGTTGAGAATCTCGCGCTGCCCTTTCTCATCGTCTACGATCAGTATGCTGCCGTTAGTTTTCATGGTTTCTCAGCTTTCCTCAGGTTGCAGCGGCAGTAAAACGGCAAAGGTTGTTCCCACACCAGGGGTGCTTTCTACCTCTATTTCGCCGCCATGCTCCTTGATAATCCGTTCCGTAATGGCCAGTCCAAGGCCGATACCCACGTCCTTGGTCGTAAAATAAGGCTGGAATATTTTGCTGATATCCTCGGCGGTTATGCCGCTTCCATGGTCGCTGAAGGTCAACTTCAGCCGCTCCGGTTCGACGGCCGCGCCGAGGGTGATCGTGCCGCCGTCCGGCATGGCCTGGGAGGCGTTCATGACAAAGTTGAGGATACAGTTGCGAAACAGCTCTCCGTCGATCCAGAGCGGCGGCAGATCGGCAGGGATCTGGAGATCAACGGTGATATGCTGCTCGACCATCCGGCTTTCCACTACCGGCAGCACCTTGCCCAGCAGTTCCCGATAAACTACCTTCGTCCGGCGCAGTTTGAGCGGCCGGCCATAGTTCATGAAGCTTACCACCATGTAGTTTGCCCGGCGGACCTCTTCCTTGATCTTGTCCGTCAACTCCTCCAGTTCGGCACATTTGTTACCGCAAAGGGGGAGCATCTCGGTTTTGAGGTGGTCAATCGCCAGGCTGATGTAATTGAGGGGGTTGCGGATTTCATGGGCAATGCCGGATGCCAGCTGGCCGACCCGGGACAGGTGTTCCGCCTCATAGAGCCGTTTTTCCAGCGCCTCCCGCTCCCGCAGTTTTTCAACCATGTTGTTGAAGCCTTCCGCCATCTCCCCGATCTCGTCGCTGCTTTCCACCGGAATGGTAACCGACAGGTCACCGGCCGAGATCCGTTTGAAGTCCCCTACCAGGTTTTTAATCGGGGTTGTGTAGCGGCGGGCGAGGAAAATAGTGAGGGCGATACCGACCGTGAACACTATGCCGGTTGCGAACAGGCGGCGGATGAAGTTGGCCCGCTGAATGTCGCGGATATTGTCCAGCAGCATGTTGATCTGGACATAGCCGAGCTGCTCATCGCCGACAATGACCGGCACCACAACTTCATATGGTTTCTGGGAGAGTACGGCACCGCCGATCGGCCGCTGTACGGCGTGCACCCCCTTCTCCAGTTTTTTCAGCTCCCGCTTTTTGCCGATCTTGTCCGGGTCGGAGGAGTCGATAATCTCTCCCTCCGTGTTGATGATGTTGATTTCATTGATACCCTTTTCACGGGCTTTGATCAGATAACCGGTCAGCCGGGAGGTCTCGGCATTGGAGGTGAGATCCTCGATACTCATCTGGATCGCCTTGGATATCTCCTGGGAGCTTTCCTGAATTTCGTTCACCAGAGCGGTCTGGGCGAACTGATTGAGGATGAAAAGCGTCAGCATCGCCAGAATCAGCATGGAGAGCATGATGATTATCAGCTTGGCATTGAGTTTCATGGGACGGCTATTCAACCATCTCGCCGATCAGATCATAATCGGAGGAGTCGGTGATCTTGAGTGTGATGATATCGCCGACGTCGGCCGTTCCGGAGGTGATGTAAACCTGACCGTCAATGTCGGGGGCCTGACGTGAGGAGCGCCCCTTGAGCAGCAGTTCAGTCTCTTCGCTGTACCCTTCCACGATAACCTGTTCGGTGGTTCCGATCAGTGTGCGGTTATGGCGGAAGGAGAGCCGCGCCTGGGTACGCATCAGTTTGCGGTAGCGTTCCCGTTTGACACGCTCCGAGACCTGATCCGGCATCTCGGCCGCAGGGGTTCCCTCTTCTCTGGAGTAGCAGAAAACACCGAGGCGGTCAAAGCGGGTCTGCTCGACAAAATGGGTCAGGGTGGCATAATCTTCGACGGTTTCCCCCGGAAAGCCGACAATCAGCGAGGTACGCAGGGCGATGCCGGGGATTTCACTGCGCAGCTTGGTGATCAGATCACGGATCTGCTGTTCCGAGCTTCTGCGTTTCATGGCGCTCAGAACCGGATCGGAGATGTGCTGGATCGGTATGTCCAGATATTTGCAGATTTTGGGCTCATCCCGGATCAGGGCGATGAGGCCGTCGGTGATGCCGTCCGGATAGGCGTAGAGCAGCCGTATCCAGCGTAATCCGTCTATGGCAGCCAGCCTCCGGACCAGCGTTTCCAGTGTGCTGCCGTCAGTCATGTCGCTGCCGTAGCGGGTGATATCCTGGGAAATGACGTTGATCTCCTTGACCCCCCGGGCCACCAGCCGTTCCGCTTCGGCAACCAATGCCTCAATGGGCCGTGAGCGGTAAGCTCCCCGCAGGGTCGGGATGATGCAGTACGAGCAGCAGTTGGAGCATCCTTCGCCGATTTTGAGGTATGAAAACCAGGCCGGGGAGGAGTTCAAGCGCGGCAGCGTTTCGTCATAAATAAAATCGGGGTCGCCAACATAGCGAAGCTGCCCCTCTACGCCGCTTTTCTCAGCCAGAATCTCGGCGATGCGGGGGTAGTCGCCGGTGCCGATGAAGATGTCAACCTCCGGAAGTTCCTTGGCCAGCTCTTCCTGATAGCGCTGCGGCAGGCAGCCGGAGACGATCAGGGTATGGCAGCGCCCGTCATGCTTCCGCTCAGCCAGATCGAGGATGGCGTCGATGCTTTCCTGCTTGGCTTCCTTGATGAAGGAACAGGTGTTGACGATGATGACGTCGGCATCTTTCTCGTCCATGGTGATCTCGTACTCCTGCTTCGAGAGCACCCCCAGCATCACTTCCGCGTCCACCAGGTTTTTCGGGCAGCCGAGGCTGACCATGCTTACTTTCTGCTTTACGATTTCGCTCAAGTTATCCCTCGTTCTCTATTCCCTGAAATTGGTAAACTGCATTTCCACATCCAGATCCTTCCCCTTCAGCAGCTGGATCGCATCCTGGAGGTCGTCCCGGTTTTTGCCGATCACTCGCACCTGATCATCCTGGATCTGGGCCTGAACCTTGAGTTTGCTCTCTTTGATAATGGAGATGATATCCTTGGCCTTTTCCTTGGAGATCCCCTGCTGGACGGTGATAATCTGACGCACCATGCCGCCGGAAGCCGGTTCAACCTTGCCGTACTGAAGCGCCTTGATGGAGATGTTACGCTTCAGGAATTTGGATTGCAGCACATCCACAACCGCTTTCAGTTTGTAATCGTCGTCCGCCAGAATCTTGACCGAATCCTTTTCCGGGGTGATCTGGCTTTTGGAACCTTTGAAATCGTAGCGCTGGCCGATCTCCTTGACCGCCTGATTGATGGCGTTGTCGACCTCCTGCATGTCTACCTTTGAAACGATGTCGAATGACGGCATGATGATCACCCTCCGTGTGAAATAAATAGTTTGCAACTTATTGTTTAATTACCTCAACCCCGGCCGGAACCTTGAAGTTGAATTTTCCGTTGTCGATTCCCTTGTTGACCCGTGCCCGGCTGTACTCAATCCGGGTGCGGTTGCCGCCGGCGTCGAGAACTACCGAGGAAACAACCGGGAAAACATTTTTGACTTCACCGGAATTCTGCAGCTGTTCAACGGCTTCGCCAGAAACCGTAATCAGTAGTTTTGCCAGAACCGGACTCGCTTTTTTCGGGATCAGTTCAAGCTGGTAGTTGCCGTTTTTATCGCGCGGCTCAGGGGCAAAGGAAATTGTAAAATCGCGGGAAACGTGGCCGAGGCCGGTGAGATACGACAGAGCGATGGAGTTGCCCCCTGCAAACATGGCGGCGACACTGTTGACCAGCACCTGTTTGTTGTCCGGTGTGTAAAACCAGACCTGCTTGCCGTTGGAGATGATCTGCTGCTTTGGCCGGGCATAGTTGAAACGGAACATGGCCGTTGCCGATGCGGGGCGTTTAAGCAGTACTTCGCCGTTCCCCTTCTGCTCGCGATTAACGGACGTGACGGTGGTTTTTTGGGAAAAATCGGCCTGGACGTCCTGAAGCCCTTCATACCCTTTTTCAAGTGCGGCGACCACATCCTTGAGAGGGGCCGATGGCGCTGCGGCCGCCGGTGAGAGTGGGAAAGCGAAAAAAAATAGCAGCAGACATATCGGCAGTACACTACGGAGCTTCATGGGGTTATTTCCTCGTACGTCAATTTATTCGGTGTGGAATACGGTTGTTGGAACACCGGAGCGTGATTCTGCCATAGATGGGCGCCCGCCGCAACCGTTTCAATAGGAGTTCATGCCGTGGTTGGCGGTTGCAGGCGGGTTGTTTCAGGCCAGTGCCGCTGCATCGGCAACAAACAACACCCGACCGTCGCTGGTGACCGTTGCCCCGCTGACTCCATGCAGGAGTGACAACGGTGCGCGGAGCGGACGGACAAATATTTCCTGCTGCCCGAAGATGCGATCAACGGCGAAGGCCAGCAGTGAGGTGCCGACATGACAGACGACCACCGCCTGGTAAGCCGCTTCCGCTCCGGCCGGCGGGGGAAGGTTCAACGCCTGCCGCAGCCTCCGGAGCGGAAGAGCCACCCCTTCGTAAAGGAATGTTGCCCCCCCGGATTCTTTCCGGATGTCGGAAGGCTGGAGTTCCATGGTCCGGGTGACGACATTCAGCGGGAAGGCGATCTCAAATGAGCCGCACTGCACTATCAGGGCATGAATGATGGAGATAGTGAGTGGGAAGCGGAGGATGAAGCGGCTCCCCTGACCGTGCTGCGACTGAATCGCGAGAGTTCCGGAAAGAGTGTGCACCGCTTCGCGCACCGCATCCATGCCGACCCCCCGTCCGGAAATATCGCTGACGGCTGTGGCGGTGGAGAACCCGGGGGCGCAGACCAGGTTGAGGGCCTCCTGCGCTGTCATTCGTGCGGCCTGCTCCGGGGAAATGATCCCCTTTTCCACAGCTTTAAGTTTCAGTTCCTCCGGCTCCATGCCATGACCATCATCGGTAATGATTATTTCAACATGCTCTTTATCCCTGATGACGGTCAGAGTTATCAAACCGCTGCCCGGCTTACCGGCCGCCGTCCGTTCAGCAGCAGTTTCCAGGCCGTGATCGACTGCATTTCGCAGGATATGGACAATCGGCTCGGCGATCTCTTCCAGAATTCCCCGGTCGAGCTTGATTTCCTTGCCTGTCAGTTGAAAGTGGACCTCTTTCCCCTGTTTGCGTGCCAGATCACGCACCAGGCGCGGAAAGCGTTCGGCTATAACAGTGAACGGCAGCATGCGCGCCTTGAAAACCTCATCACGCAGGCTGCGCAGCAGTGTGGTGAGCTGCTGGAGCGGTTTATGGCACTCGGTCGCCTCAGCCACCCGAATGGATTCCGCCAGATAGTGACGGTTGGTTATCAGTTCACCCGTGATATTAACCAGATGATCAAGTAATTCGGTTTTGATGCGGACACTCTGGAAAGCGTCTTTTTCCCGAAATTCCCGGGGTGCGAGGGCTGCGCTCTCCTGCGCTTCCTCCTCCGGCAGATCACCCTGAAGTGGAGAGCGGGCTTCGGTTTCAGGCCGGAATGCCTCCAGCTGTCCTAACAGGCGGGTGGTGTCTTCATGGGTGTCGCTTCCGGATTCAATGGCGGACACCATGCGGGAGAGCGTATCGACCCCCTCCAGCAGAATGTCGGCAAGAGCCGGCGGCAACCGGTAGTTCCCCTCCCGGATCCGGCTTAGCTGGTCCTCCATAAGGTGGGCCAGTGCCACAACCTGCTCATAGTTCATGGTTGCCGCCATCCCCTTGAGCGAGTGGGCGTGGCGGAAGAGTTCGTCGATTGAGGCGCTGTCATTGGGGGAGTCTTCAAGCTGAACGATCAGCTCGCTGAAGGTGGAGAGATGCTTGCGGGCTTCAGAGACAAACAGATCCCGATAGGGGGACAGGTCCATCGCCTAATCCTCCAGGCTTTTCAGTACGTCAGCAACTTTTTCGGGGGTAAAAGGTTTCTGGATAAACGCCGTGGCGCCCAGGTCGAGGGATTTTTTCATGACCTGTTCCTGTCCGATGGCCGAGCAGATAACAACCTTTGAGGTGGGGCAGGTTTTAATGATTGACGCAAGGAGGTCAAGACCGTTTGAGTCAGGCAGGATAATGTCCAGCAGGATAATGTCCGGATGGCTGGTACGGAGGTTTTTCATGGCTTCTATGCCACTGGCCGCTTCGGCTGTTACGGTGTAGCCGTTTTCGGCAAGAATGCCGCACAAAATTTTGCGAATGAAGAGGGAGTCATCAATAATCATCACCGTTCGGCTCATTACCAACCTCCGTCCTACCCTTTTAGTCTGCTCACCAGCAGTTCGTTGACCAGAGCCGGGTTGGCCTTCCCCTTGCTGGCTTTCATGACTTGACCGACGAAAAAGCCGAAGACCTTTTCCTTGCCGCTGCGGTACTCTTCAACCTGTCCGGCGTTGGCGGCCAGAATTTCGTCAATGATGCCTTCTATGGCACCGCTGTCGGAAACCTGCACCAGGCCCTGCTCTTCCACAATCGTCAGGGGCGCTTTGCCGCTTTTCCACATCTCATCAAAAACGGTTTTGGCAATCTTACCCGAAATGGTGCCGTTGTCGATCAGTTTCAGCAGTTCGGCGAGTCGCTCCGGCGGGACCGGGCAGGCATCAATTGATGTGCCGCTGTCATTCAGGGCCCGGGTGATTTCCCCCATTACCCAGTTGGCAACCGCCTTGGCATTGTCGTGAACGGCAACACCGGCCTCGAAATAGTCGGACAACGCCCTGCTTGCCGTCAGCACTTCGGCGTCGTAGGGGAGGAGTCCCAGATCGGTCATGAAACGTTGCTGCCGCTGTCCCGGCAGTTCGGGCAACTCCGAGCGGGAGCGTTCCACCCACTGATCGCTGATAACCAGCGGCACCAGATCGGGGTCTGGAAAATAGCGGTAATCGTGGGCTTCCTCTTTGCTCCGCATGGAGCGGGTTTTTCCGCTGTTCGGATCAAACAGGCGCGTTTCCTGAACAACCGTGCCACCATCCTCTATCAGGTCGATCTGACGCAGGATCTCATATTCGATGGCCTGTTTGACGAATTTGAAGGAGTTGACATTCTTTATTTCGGCCCGTGTGCCGAGGGTCTTTGAGCCGACCGGCATGACCGATACGTTGGCATCGCAGCGGAAACTCCCTTCTTCCATATTCCCATCACAAATGCCGAGCCAGGTTACGATTTGGTGCAGTTGCTTCAGATACGCCACCGCCTCGTCGGACGAGCGGAGGTCCGGTTCGGAAACAACTTCCAGCAGCGGCGTGCAGGCCCGGTTCAGGTCAACGCCCGAACCGTCACCCATTCCGGAGTCGCCATGCACCAGCTTGCCGGCATCCTCCTCCATATGGATGCGGGTGATGCCGATCCGCTTTGGCTCCTGTCCGGCAAGGGTGATGTCCAGCCAGCCATTCTGGCAAATCGGATCTTCGAACTGGCTGATCTGGTACCCTTTGGGAAGGTCGGGATAAAAGTAGTTCTTCCGCGCAAAAATGCTGCGCGGGGTGATGGTGCAGTTGGTGGAGAGGCCGGCCTTGATGGCATATTCCACCACGGTGCCGTTCAGCACCGGCAGGGCACCCGGCAGTCCGAGGCAGACCGGGCAGGTCTGGGAGTTCGGCTCCGAGCCGAAGGTTGTCGAACAGCCGCAGAATATTTTCGTGTCGGTCAGGAGTTGGACGTGGACTTCAAGACCGATGACGGGTTGGTATTTCATGGTGTGCTCCGGAAGTTATAGTGTTGCTTTCCTGGTATGCCACTCAGTGGCCTGCTCAAATGCGTAGCCGGCGCGCAGGATGGTTTCCTCGCCAAACGGTTTGCCGATCAGTTGCAGGCCGATCGGGAGCCCTTCCGCCGAAAAACCGGCCGGGAGCGACATGGCACAGGTGCCGGCAAGGTTGACCGGAATGGTAAAAATATCGGACAGGTACATCTGTAGCGGGTCGTTGATTTTTTCGCCGATTTTGAACGCCGGTGTCGGTGCCACCGGGGTCAGCATGACATCTACGCCGGTAAACGCGCTGATGAAATCGTTCATGATCAACGTGCGTACTTTTTGGGCCTTGACGTAATAGGCGTCGTAATAGCCGGATGACAGTGCATAGGTGCCGAGCATGATGCGCCGCTTGACTTCGGTGCCGAAGCCTTCGCTGCGGCTTTTTGTGTACATGTCCAGCAGATTGTCCGCCTGGGCACGGTGCCCGAACCGGACGCCGTCATAGCGGGCCAGGTTGGAGCTGGCCTCCGCCGTGGCGATCAGATAATAGGTCGCCACCGCATAGTCGGTGTGCGGCAGTGAAATATCAACGAATTCGGCGCCGAGACGCCGGAAGGTGTCGATGGCGGCTGTCATGGCCTTCTGTACATCCGGGTCGAGGCCGTCGATGAAATACTCTTTCGGCAGACCGATCCGCAATCCCTTTACCCCCCCTGTCAGGGCGGCACTGTAGTCCGGCACCGGTGTATCGACACTGGTGGAGTCTTTGGGGTCGTAGCCGGCCACCGCCTCCAGCATAAGGGCGCAGTCGGCCACATCGCGGGTTAACGGCCCGACCTGATCCAGAGAGGATGCGTAGGCGATGACACCGTAGCGGGAAACCCGGCCGTAGGTAGGTTTTAGGCCGACACAGCCGCAATGGGATGCCGGTTGCCGAATGGAGCCGCCGGTGTCCGTGCCGAGGGTCGCGATCGCCTGTCCGGCGGCCACCGCTGCCGCTGAGCCGCCGGAAGATCCTCCCGGAATGCGGCTGGTGTCCCAGGGATTGCGGGTAATGCCGTACGCGCTTGATTCGTTGGAGGAGCCCATGGCAAACTCATCCTGGTTCAGTTTCCCCAGCAGTACCGCACCCTGGTCACGCAGTTTTTCCCAGGAGGCGGCGCTGTACGGGGGGATAAAGTTGCTGAGGATGCGGGAACCGCAGGTTGTGCGAACCCCCTCCGTTAGAAAAATATCCTTGAGTGCCAGCGGAATGCCGGTCAATGGCGTCCCTTCGCCCCGGGCGATGCGCTGATCAGCACTCCGTGCGGCGGCCAGCGCCTGCTCAGCTGTCACCGTGATGAAAGAACCGATCTGCGGCTCTACAGATTCAATGCGCTTCAGCAGTGCGGTGGTGGCTTCCAGAGATGAAAGCTGTTTCCCCTTCAGCGCCCCGTGGAGCTCATGGATGGTCATGTCAAAAATATTCATGAAATAGTGTCCCCTGCCCTACTCAATAACTTTCGGCACAACAAAAAAAGTGCCTGTTTTTTCCGGAGCGTTAGCCAGCGCCTTCTCCAGTCCTATTGAAGGGCGGACCACGTCGGCACGGAACGCATTTTCCATTGGCACGGCGTGGGACGTCGGCACAATTCCGTCCGTATTCAGCTCCTTCAGCTTTTCCACATAGCCGAGGATCGCATCCATCTGGCCGGCGAACAGCTCCTTGTCTTCGGCTGTGAGTTCAAGCCGCGCCAGACGTGCAACCTGCTCAACATCAGCTATCGTCATCTTCATAGTTGTAAACTCCAAAAATCTGATAATTGCCGGGAGTTTGTAACATGAAATCGGCCTCGATACAACATTGATAAGATCAATAAGTTGCCGCTAAAATTTTTCCCTTGACACGCCCACACTCTTTCAGTAAGTTACACCTCTTCAAAAAAATCATGGCTTGTATTCCAATAACTGGAGTGTACAAGCTGTACTGCGGGCGAGGAATTTATGAAAACAGAAGTTGCAAAAGCGGAAAATATCAAACGTGACTGGTACGTCGTCGATGCTCAGGATGCTGTCCTGGGGCGTCTTTCTACCCAGATTGCCAATGTCCTGCGCGGGAAAAACAAGGCTCTTTACACACCGAGCGTTGATACAGGTGACTTCGTCATCGTTGTAAACGCCGAAAAAATCGCCCTGACCGGCCGCAAGCTTGCCGATAAAATCTATTACAGCCACTCCGGGTATGTTGGCGGGCTGAAAGAGATCTCCGCTGGCAAACTGCTGGAAAAGAAACCTGAAGACCTCATCAAAAAAGCTGTCAAGGGTATGCTCCCCAAGAACAAACTTGCACGGGCCATGCTCAGCAAGCTTAAGATCTATGCGGGACCGAGCCATCCTCACGATGCTCAGCAGCCCAAGAATCTGGTACTTTAATACCTCCAAGGAGAGCACGATATGGCAGCAGTCAGTTATTATGGAACAGGCAAACGTAAGAGTTCAATCGCTCGTGTATGGCTTAAGCCGGGTGTTGGCACCTTTACCGTCAACCACAAAACTCTTGATGAATACTTCGGCCGCGAAACCTCTAAAATGGTTGTGCGTCAGCCGTTTGAACTTGTTGAAAAAGTAGGCATTTTTGATGTGTACGTAACCGTTTCAGGCGGCGGCGATACCGGTCAGGCCGGTGCTATCAAGCACGGCATCACCAAAGCACTGCTGCTGCATGAGCCTGAGCTGCGCGGCGTCCTCAAAAAAGCCGGTTTCATTACCCGCGATTCACGCGTCAAAGAGCGTAAGAAGTACGGCAGAAAAGCTGCTCGCGCCCGCTTCCAGTTCTCCAAGCGTTAATCGCTGGATTACACCACACTGGTATGTTACAAGGGGAAATCCGCAAGGGTTTCCCCTTTTTCTTTGAAAGGAGCATGACCATGTTGAAAGTTGCCATTGTTGGCGCCAGCGGTTACACCGGGCTGGAATTGATCAGGATTCTTCATTGCCACCCGGAGGTGGCGGTGACCTGTCTTACCTCGGAACAGAGTGCGGGCAAACGTATCTCCGAGGTGTTCCCCACGTTGCGGGGGCGTTGCGATATCGTACTGGAAAATCTCGAGCCGGTCCATGTTGCCGAAAAGGCGGATATAATCTTCACTGCACTGCCGCACAAGGCAGCCATGGAGGTCGTGCCGACCTTTCTGAAGTTGGGTAAAAAGGTTGTGGACCTGTCAGCCGATTACCGTCTTTCCGACCCGGCGGTATATGGTGAATGGTATGAGCCGCACCTTAATCCTGGCGTCCTGAAAAAGTCAGTGTACGGACTGCCGGAAATTCGTCGGTCGAAGATTAAGAGTGCAAAGCTGGTGGCTAACCCCGGCTGCTATCCGACCAGTATCATCCTCGGTTTGGCTCCACTGCTGAAGAAAGGATTGATTGACCTGTCGAGCATTATTGCCGACTCGGCTTCCGGTGTGACCGGGGCCGGCCGGTCTGCCAAGGTGGACAGCCTGTATTGCGAGGTCAACGAGGGATATAAAGCATACGGAGTCGGCGGCGTACATCGGCATACTCCCGAGATTGAGCAGGAACTGTCCCTGTTGGCGGGTGAACCCCTGAAAATCACGTTTACTCCGCATCTGGTACCGATGGACAGGGGGATACTGTCCACAATCTATGCGACGCCCAAAAAGGCACTCACCAGTGAAACACTTGCCGCCCTATACCGGGATTTCTATGCCGGCGAGCCGTTTGTGCGGGTTCTACCTGCCGGCAGCCTCCCGTCCACCGCGTTCGTGCGTGGTTCCAACTTCTGTGATATTGCGCCGCTTCTGGACCATCGTACCGGCCGGATTATCGTTGTATCGGCGATTGATAACCTGGTAAAAGGTGCTTCCGGTCAGGCAGTACAGAATATGAACCTCATCTGCGGGTTTCCGGAAACCATGGGGTTGGAAGGTTTGGCGCTGTTTCCCTGATCTATGCCATTCATTCCCACCACACAGGAGGAGATGCGGCAGCGGGGCTGGAAAGAGCTCGACGTAATTTTTGTCAGCGGCGATGCTTATATTGATCATCCGTCCTTCGGCGTGCCGCTGCTCGCCCGCTGGCTCGAATCACACCGGTTTCGGGTCGGCATCATCGCCCAGCCAGACTGGCGTTCAAAAGAACCGTTCATGACGCTCGGCCGTCCCCGGCTATTCTTCGCCGTTGCCGCAGGCGCCATGGATTCAATGGTGTCCCACTACACACCAGCACGCAAATTGCGGCATGATGATGCCTACACACCCGGCAACCGCCACGGTGCCCGCCCCAACCGCGCCACAACCGTCTACACCTATCGCCTGAAGGAGGCCTTCAAGGATGTACCGGTTGTGATCGGTGGCATCGAAGCATCGCTGCGCCGCTTCGCTCATTACGACTTTTGGGAAAACAAGGTCCGCCGTTCGATTCTGTTTGATGCCAAAGCCGACCTGCTGATCTACGGCATGGCCGAGCGGGCACTTCTTGAAGTAGCCTCTCGCATGCGGGATCGCGAACAGTTGGCAGAAATCCGCGATGTGCGGGGGACGGCATTCCACTGCAGCAGCTATGATGCCGGGGGCTGCGTTACCCTGCCGTCGTTTGAGGAGGTGACCACCTCCAAAGAGCAATTCGCCGAGGCGTTCCGTCTGGCATACCTCCAGCAAAACCCCTGGTCAGGCAGAACGGTACTGCAGCAACACGGCAATCGGCAACTGGTCTGCAATCCACCGGCCTTCCCCCTGGCGGAAGGCGAAATGGACGCGGTGTATGCTCTGCCGTTTGAAAAAGCCCCCCATCCGGCGTATCTTCAGGCGATTCCGGCCTGGGAACAGATAAAAACGTCCATCACCAGCCATCGCGGCTGCTTTGGCGGCTGCTCGTTCTGCGCCATCACCATGCATCAGGGCAAAACAATCCAATCCCGCAGCCAGAGTTCCATCCTCGCGGAAATATCGGCGTTGACCAGGAAATCGTGGTTTCGGGGCAGTATCAGCGATATTGGCGGACCGACCGCCAATATGTACGGACTGAGCTGCGGCAATCCAGACGCTATGAAAAAATGTCTGCGCGAAAGCTGCCTTTTCCCGAAAATCTGCACCAATCTCCACACCAGTGATTCGGCGGCGACGGCGCTACTCCAGGCGGCCCGTTCTCTTGCGGGAGTTCGGCACACGGCGGTTTCATCAGGAGTTCGCCCCGACCTGCTTGAAAAACAGCCGGCCTATTTCAGGGAGCTGGTCGGACATCACGTCAGCGGACTGCTCAAGATAGCGCCGGAACATCTGGTTGACCGCGTTACGGACATCATGCGCAAACCGGGGAAAAAATCATTTGAAACATTTCTTGCACAGTTTCGTGCCGAGAGCGATCGCCTCGGCAAACGTCAGTATGTCGTGCCGTACCTGATCTCCGGGCATCCGGGCTGTACGCTGGCGGATATGCTTGAACTGGCGCTTACCCTCAAAAAAATGGGTATGACAGTGGAGCAGGTTCAGGACTTCACCCCCACTCCCGGGACGATAGCCACCTGCATGTTCCACAGCGGCATTGATCCCATGACCGGAGCACCGGTCTACACAGCTACAAGCGACCGGGAAAAGGGGTTGCAGAAATCTCTGTTGCTCTGGCATCTGCCAACAGAGCGGGCTAAGGTGCTGGAAGCGCTGAAAGAGTTGGGGCGTGAGGGGGAGCGGGGACTGCTTCTTGACTCCGGACCGGCAGGAGGGCGACACCCCGCCGTGCCGCAGCGAAAGAATTTTGTAACAAAAAAAACCCGCTGATATCAGCGGGTTTTTTGATTCAAACGATGTCAGGCAGTATTATTTTTTTACTACGTTTGCTGCCTGCAGGCCTTTCGGTCCCTGAGTTATTTCAAACGTTACGGCATCGCCTTCTGCCAGCGATTTGAAACCGTCACCGGTAATTGCAGAGAAATGGACAAAAACGTCTTCGCCACCCTCCTGCTCGATGAACCCAAAACCCTTCGTGTCGTTAAACCATTTTACTTTGCCCTGTGCCATTTCCTGCCCCCTTTTTTGTCCGGTCCTATGCCGGAACGATTGGTTACCGCTAAAGTTTCTGGAGTCTGATGCAGGAAAAGCGCAATGCCTGGTCAAACGTGTTGCTTGCAACGTTCTGCAAAAACTTCCGAAACTGCGTGCCCGAGTCGTTTATCACAGCCGTAAACAGGGTGTCAAGATAATTTACTTAAATTCATGGAGCCTTCAATTCATCATTTTTACTCTGTAATTTTTTAACGAGTTTTTCATAGCCGCTGGAGCTGATGATTTTGTTGAACTGGCTGCGGTAATTGGACACAAGGCTCACACCTTCGACAACTACATCATACACCATCCACTTGCCATTCTCCTTGAACAGGCGGTAGTCGAGCGTGAATTCATCCCGTGCGGCGGTGACGACTTTTGACTTCACCTCCGCATACTGATCATCGACGTTTTCCTTGATGTAGACAATCTTCTCATTGTTGTATGATTCGATCTTTCCTGCGTAGGAATTTTCAAGCAGCGTAGCGAAAAGCTCGGAAAACTGCTTTTTTTCCGCTGCTGAGCGTGTATTCCAATGTTTGCCGAGAGAGCGCTTTGCCATTTCAGAATAATCGAAGATCACGCTGATGGACTTTTTCAAAGCCTGGCGCCGCTTTACCTCATTTTTCTTCATTTCCTTGTCAGCTACGATACGAACGACTTCATCCACGGTCTTTTTTACATCATCTGTCGGAGTTGCCGATGCGGCGGACACCATGAATATGGACGCAGTCAACGCCAGTAAGATTTGTTTCAGCATGCGGGTTCCTCCCGGTTATTTATCACTGTTGCGTAACGGCTCGCTTGTCGCATAGTCCAGGTTGGCCGCCGCGACGCGATAATTATAAATTGATTTGAAATAGTCGGCACGCATACCGGAATAGGCCTGAAGCGCTTCAAAGATCTCCTTGGCCGGCCCCATGCCGAAGTCGAAATTTGCAATTGCGGTAACAGCCCATTTCTTCGCGTTCAGATAGGCGTTGCGCGTAGCTGCCGCACTTTTTTTGGCTTCCTTAAGGTCCAGATAATACATTTCCACCTGGAGCGGGATGTTGGTGTCGGCAAAATCCCGGGTACTGAGCAGCCGATTGTATTGGGCGCGTTCGCCGGCCACTTTGGCGCCGGTGATACCGAAATCAAGTTTCCATCGGGCACCCAGTGCAACGCCGCCGTTGACATGGTTGAACGGATCGTTGATATACGGGTTCTGCACCTTGTCGCGTTCATCGGCATAGGCCCAGGAAAACAGACCTCCCAGGAAAATATCGGGGTAATATTCGGCTTTGGCCGCTTCAACAAGAGCCGAACGGGCTTTAAGTCCTTCGGAAATCTGGTTGAATTCGTGGCGTCGCCGGCGGGCATTTTCCAGATATGTTGCAAGCGGGGGGATTTCGGCGTCAACCAGTACAAGTCGCTCCGTGCCGGTTACAAGCTGCGCATCAACCGGAAGCCCCATGCGGGCCTTCAGTGCAGCCAGAGCGAGCGCCTCCCCTTTTTTTGCTTCCTCAAGGTATTTTGTAGCCAGTCCGGAAAAAGCATCAAGTTTATACAGATCCATCTCGTCAACAGTGTCCGACCCCTGATCGAGAAGTTTCTGGGCTTTTTCACGAGCCTTGATCAGGATTTCCTCAACCTCGAGTATCAGTTCTTTCATCTCGCGTGCCAGCAGCAACCCGCTATAGTACTCATTGACTTTCAGGACAATCTCGGTAGCCCGCTGCTCCTTGCGGGAACGATCAACCGCAATGCCGTGAGTGGCTGCTTTCATGTTTTCGGAAATCTTGCCGAACGTGTACAGCGGCTGAATGAACGTCGCATCGGCACTGGTGAACCAGGTAAGCGCGTTGATGCTGAATAACGCCTCGTTGGTTTTTATTGCCGGCTCGATGGCGCTTTTATAGGCGATCGGTGCCGGCCCGAACAGTGTAGTCATCTGTATCTGCGGATAACGGTAGGCTTTTGCCTGGTCCAACTTGCTGGTTGCAAGGGCAATATCACTGTCCGCTTCTCCCAGTTCAGGAGCCGCTTTCAGCGACATACGGATACAGTCATCCAGAGTTACAACGATCCTGGCTGCTGCCGCCTGTTCCGCCGCTAAACCGGCTACGACAGAGGCGGACAATGTCCAGAGTGTCAGAAAAAAAATACGAATAAAAAAGTTCATTGCTACTTTCCTTAAAAAATGACGGTTACTCCACTTTGCCGTGGATAAATTTACTTACCAGCTCTTCGATGTCAATTGCAGATTCAGTTTCACGAATCTTATCATTATTTTTCAGCATAGTGTCAGAACCGCCCGGGCGGAGCTTGATGAATTTATCGCCGATGATGCCGCTGGTTCGTACCGAGGCGATGACATCATCGGTGATTTTAACGCCGGTTTTGATTTTAAGATACGCCCGTGCCCGGTCACCGCTTTTGGCATCAAGCTCTATCCGGTCGACTTTCCCGACTTCAACTCCGGCTATTTCGACGCGTGCCCCCGGCTTCAAGCCGGAAACCGAATCAAACGTTGCGGCAACGGCGTAAAAATCACCGCCGACAATTTCCATTTTGCCCAGTTTGATCGACACATATCCCAGGCAGAGGATACCGATCAGCATAAAGGAGCCGACCATCATTTCCAGTTTTACCATGTTCATAACGTACCTCTTTGTCGATGTTCAGTTGCTACGCCATCCTGATCGGGCCGTCCAGACTGCCGCTGATGAACTGCCGGATTGCCGGGTCGGATGAATTCTTTATGTCGTCCGGTGTACCGTGCTGCAAAATTTTGCCCCGAAACAACATCGCGATATTCTGGGCAACGTCGAAAATATCCGGGATTTCATGGGTGACTATCACTGCCGTAAAGCCGAACTTGGCGTGGGTATCCTTGATGAGTTCGTGGATCGCCCGCTTTATGATCGGGTCAAGTCCGGTGGTCGGTTCGTCGAACAGGATAATCTTGGGATTAAGAACCACCGCCCGGGCCAGCCCAACCCTCTTTTTCATGCCGCCGGAAAGCTCGTCCGGGAACTTGTCATCAATATTTTTCAGCCCCACATCCTCAAGGGCCGAGACAACCCTGCTCCGGATCTCCTCTTTGGACAGGGAGGTTTTCTCCTGCAGCGGGAAAGCCACATTTTCGAAAACCGTCATGGAGTCGAACAGCGCCACATTCTGGAACAGCATACCGAACTTTTCGCGAATCCGGTTCAATTCGGAACGGCGCAGGTCAACGATGCTTTCGCCATCCACTTCCACCGTGCCGCTATCCGGCTGCAGCAGACCGATCAGGTGCTTCAGCAGCACGCTCTTGCCTTCGCCGCTGGGGCCGATGATGGCGGTAATCTGTCCGGCGGGGATGTCCAGGTCGAGGCCGTCAAGCACTTTTTGTGAGCCGAACGACTTATGTACATTTCTCAGCGTAATCATATCAGAGCAGCACCGACGTAAGGAAGTAGTCCCACACGAGGATAATAACGGAGGTAAGAACCACCGACTCGGTCGTCGCCTTGGCAACTCCCTCGGCACCGTGTCCGGCGTAGTACCCCTTGTAGCAGCCGATCCAGGCGATAATCACCCCGAAGGAAAATGATTTCACAAAGCCGGAGTAAACGTCACGCCAGACCACCGATTTTTCCATTTCATAAAAATACGCGCCCGGATTGACCCCCAGCAGTTTAACCCCGACCAGCCAACCGCCGTAGATACCGATCACGTCGAAGATGGCACAGAGCAGGGGAAGGGAAATCATGGCGGCGATGAACTTCGGGGTGACCAGGTACTTGAAGGGGTCAAGCGCCATGGTTTCCAGAGCGTCAATCTGCTCGGTGATCCGCATGATGCCGATTTCCGCCGTAATGGCGCTGCCGGCGCGCCCGGTTACCATCAAGGCGGCGAGCACCGGCCCGAGTTCGCGGATGAGTGAAAGTGCCACCGCCGTCCCCAGCATCCCTTCGGAACCGAATTTGGCAAGGGTGTAATACCCCTGCAGGCCGAGCACCATGCCGGTAAATCCGGCGGTCAGTACGATCACGAAAAGGGACTTTGTCCCGATAAAACGCAGCTGTTTCAGGACGTGCACCAGACTGCCCGGACGTCGGACGATCATATAGCATGAGTAGAGAAGAAACCAGCCGGCCCTTCCCAGGTCTCGTACAACACCTATGGTTACATGTCCAAGTGCCTGAACCACGTGAATCCTTTATAGAGAAAAATAATGATGCACACTACAACACTTCATTGAAAAAGAAAAGAATACCATACTTTTGACAGACATAAAGAGTCGGTCAGTCGTGGTCTCCACCACCCAGGACCTTGTAGACGGTTATCTGGTTTGACAGACGTGACAAACGGGTGCTGATAAGGTTTTGCTGGGCCCCGTAGAGAGAACGCTGCGAGTCAAGGACATTCAGATGACTGTCCACCCCTTTATCGAAACGGGCCTGGGAAAGGCGATACCTTTCGGCGGTTGCGTCAGTGAGCGACTGCTGCGCCGCCAACTGTTCATCGATAGTGCCGAGCTGGGCCAGGGAATCGGCAACTTCCCGGAAGGCGGTCTGGATCGCCTTTTCGTACCGGGCCACCATGATGTTGCGATCAACCTCGGCTACCGTAAGGTTCGCCGAATTGCTCCCGCCGTCAAAGATCGGCAGCGAAATGCGCGGGGCGACACTCCAGGCAAAAGCTCCCTCCTTAAAAAGGCCGGACAGCTCATTACTGCCGAAACCGACGGACGAAATCAACGTTATTTTGGGGAAAAACGCTGCCCGTGCCGCTCCGATATTGGCGTTGGCACTTTTCAGCTGCCCTTCGGCCTGGAGGATATCGGGACGGCGCAGCAGTACGTCAGATGTCAGGCCGGGTGATGCGTCCTTCACTGCGGCAACTGTTTCTGACAGGGCTGCCGGCAGCAGTTCCGCCGGAATTTGCGAGCCGACCAGAAGAGCCAGGGCATTCATGTCCTGAGCGACCGCCGTGGTATAGCGTCCGATGTCCACCCGCGCCGCTTCAACCGTTGTCCGGGCCTGCTGCAGATCGAGAGACGATGAAACGCCCGCTTCGTAGCGGCGCTGGATGAGCTGGTAGGACTCCTTCTGGCTCGCCAGGGTGTCCTTGGCAAGCTTCAGCCGCTCACGGTCGGCGGCCAGCGTCAGATAGCCGCCGGCAACCTCTGCAATCAGGCTGATCTGCACGCTGCGCCTGGCCTGGTCGATGGCCAGATACTGCTCCAGAGCCTGATCGCGCAGACTCTGCACGCGGCCGAACAGGTCGATCTCGTAGGAAAGGAGACCGGCACCGACCGTATATTGACTGGTTGTGACCGGCTGGCCGGTGCTGGAAAAAGTGGCGGGGGTCCGCTGGAACGCAGCGCCGGCAGATGCTTCAAATTTCGGCAGCAGGTTGGAACGCTGAATCTGGTACAGGGCCTGGGCCCGCTCGATGTTGAGAACGGCAACCCGCAGGTCGCGGTTGTTTTCCAGCGCCAGTGCAATCACCTTTCTCAGCTGCGGTTCAACAAAATACTCTTTCCACGGGATATCCACCAGCGGCGTGCTCTTGACGACCGACACCGCTTTGTAGGAATCCCCGGCGGGCCAGGCGACCGGAACCGGTGCGGCCGGCTGCACATAGTTCGGTGCCATGGTCGAGCAGCCGCTCAGACAGAGTAACGCGCCGAGCGGGAGGCAGAAAGCTGATGCCATGCGTTTTATCTGTACCATGTCAATTCACCTCCGGGGAGTTGTGCGTAGCGGTCGGCTGCGCCAGCGCGGTCAGGGGTTTTTTCTTCGAAAACAGCCGGGATATCAGCACAAAGAAAAACGGGATGAAAATCAGGTCGATAAAGGTTGCCGAAAGAAGTCCCCCGGTGACGGCGGTACCGATGGCGTTCTGGGCTGCCGCACCGGCACCTTTGGTAAGGGCCAGCGGCAGGGTGCCGAAAAAGAACGCCAGCGACGTCATGATAACCGGACGGAGCCTGATCTTCACCGCCATCAGGGTGGCATCGACCAACTCATGACCCTGATGCATCTGATCCTTGATAAACTGGATAATCAGAATAGCGTTCTTGGTGGAAAGACCCACCGTAGTGAGCAAACCGATCTGGAAATAAACATCATTGGGGAGCATACGCATCTTAACTGCAATCACAGCCCCCACCAGACCCAGCGGCAGCATCAGCAGGTTGACAAAGGGGATGGTCCAGCTTTCGTACAGTGCCGCCACAGCGAGAAACACAACCAAAAGCGAGATGGCGTAGAGCGCCGGAGCCTGGGCACCCGCGTTCCTTTCCTCATAGGAGAGGCCGGTCCATTCGTAGCCGATGCCGGGTGGCAGCTGGGCCGCCATTTTTTCCACCTCAGCCATGGCTTCGCCGGTACTGACCCCCGGCACGGCCTGTCCCAAAATTTCTACGGACGGGATACCATTATACCGTTCAAGACGGGGGGAACCGTACTGCCACCTGGCCGTGGCAAAGGCCGAAAACGGTACCATCTGACCGCTCTTGTTGCTCACATACCAGCCGTTAATGTCCTCCGGCAGCATGCGGTAATTTGGATCAGACTGGAGGTAGACCTTTTTGACCCGGCCGTTCTGAATGAAATCGCTGACGTAGGTGCTTCCCCAGGCGGTGGAAAGGACTTCGTTGATTTGCAACAGCGGAACCCCTTGGGCACCGGCCCGCACGTCGTCGATGTCAAGTTTGAACTGGGGAGCGTCGTCCTGCCCGTTGGGGCGCACGGCGGTCAGCTTGGGGTTTTTCATGGCCATCCCCAGCAGCTGATTACGAGCCTCCATTAGCTTCTCATGTCCCAAACCGCCGCGATCCTGCAACTGGAAGTCAAACCCGTTTGCCACACCCAACTCAAGTACCGCCGGTGGTGAAAAAGCGAAAGCCAAACCATCGCGTATGCCGGAGAAGGCCTTCATGGCCCGGCCGGCAATGGCAGGAGCCTTAAGATCGGGAGTTTTACGCACGTCCCAATTTTTCAGCTTTACCCAGGCCAGCCCCATATTCTGCCCTCGACCGGCAAAGCTGAACCCGGCTACGGTGATAATCCCTTCCACCGTCTTTGATTCCTTTTCGAGGAAATGCTGCTCCATCTGCCGTATGGTCTGGATAGTCCGTTCCTGAGTGGCACCGGCCGGTAACTGGACCTGGCACAGTAGAAACCCCTGATCCTCATCCGGCAGGAACGACGTGGGGAGGTGAAGGAAGAAGAAGGCCATGGCGGCAACGATTGCAGAGTAGACAACCAGATAGCGCACCGGTTTGCTGAAGGAGCGGCCGACAATGCCTTCATACTTTGCCCGGCAGAATTCAAATCCCCGGTTGAAGTAACGGAAGAACCCGGCAAACCAGCCGGCTTCACCGGCATGATGACCCTTTGCGACCGGTTTGAGGATCGTGGCGCAGAGCGCCGGTGTCAGAATCATCGCCACAAATACCGACAGGATCATGGCAGAGATGATGGTAATGGAAAACTGACGGTAAATGACGCCGGTGGAACCGCCGAAAAAGGTCATGGGGAGAAAGACCGCTGTCAGCACAGTCGCGATACCCCAGAGGGCGCTGGTAATCTGCCCCATGGATTTGACGGTGGCATCATGGGGCGATAATCCCTCTTCTGTCATTATGCGTTCTACGTTCTCGACAACGACAATAGCGTCGTCAACCAGCAACCCGATGACAATGACCAGTGCGAACATGGTCAGAGTGTTGATGGAGAAGCCACAGGCGGACAACACTCCCATGGTCCCCAGGAGTACAACCGGTACGGCGATGGTGGGGATCAGGGTGGCCCGGATGTTTTGCAGGAAGAGAAACATGATAATGAAGACCAGAATAACGGCCTCAATCAGTGTATGAACCACCTCTTTGATGGAAATCTTGACAAAGGGGGTGGAGTCATATGGGTAAACAATCTTCATGCCAGGAGGAAAATATTTCGATAACTCCTCCATCTTGGTCTTGATACGGTTGCCGGTTTCAAGCGCATTTGCGCCGGCCGCCAGACGGACCGCCATACCTCCCAGCGGTTTTCCGTTGTAGTAGGACTGAACTTCATAGTTCTCGGTGCCGATTTTGCTCTCTGCAACATCCTTCAGCTTGACCGTGGAGCCATCCGGATTGGTGCGCAAGATGATGGAGTTAAACTGATCCGCGTTCTGTAACAGGGTCCGGGCGTTGATGGTGGCATTAAGTTGTTGCCCCTGGTTGGCCGGGAGGCCGCCGAACTGGCCGGCCGACACCTGGACGTTCTGGGACTGCAGAGCCGTGATAACATCATTGGTGGTGAGGTGGAAGTTGTTCAATTTTGCCGGATTCAGCCAGATCCGCATGGCATTCTGGGTGCCGAACAGCATCATTTCTCCGACCCCGTCAAGACGGCTGATGATGTCCTGGAGGTTGGAAACCATGTAATCGGTCAGGGAGTTGCGATCCATGGAGCCGTCTTCCGAAACGAGTCCAATGATCAGCAGGTAGTTTCTGCTGGATTTGACTACCGCTATCCCTTGTTTCTGCACGATCTGGGGGAGGAGTGGTACGGCCAGCTGCAACTTATTCTGCACCTGCACCTGGGCGATATTCGGGTCGGTGCCTGCCTTAAAAGTCAGAGTGATGGTTACCGCCCCGGCAGAGTCGCTGGAGGAGGTCATGTAAATCAGGTTGTCGATGCCGTTCAGCTTCTGCTCGATGACCTGGGTAACCGTATCCTGAACCGTCTGGGCCGAAGCGCCCGGATAGGTGGCGTTGATAGCGATCTGTGGCGGCGCGATTGGTGGATACTGGGATACCGGCAGTGATTTCACCGCCAAAAGCCCGACCAGCATGATCATTATGGCGATCACCCAGGCAAATATCGGGCGATTGATAAAAAATTTAGGCATGGAGCGGCTCCTTTACTTTTTGACTGCAGCTGGTTGTGGCGTCCCTGCAGGAGGCGCTTCCGGTTTGGCTCCGAAGGGGACCGGCTTAACCACGGTTCCCGGGCGTCCTTTCTGGAGCCCTTCCACGATAACGCGGTCCCCTGCGTTCAGCCCCTCACTCACCAGCCAGGAGTCGCCGACCGTCCGGATGACCGTGACCGGTCGCGGTTCCACCTTTTCTCCGGCGCCAACGACCATGACCAGGGCACTCCCTTTCGGAGTACGGGTCACACCACGCTGCGGCACCAGGATCGCATTCTCGCGGACCCCTTCCTCCAGGATCGCGCGGACAAACATGCCGGGCAACAGGGTTTGTTTCGGGTTTGGAAAGATTGCTCGCAGGGTAATCGATCCTGTGCTCTGATCCACCGTCACTTCGGAAAACTTCAGGGTACCGGGCTGCGGATAGGCGCTGCCGTCTTCCAACAGCAGCTTTACCCGTGCCTGTTGCGCAGGAGCGCCCTTTTTCAGGAGGCCGCTGGCCAGGTTCTGTTTGAGTTTCAACAACTCGCTGCTGGACTGGGTCACATCTACAAACATGGAACCAAGCTGCTGGATGGTGGCCAAAGCCGCTGGCTGGCTGGCTGTTACCAAGGCTCCGTCGGTCACGGTGGAACGCCCGATCCGTCCTGAAATCGGCGCGGTGATTTTTGTGTACGCCAGGTTGATGCGAGCGGTCTCCACCGCTGCCTTACTGTAGGCGACATCGGCTTCAGCCTGTTTGAACGCAGCCTGGGCATCATCGTTATCCTGCTGGCTGACCGCCTTAATACCCACCAGATCACGATAGCGTTCCGCTTTGAGCCGCATCGTATTCAAACTCGCTTCCGCCCTGCTCTGGGCTGCACTGGCACTGGCAAACGCGGCCTGGTAGGTCGCGGGGTCGATCTGGTACAGAACCTGTCCGGCCCGGACATCGGACCCCTCGGTAAAGAGCCGTTTCTGGATTATTCCGCCAACCTGGGGGCGCACCTCGGCGATCAGTTGCGGTGAAGTCCGGCCCGAAAGTTCTGTAGTCATGGCTACCCGCTGGGGCTGGATGGTGACAAACCCGACTTCGGGCGGAGTCCCCGGAGGCATCTGTCCGGCCGACTTCGGCTTGCCGCAGCCTGACAGCATAATGCTGGCGGCAAGAATTCCAACAGTGGCACATAGTGACGTTTTGTACGTGATTTGCATAAACACCTCTGGGATTAGTATGAAAATGAACGTGTAATTTCTGAATCGAACAAAAATAAACAGCACAAAGCTGCGGGATTTTCTTTAGTTTCTGATGCCGTCCCAGGAAGCCTCAACCGTCCGGGCAATCAGGTCATCATCCAGCGTAATAAAATTAAGGATATGGTCCCGCGCCACCGCGAGGAGCGGGCCAAACGCCAAGGCGAAGAGGATCACCAGCGGGAGATCCTTCATTACCTGTCGGGACACCCCGGCTTGGAACAGTTCACGGAAAACGTTATACCCGGCATTTTTCCCCAGAATCTTGTCCCGGCGGTGTTCCACGCCGTAGGGAGAATTGTGGAACTGTTCAAGGAAACGGAAATCCAGCGGGTTTCCGATGAAATAACGCAGCAGTGCTGCGCCAAGGTGGAGAAAGCGGTCCCTGAGCGGGCTATCGGCGGAATATCCCGTAAGAATAACCGGATACATCCTCTCTTCCAGGTCCTGGCAAAGCCCGTTGATGAGCACGTCTTTGTTTTCAAAATAGCGGTAGATGGTCCCGGCGCCGACATTTGCCCGTTCGGCAATCATGGCCATGGGGGCACCGTGAAAGCCGTTTTCGGCAATCAGTTCCAGGGCTGCGTGGACGATCTCACTCCGTTTTTCGGCCTTTGACATACTGTATGCTCCATAACAGGAATGAACGTTCATTCCGTATAGCGCCTTTGTGTGGCGGGAGTCAATCTCTTTTTCATGGATAATTCTGATTAGCACTGATCTTCCGCTATTCAAGTTCCTCCCCCTTCAAGGGGGAGGTCAGGAGGAGGATGGGGGTCTTTTAGCGTCGGAATTACCCCCTCCCACCCCTGCCCTCCCCTTGAAGGGGA
>CAINRC010000134.1 GCA_903852495.1 uncultured Geobacteraceae bacterium | reverse complement strand
TTTGAGTACACCGGCAGCAATAACTGGGTTGGTGCTCCCAAAAAGATTTCTGAAATCAAATCGACTGATCTGATGTTAATGGCACCGATGAAGTCTGTACAGAATGTGTACGGTACATTCGAAGTGAAGTTCTAGACACGGCATGGTCGGGGGATTCGTTGAATTCCCCGACCATTCTTTTTTCAGGCTGACTGACAGCCAGACACATTTCACACAATGGAGATAAGGGGCACTACAATGAAAAAGATACTTTCGATCGTTATAGTTTTAGCACTCACCGCTTTTGCATCGCTTGCGGTTGTTACAAACGCCAGCGCAGAAGAGTTTAAAATGACCGGTACGATTTCTAAAATTGAACTTGCGGCAGACGGCAAGGCGGCAACGGTTGTTCTTAAGGATACCAAGAGCGAAGCATCAGTTACCGTTATTGTCTCGGATGAACTGACCCTGGACAAGTTCAAGGACAAGCGCATTGTTGAAGGTGATGAAATCCGCACAAAATATGATTCTGAAGGTGGCAAAAACACCAGCAAGATGTTTAAAAAAACCGCCGGCTGCTAAACTCATCGCCGGGCCGCAGGGGAGGATTCCATGATCAAGCGTACTGTTATGTTCACAACATTTGTCAGTGCAGTAGCCGTTGCAGCAGCTTTTGCAGCCGATCCGGCCCCGATGGCAAAACCGACGATGGGTAAAGTCTGCACGAACTGCCATACGGCCGAAGCGGGCGCGTTACGAGGATATTTCGACAACGTGGCTTTCAAGGCCAAAACTATCCAGCTGAAAATCGACGACTCGGTTGAACTGATAAAGTTCGACGAGGACGATGTCAAGGTCGTAAACGGTGAAGGAAAAGCCGGTGACGGTGAACTGCTCCGCAGTACCAAAAAGGGGCACGAACTAAAAATTGAATTCGTTGAGAAAAACGGGGTCAGGACCGCGCTTAAAATAACCGAAAAACCTCCCATAAAAATCTCGGCAGATCTGTTAATTGCAACCGCCGATGTCGAGAAGCTGGTTGCCATGGGGCCGGAAAAAGGGAAATACTTCCTGTTTGATACGCGTCCGTTGCCCCGCTTTCAGGAAGGAGCTATCCCGACGGCGGTAAACCTTCCGTTCCCCTCTTTTGACAAGGTGGCAGAGTCACTGCTGCCAAAAGATAAAAATGCGCTGGTGGTGTTCTACTGTGCCGGGCCTACCTGCAGCATGAGCCCCGGTTCCGCAGCAAAAGCAAAAAAACTGGGCTACACCAACCTCAAAGTCTACAAGGACGGAATGCCGGCCTGGCTGGACAAACACTACGGCGTACTTTCAACTCAATTTTTAAAAGATGCCTGGATTGACAAGGGTATCCCCCATGTGCTGCTTGACGTCCGCCCGGCCAAGGATGCGGTCAAAGGCTCCATCAAAGGTGCTGTGACGTTTCCTGCCAAGCAGGCCGCCAAGCTGATCAAATCACTGGATATCAAGAAGAACTCCCCGGTTATGGTCTATGACAAAACGGGTGGTAAGGACGCAAAGACCGTTGCAACCGCTCTGGTTAAGGCCGGCTTTACCAAAGTGCTGGTACTTACCGGCGGTTTCGATGCCTGGCAGAGTGCAAAATATGATGTCGCCTCCGGCAAGCTTGCAGCCAAAGCTGTCTACACCCCCAAGCCGCGTCCGGGTGAGATCAATCTGGATGAGTTCAAAAAGTATCTGGCGGAAACGCCTGCCAATGTCATGATTATTGATGTTCGTAATCCGGACGAAGTGAAGGGTGGCATGCTGAAAAATGCCACGCTTATCCCTGCCGAAGAGATTAAGGAACATCAGGCCAAAATTCCGAAGGACAAGCTGGTGATCGTCCATTGCTCCACCGGTGTCCGGGCTGAAATGGCCTACCATGCCCTGAAGGAACTGGGCTATACCAACGTGAAATTTGTTAACGCCAAAATGGACTTTGACAAGAGCGGCAAATGCACAATAACGAACGACTAACGTAACTACCGGTGCACTTCCCGTAGCTCTTGTGTATTTGCGCATAACCCCTAAATCTCCCCTTATCTAAGGGGAGACTTCAAGGCATCCCCTCTTAGGTAAGGGGGGACGGAGGGGGGTTAGATGTAGCTGCCAAGAGAATAAGTGCATTCCGTTATTGCGGCCAGATTTGCCCTCCTTTTTATTTAACTGTAAACATCTATAAATTCATATAACCGGATCAAACATCACCTGTGATTATCTCACACCGTTTGCTGGTTATAATTACGTCTGAAACCGAGAGGAATTACACATGTGGGGAAAAAACGTTGTGATCGTTATGGGATGTATCTTACTGGCAGCAACGGTTAATGCCAAAGAGCATCCAGGAAAAGAGCAGATACTCAAGAACGGCTATCATGGGCCGAAGACCTGTGAAGAATGCCATCCCGGCAAGGCCAAGGAGTTTCTTGGTACGGTTCATTGGAAACATGCTTCAAAGGTAGATCACGTTGACAATCTGGACCCCAATGAAGAGCATGGCATGAAGAACCGCATCTACACCATGTGTAACGGTAACGATATCGTCAACAACCTGAAGGAAGTCCCGCCGAATGCCCTCGGCAAAACCAAGTTTACCGGTTGCAATAGCTGTCACCCAGGCGATCACGCCAGTGATGTCGGCAGTACCGGCGCCGCAGCTGAGCAGGCGATAGACTGCCTGATATGCCACTCCCTGAAATATGACTTCAGTAAAAGAAAGGCTGTCAAGGACAGCAGCGGTAAGGTTGTCATGACCCAGGATCGCAGCACCGAAGCGGCGGCTAACATTGGCCGTCCGACCATCAAAAACTGCATGGCCTGTCACGAGGCAGCCGGCGGCGGTGCCATGATCAAGCGCGGCTTCTCCATGGCCAAGGGGGCCGAGGTTCACGTAACCAAAGGTATTATCTGTGTTGACTGCCATCAGGTGAAAAACCACAAGTTCCCCACCGGCCGTGATCCCAACAACTGGGCACACGACGGCATCTACATGACCTGTGTCGGTGAATGTCACACCATCAAACCGCATACTGATGCTGACTACAATCGGCACACCGACAAAATAGCCTGCCAGAGCTGTCATATTCCAAAAACCGGCGGGGCATTTTCCAAGGATTTCACCAAATGGGAAAAACAGGGGAATGGCTTTTATGAACCGTCAACCCTGAAGCGGGAAGTCAATGAAACCGCACCCGTGTATGCCTGGTACAACCTGACAGTCAGCAATACGCCAAAGTTCATCGGGCCAAAAGGGAGCAGAACTGACGGCAAAAGCAAAATTTACCCGTTCAAGGTGTTCCAGGGTAAAGCCTATTACAACAAAAAGGATGGCAAGTTGATGTCCATGGACTTTGCGCCGCCGATAGCAAACGGGGATTCGCTTGCCGGCGTAGCATCCGCCGCCAAAATCCTCGGTATCAAGGATTATGAGCCGGTTCCGGGATGGCAGACGATCTACTTCGGCAGCAACCATCAGGTGACACCGAAAAACAAGGCGCTCAGCTGCGCCAACTGTCATGCGCTCAATGGGGTCCTTAATTTTAAAGAACTGGGGTACAGCGTTAAGGAAGTGGAACGACTTACCAATCCGGAGCTGTATTTTGAAAAACTGCTCAAATTGCAGCAGGAAAACGAATAGATCTTTCAGCCAAACAGATTACCCGTACTACGATATGGGGCGTGATAGCTTCACGCCCCATATTTTGTGGGGTTAAATCCTATGCGCAAAGCGCATACCGTCATGCAGATAATTCATTTTCCTAATGGCAGATGACGGACTAGTATCTACAAGGTGCCGGCACACCAGTGCGAACTAGCTGCACGTTGTCGATAGCTGGCGTTACCCTTCACCCGTCTCATCCGATATCAGGAGGTACATTGTGGCAACAAAATATTCACGCAGAACCTTTCTAAAGGCGACCGGTGCTGTTACTGCCGGAGTTGCAGCCGTTTCAGCCATGCCGGAGAAATTTCTGTCCTGGGCCGAAGAGGCCGGTCAAAAGGAAATGAAGCAGATTCCCACATTTTGTGAACTCTGTTTTTGGAACTGTGGCCTGATTGCCAAGGTGGAAAATAAGAAGGTGGTCAAGGTTGACGGCAACCCGCTCAGCCTGCGCGGTCGCGGGAGATTGTGCGGCCGGGGGAATGCAGCCCTGGGAGCCCTGTATGACACTGACCGCCTCAAGTTTCCGCTGATCAACACCGGCAAACGGGGCGAGCCGGTCTGGAAACGTGCCACTTGGGACGAAGCGTTCAGCCTGATTGCCAAGAAAATGAGCACCATCAAGGAAAAATACGGGGCTGGCGCGCTGGCGTTTATCTATCACGGCACCGGTTCCTCGTTCTGGAAGCACCTGCTGCATGCCTATGGTGTCACAACTTTTGCGGCACCGTCGTTCGCCCAGTGCCGTGGACCGCGTGATATCGGCTTTGTGCTGACCTACGGGGCGGATGTTGGTTCCCCTGAATATTACGACTTCAGTAAAAGCAAGTACATCGTCCTGTTCGGGTCTCACCTGGGAGAAAATGCCCATAACAGCCAGGTTCAGGATATCGTGAAAGGTTTTTCAAGCGGCGCAAAAATGACGGTCGTTGATCCGCGCCTTTCCAACATCGCTTCCAAGGCCGACCACTGGCTGCCGATCAAACCGGCTACCGACCTGGCGTTGCTGCTGGCCTGGATCCGCATAATCATCGAGGAAGGGCTGTACGATAAAGAATATATTGCAAAATATGCCACCGGTTTTGATGAGCTGCGTGCGGCAGTGCAGCAGTACACACCGGTTTGGGCCGAGGCTGAAACGACAATTTCAAGTGACGTCATCGTTGAAATTGCCCACGAAATGGCCCAGTGCGCCCCGAATGTCTGCATCGGCGCCGGTCGTTATACAACCTGGTATGGTGATGATACCCAGCGCAGTCGGGCGATCGCAATTTTGAATGCGCTTCTTGGTTCCTGGGGGCGCGAGGGGGGATATTTCTTCCCCACCGGAGCAAAAGTGCCGGAATATCCGGGACTGCCGGCTTATCCGCATCCGGCGGCAGAACTGCCCAAGCTTGATGAAGCGTACCCGTTTGCCCTGTTGCAGACAACCACCTCCATCAAGCAGACCACCATCAGCGAAAAACCGTATCCGATCAAAGGGTGGTTCGTGTACGGATCGAACCTGATGAAAACCATGCCGGACAAGCAGGAAACCATCAAGGCGCTTAAAAATCTTGATCTGGTGGTTGCCATTGATACCATGCCGGTGGACTTCATAAATTACGCCGATGTCGTATTGCCGGAATGTACCTACATGGAACGGTACGATGAATTTGCTGTCGGCAAGTTCAAAGGGATGTCGGAAATATCCATTCGCCAGCCGGCCATCGAGCCGCTCTTTGAATCGAAACCGTCCTGGTGGATGACTAAAGAGCTGGGTACCAAACTTGGTCTGTCAGACTTCTTTCCCTGGAAAGATGGCGAAGAGTATCTGTCCAAGCGCTGCGAAGCGGGCGGAATCGATTTTGCCGAGTTAAAGCGTGAAGGCGTGATTATAAAAAAGGGGGGCAACCCGTATATCACCGCTGATGCACAACCGGAGTTCGGTACCCCTTCCGGTAAAATTGAACTTTATTCCAAGCAGTTAGCTGAAAAAGGGCTTGATCCGGTGCCGCAGTACACCAGACACCCGGTCGCTCCGCCCGGATATTTCCGGCTGCTGTTCGGGCGTGCGCCGCTGCACACGTTCTCCCGCACCACAAACAACTTCATGCTTACCGATCTGCAGAAGGAAAACTACCTCTGGATCAACGCCAAAGAAGGGAAAAAAATGGGGTTGAAAGACGGGGAATACGTCATGCTGCTCAATCAGGACGGCGTCACTGCAAACGGACGGATCAAGATCAAGCTGACCCAGCGGCTGCGGAATGACGCGGTGTACATGAACCACGGTTTCGGCGTTCATTCCCTCGGGATGAGCCTGGCCAATGGGCAGGGGATTGCCGATGACGACCTGATTACCCACCACGCCATCGACCCGATTATGGGCGGCACTGCCATGCGCGGTAACTTTGTCAAGATTGTGAAGGGGGCCTGATATGCAGATCTATGGAGTTTTTGTTCCGGAAAAAGAGCGGCTGCTCAGTTATTTCAGCCTGTTCAAACAGGGTAAGGGCGGGCTTATTGTATATCTTTCCCTTATCGGCCTGATTCTGGGCGGTACCGGTTTTGCCAGTATCTTCATCCTTGGTCATGGCCATACCATCAATACATCAAGCCTTGTCCCCTGGGGCTTGCAGATATCAACCTATGTGTATTTCGCTCTGGTGAGCGGCGGCTGCATTTTTACCAATTTCATCGGTAATATGTTTTTCCATGAAAAATACAAACCGCTGGCGTCACGGGTCATCTTCATGGGGCTGATAACCGCCATTGCCGGGTTTGCCTCACTGGCGTCCGAGCTTGGCCATGTGGAGCGGATGTACCTGTTCATGGTATCGCCAAACCCGACATCGCCGATGTTCTGGATGTCGGTCTGGTACACCGCCGACATCAGCATTCTGCTGGTGGAGTATGTCAATATACAGCGTCACGTGCACTCCAAGGCGATGCTGTACGCTTCCTTCATTATCCCGATTATCACCTATTGTTCCTTGGGCAGCCTTTTCGGGGCCGTCGGCACCATGCCGTACTACTACAGTTCCCTGCTGCCGATCTACTTCCTGTTCAGCGGTTTTTTGAGCGGTAACGCCCTGTGTGCAGTAATCGTAGCCCTTCACTCAAAAACCACCGGAAACATGAGATTGGTAAAGCCGTTTATCCGGCTGCAGAAAATTGGGCTGGCATCGGTATTCGTCCTGACTTTTTGCCGTATCATAATCGGCCTGGCCAGTAACCTGAGCGGCTATGAGGTGTTTCGCGAAACCTTCTTCCAGAACGTAATATTCGGCATTGTGTGTGCGCTGATAGTTCCGTTCACGATCCTCATGTACCGGCGCACCATCGGCGGTTTGATACTGTCCAGCCTGCTGGTTCTATTCACCCAGTTCATGGCCCGTCTTGACCTGGTGGTCGAGGGTTTCAGGGTGCCGGTGTTCCGGGCCTACGATATGCCGGAAAGGATCAGCTATTTCCCCTCAATATTCGAAATGCTGGTCGTCCTTGCATCAGTGTCGCTCGTTGCCCTGGTGTACGTGGTCTGCGAAAAAACCGGGCTATTTGAAATAGCTGGAAAGGAGACGCATTAGCATGAGCTCGAATGAAAATAAGGATATCCTTGAAATCATGCAGGAGGATCTGCTGCGCGCCCTGAAAAAACCGAGGGCAGAGCGCCGTTGGGCCATGGCGATCGACCTGAAGAAATGTATCGGCTGCCACGCCTGCACCACCGGCTGTATGTCGGAAAATATTACTCCGCCTGATATTCATTATCGGCCGGTCAAAGAAGAGGAGATCGGCACGTACCCCAACACCGGTATGCGTTTTCTGCCGCGTCCCTGCATGCAGTGCGATTCGCCAAGCTGTACCCAGGTCTGCCCGGTGACGGCGACGTACAAGCGTGATGACGGACTCGTGGTTATTGATTACGAAAAGTGCATCGGCTGCCGCTACTGCCTGGTCGCCTGTCCCTACGGCGCTCGCTCGGCGGATGTTGGTCGTTACTATACCGGTGACTTTCACAGCAAAACCTACGAGGTGGAAAACTCGGGGGAATACGGCAAAACCTCGAAGCGCACCAGTCACTGGCGCTCCCCCATCGGCAATGCCCGCAAGTGTCATTTCTGTATCCACCGTGTTGAAAAGGGTGAGTTGACCCGCTGTACAACCACCTGCCTGGCAAGCGCCACCTATTTCGGGGATATTAACGATCCCCAGGCGTTGATCACCAAGGTGATTTCAAAGCCGAACGTGATCAAATACAAGGAAGAGCTGGGTACCAAGCCGATGGTGTATTACATAGTGTGATGCCACCGGGTTTTATGATGTTTTACCGTAGTAACGAAGGCAGCGTTTCAGCCGGTTCGCCGGTAACTATACCAAAGGAGATTGACCATGAAAAAAATCGTAGCGATGATCGTAGCAGCAATGATGGCCCTGAGTTTCTCGATGGTTGCAGTGGCAGCTGAAGAAAAAGCCGCTGAAAAACCTGCAGCAGAAAAAGTTGAGAAAAAAGAAGTGAAGAAAGAAGTAAAGAAAGAAGTAAAGAAAGAGAAGAAAGCAGTCAAGAAGGATGAGAAGAAAAAAGATGACGCCAAGCCGGCCGCCAAGGGTAAAAAAGAAGTTTCCGGCTGCTAGTACTCTGTAACTCGTATTTTTTCGAGGATAACCCCTAAATCTCACCTTACCTAAGGGGAGATTTCAAGGCTTACCCCCTTAGGTAAGGGGGGACTGAGGGGGGTTAGATTTATCTGTTCCAAAGCACTAAAGTAAGCATTGTATCACCAAACAAAAAGGGAGGCATGATCGTATATCATGCCTCCCTTTTTGCGGCCGGGCGATGTGAAAGCGGGTCAGTTACGGTGCACACGCACGGCTGGAGTCGTCAAGGTGGCAGGATACCGGATTGACCGGCACCGGCGTATCCTTGAAAATGGCACGAATCTCCTCAACAAAATTTCCCAGCGACGGCGGCAGCGTGGAGGCGGTGTTGACCATGAGTGTCCTCTTGTAGGCGTGCTCAAAACCGAGAACATGATGGGTGCGCAGGGTGCCTGCATCCACATACTTCTGCACCACGGATCGGGAGATGAATGCGAGGCCGTGTCCCTCAAGCACCGAGCTGATAATCATGTGAAGGTCGTCGTAAAAGATCACTCTGTTGAATTCTGAAAAATCCCTCTCCAGCCTTTTCATATTGTAATGCAGCAGTTTGCTGGAACAGCACCCTTCTTTTCTGGTGTAAAGGTCAAGGCCGGTCAGCATCTCAATGGGCATCAAATTTTCCGTTAGCCCGAGCTGCGGTGAACTGACAAACACCACTTCATCGCCCGGAAGTTCGAAGGTCTCAAACTCGTCCAGTTCATAATCTTCGTTATGTTCAATAACCCCAACCTGATACAGCCCCTTCCTCATGCCATCCACAACCTTGTCCGGCATTTCAAAAAAGAACTTCAACTCAGCCATATCCGGCTTGAGCAGCATAAAGCACTTCATAATTTCCGGCAGGTAGGTGACGCCAAAGGAAGGTGTGCAGCAGAAAATTATCCCCGGTCTGGGTGACAGGACGCGCAGATCGTTCAACAGGTCGCTTTCGAGCTGCAGCATTTTTTCCGCTTTATCGATCACAATCTGCCCGGCATCGGTTGCCTTCAGCACCGGACCGCTTCGGTCTATAAGCGAATAACCGTACTGTTCTTCCAGAAATTTGATTCTCCGGGATACGGCGGACTGGGTAATGAAAAGATTATCTGCTGCTTTGGAGAAGCTACCGGTGGCAATTGATTCTACAAGTGTCTGTAAATATTCAATTTTCATAACATTCCTCGTGAGATTCCTGTCTTTTGCGCAAAGCGCATAGGCTCATGCGTATATTTCGTTTTCATAATAACAGATGATATGATTAAGATGTATACAATATGCAATGCCGGTACGTTTTTTTTTGTACAAAAGCGTGCCACAAAAGGGTTTACCGGTGGTGCATACCGGGAAGTTTTTACCCCCGGCACTTCTGTAAATAAAGGAATCATATCCCCATGAGTCTATTCAAAGTTATCCTCCCGGCTCTTATCATCATTTCACACAGTGCAATCAGTTATGCCGACTCCATAATCATCAGCTTTACCGATGGTACGACTCAAACGGTACCGCTCTCCGGATCGATCACCGCTATAGCAACAGTGCAGTATAAAGCGTCCGGTGCAAGTGCTTCGGCAGGTTCAGATGCACGTGCTGTGGCGCCGCCACCGCTACCTGAATCAAACAAGGCGGTGCAGCAGTCACCGCCGGCAAAATCGACGGTGAAGTTCAAGTGGGCGGATCCGGTTATCGGTCAGTAAAATCACACGCGGGTTTTCCTTCCTGAAAACGGAGGGGGCATAAAGCTGAACCGGTTCAAATGATCCCGAGGGAGGTGAATGGAAATTAAGCGGTTACAAGTTTAAGCACCATGGTAATGTTTGTATTCTCACACTTTTTTACGGGGAGGAATTATGTCGGAAAAGATGATAAAGAAGAGCAGAGTGCTGATTGCAGCGCTGCTCGGGACAGTGATGATTGCCGCACTTACCTTGTGGGGCTGCGGCGGCAGCGGTGGAACCAGCAGCTACAGTGATCCAACTGCCAGTATAACCACCACAAAAACCGCCAGTGCACTTATTGAAGCATCCACACTTAAACAGTGGGTTGATGAGGGCAAGGTAAACAGCACTGATCCTGCCAATCTGGACAAAGTGGTTATTGTAACGGTCGTAGCTGCTACCAACTACGCTTCACTTCACATCCCGGGTTCACAGCTGCTTAACTACAGTACAGAACTTGCCATAACCAGGATGGATGGCGTTGCCACCAACACAAGCGAAGTACCGACCGGCCCCTTAATGGATGCAATGGTTCAGCGTTTTGGAATCACTAAAAACACAACGGTGGTGTTGACGGTAAGTAAGGGACAGAGTTTAATGAATACAACCAGAGCCTATTATACCTTCCGCTACTGGGGCTTTCCCAAAGAGCGCCTGAAAATACTGAATGGCGGGGATGATGCCTGGAACGATGCCGCCACTGCTGAAGGCTGGGGTTCGGCATATGCATTGACAGCAACAGTGCCTTCCATAGCAGCCTCAACATTCAGTGTACGTAGTTTCTATAACGGCAGCACGGCCAACTTCGACAGCCGTTATTCCATCGGCCAGATGCTGACCCTCGTCGATAACATAAATTTAAACAACATTAAAATCGATACAACAGGCGTATCCATTATTGACGCTCGTGGTGGAACAAATGCGACAAAAATCCAAAACGCCATAATGGATGATTATGCCAAGTATTGGACTGCCGCAACCGGCAAGACCGGAATAATGAATAGCCAATCTGCTCAAATTGCCTATCTGACAGCTGAAGGCGTAACCGCTGCAAAAACTATGAACTACGTTTACTGCGCCTCAGGTCATCGGGCGTCGGTGCCGTACTTTGTGCTGGATGGTATGCTCAATTGGCCGGTAACACTATATGATGGTTCATCTCAGCAGTGGGGATCATACGTGTCCACCGCTACATTAAACAAGGTGGCGACTGCTTGGCAGACAGATGTAGTGACACCGGGAACAACCATCAACCGGACCTTTAACATCTCCGGTGTTGTACCTATCGTTGCAGGCACATCAGTAACTCTGGATGCTGCTTCCAACGCGATGTTCACCTCAATCACCGACTCACGTGCCAACCAGCAGTTGAATGAAGACAGGGCCTACTTTACCAGTGGCAGTGCGGTAACCACACCTTCTACCGGTGGCGGCACACCCGGCGGCTGCTGATACGCACCAATGTTGAAATGCCCGAAAAAGGGCTGACCTATTCGAAAGGAGTTTACCGATGAAAAAAAATATACTTGGCGTTGTGCTGGCAGGTGCCGTACTTTTAGCCGGCACAGCCTTTGCCGGGCCGCAGATGACATTCGGTCCGAATAACGAGGGAACGCTGCAGCTGGATTACAAGGGGCAGTTCCAGGGGATGCTTCGTGATACCGGTAGCGGAGCCACAAAAGACAGCAATACTGCCGACTTGAATTTTCGCCGCAACCGACTTGCTCTCATGGGGTCGTATGGTGAAATCGTGAGCATGTATGTTCAGACCGAATTTCTGGAAAAACAGAATATTACGCCGCTTACGGTGGTTGATGGTGATGCGTCGTCCGACTTTTCCATTCTGGATGCCCAGATGCGCTTTGAATTTCACAAAACGTTCAATGTGTACGTTGGTAAGTTAAAGTACAACCTGAGCCGTGAAAACCTTGAGGCGTGTGAAGCTCCTCTTACCCTTGACCGTTCACTGTTTGTCCGTGCGCCGTTTGTCACCACGCGAGATAAAGGTGTCGCCGTCTGGGGTAACCTGTTCAACGATGTTTTTCAGTATCGCCTGGACGCCATGAATGGTCGCAGTGCCTCAGGTTCCGACACTCCTGAGTCAAATTTCAGATACAGCGCTCGCGGCCACATCACTCTGCTTGATCCTGAAAATAGCTATGGCTACAAAGGCACCTACCTCGGCAAGAAAAAAGTGCTGACGGTCGGCGGCGCATATCAATGGGAGAATAAAGTTGCTTATTCCGATACCGTTGCAAAAACCGGCGCTGTTAATTACAAGGGCTGGACGACAGACCTGTTCTTTGAATACCCGGTTGCCGATTTAGGCACGGTTACCTTCTCAGGCGCATACGAAAATATCGACCTGGGCGGCGCTTATAAAGGAGTAAATCCCGATGCCGGCACAATGGGGCTGACCGGAGAGAAGAACGGCTGGTATATGAAAGGAGCATATATGCTCCCCTCTATTCCGCTGCAGATCTTCGGCCGTTATGAGAAGTGGAAGTTGGCCGCTCTCAACCTGAACAATTCCGGCGTCGCTACGGATACCATTTATGACCAGCGCATCGACTGGTACGGAGTTGGTGCAAACTACTATTTCAGCGGCCAGAACATGAAGCTGACGGTGGAATATGCAAAAACCGAGTTCGACAAGAAAAATGCAACAACGAAAAACTTCGGCACATTTATTACCCAGCTGCAGATGATTTTCTAAGCTGTCAATGTGAACGAATGTGTACCAATGACCTGGCAGGTGTCCGCACCCGCCAGGTCTTTTTTTTGTTCAGGCTACTCAAAGTTGCGTGGTATAGTTCCCCACCTCCAAACGGCAAAGGTCCATCCTGATATGCCCATCGGTTACGGCAAAACAACTGTCATGTTTCTCTGCTTTTGCTTCCTTTTAGCGCTCCTTGCCGGATGCGCCGAGGGGGTAAAGCCCTCCTCCTGCGTCCGCTGCCATAAGGGTATCGAGCATGTTTCCAAAAGTCACGGCGACTGCGTATCCTGCCACGGCGGCAAGTCGCTGGAGAAGGGGAAGGAAAAGGCACATCAGGGGATGTACGGTTTATCCAACCCGGAATTTATCGGGCGCTGGGAAAACGGCTGCGCTCCCTGCCACCGCTATCAGTTTGAACGGATGAAAAGCAACCTCATGTACACCGCTGCCGGAATGATCCGTAATACCCAGCTGACCTGGGAGGGGGAGGACGGCAGCGAATACACAACCCATGGCGAAAAACAGTTCCGGCCGGACGGTACGGAATTTTCACCCAAACCGGTTGCACAGCTGGACAACCTTTCCGGTGAGCTGTACCGGAAATTCTGCGCCCGTTGTCATGTCGGCGCGCAGACCGCCGGTGTGTACGGCGCCAGCCATGGTGCCGGCTGCGCCGCCTGCCATTTCCCCTGGAATGACGAAGGGGTCTACGTTGGGAACGATAAAACCATGAAGGGGAAGGGGGGGCATTCCGCCAGCCATGCCATGACCCCGCTGCCGGATACCCAGGTCTGCTCTCGCTGCCACAACCGGAGCGGGCGGATCGCCTTTTCCTATCAGGGGCTGTATGACGGCAATAACGGTCTGGTGCCGACCAGCGGCGGTGAAGCCGGGCCGGTTATGGCCAGCGGCGCCCGCAACCTGACCCATATTTCTCCGGATGTTCATTTCGCCGCCGGCATGGAATGCATTGATTGTCACACCTCACGCGATGTCATGGGGGACGGTTTTGCCTACCGCAACATGTACCTGCAGACCGAGATCTCCTGCGAGGATTGTCACGGCGGGGGCGCGGAGCTGCCGCGCTACCGCGAAATAACCCGCGAAAACGATGAAGCGCTGCGGGAATCAAAATCCTACAAACAGCCGGTCAGCTCCGGGATGCGCATGATTCAGACCGCCAAGGGGCGCAGCTACTCCAACGTATTTTACAAAGATAACACGGTCTGGCTGCAGGGGAAGCGAAGCGGCAAGCTGCATCGCAGCAAAGTCATCACCGGCACGCCGGAACACACCATCGCCGGTCACGGGCGACTGGAGTGCTACGCCTGTCACTCCCGCACCTCGGTACAGTGCTACGGCTGCCACACTCTGTACGACAAGAGCAAAACCGGCATGGACTTTATCAAGGGGACGGAAACACCGGGCGCTTTCAGCGAAAACGAGGACTACCGTATGCTCTATCCCTTCCCGCTGGCGCTTAATCAGCGCGGCCGGATCTCGCCGGTAACGCCCGGCTGCCAGACCTTTGTCACCGTGGCCGAGGCGGATGGTTCGCTCTCCAAAAGTGAATATGTCACCCGATTCAAGGGAAAGCAGCAGCTTCGCTTTGCGCCGTTCTATTCGCATAATACCGGTAAAAAATCCCTCGGCTGTGCCGAGTGCCACGGCAACCCGGCCTTCCTCGGCTTCGGCCAGCATATTATCGAGGGGGGAAATGTCACCGGGACGCTGATCTGCGAGCGGTCGGACAGCAAACCGCTGGATGGTTTTCTGACCATGAAGGGTGGGCGGATCAACGCCTATTCAGCCATCACCCGCGAAAATTCCCGACCGCTCAGCGGCGCCGAAGTGAAACGGACGCTGTCGGTCAATCTTTGTCTCCCCTGTCACGACACGGCGCGTGACCCAATTTACCGGAAAGGAATAAACCTGCGTGCACTGGATGATACTCTTCATCGTCGGCTTCTGTCTGCCCCTTAGCCTGGAAGCCTCCCCGGCTCATGTGGGAATGGCCTGCAGCTCGTGCCACCGCCAGGGGGGTGCCGGCAGCGATCCGGCCGCCCGCTCGAACCGTGCGGTCGGCTGCGTTGTCTGCCACCCTGGCCATGAGCGGATTTTTGATCACGCCATGGGGCAGCGGAGCGGCGAGCAGCAGTTTGTGCAGCGCACATACGCCCGTTTTGATTCCGGTTTCTGGGATAAGAACTGCAATTCCTGCCACCTGAAGGGGTGTCTCGACTGCCATGGCGACAGCGGACTGTCAAAACCGTCCGTTGCTACCTGCCAGCGGTGTCATACCGGGTATTATACCGGGTGGGATTATTCGGGGCGGGCCCCCCGCGAGGACAATATGCGCTATCAGCGGGGGATCGCCGTCAACGGTGAAACCTTCCTGAAGATGCTGCCTGACGTGCATTACCGCGCCGGCATGACCTGCGGCGCCTGTCATTCAATGGCCAGTCTGGCGGAGGGGAAAAAAACATCCAAGGTCTGCCGGGATTGCCACCTGCCGGATCGGAAGGTACTGGAGCACCGCATTCCGGCCCACCTGGAGCGGCTGGAATGTTACGCCTGCCACTCGGCCTGGGCTCCCCAGGAGTACGGCACCTTTTTTCTCCGCTTCCGCGATCAGGGGATGAAGGATGATTTCGATCTCAAGCCGGGCGCAACCGGGGAATACCTGCGCAGCGCCTATCTGAAAAAGCAGGATGCACCGCCGCTGGGGATCAATTCACGCGGCAGAATCAGCCCGATCAGGCCGATGTTTATCGCCTATTACACCGACATCATGACCGCACGAAATAACGGCCCGGAAAACAGTCTGCTGGCGGCCGAATGGCGGGCGTATTTTCCGCATACGGTGCAGCGCGGCACGGTCACCTGTGAGGGGTGTCACGATAACCCGACCCGCTTCCTGCTGGAGCCGGAGTCCCGGCGGGTCTATAATCTGGAAAAGGATGGCATGGGGCTGGAATCGTTCTGGCTTCAGAAGGGGCAGCGGGTCAGCAACGGCAGTTTCATGGACAGTTCCCGCTATCTGCGCATGAGCAGAAAAAGCCCCGCTTATACAAAGGCATACGTGGAAAAATGGAAAACATTCCTCAATCGCGTCGAAAATTCATCACGACCCTGACCCTGCTGCTTGCTTCGGGAGGAGTACTGGTACGGTATCTTATCCCGCGCTCCACAGCCCGGCGCCGGGTGCTGGCCAGTGCCGTCGCCGCTGATGTGCCGCTGGGCGGTGCGCTCCTGTTCCGGGACGAACGTCTGGCACTGCTCAGGGACGCTTCCGGTCTGTACGCGCTCAGTCTGGTCTGTACCCATCTCGGCTGTACGGTTACCGTTACGGAGGATGCCTTGTCATGCCCCTGTCACGGCAGCCGGTTCGACCTGCAGGGAAAGGTGCTCACCGGGCCGGCTGACCGGGCGCTGCAGCGGTTGAATGTTGAAGAACGGGGAGGGCGGGTGGAGGTACTCGGGTAACAGCGGGGCCGTCGTCGGGCCCCTTCAGCGGAGCAGCCAGACCGTCAGCGGCAGGGTGATAAACGACACGCAGGTCTGTACGGTGATGATGGCGGCCATGCTGTCATGATCGCCCCCCATCTGCCGGGAAAGGATGTAGGCCGATGGAGCGGTGGGAACGCTGAACAGCAGTACCGCAACGCTCAGGGCGGTGCCGGTCAGTCCCAGGTATGTTGCCAGACTCCAGGCGATGAGCGGTTTGCAGATAAACTGGACGGAGCTGGTCACCAGCAGCGGATGCCAGTGCAGCATCAGGTTTTCGGCCCGGTAGGCGGCGCCGACCGCCATCAAGCCGACCGGAAATGCGGCTTTCCCGCCGAGCGCCAGAATCCCGTCGATCGCCAGCGGCAGTTTGAACCCGGAGATGTTTACCCCCACACCGATGACGCAGCCGATAATGAGCGGATTGCGAAGCAGGTCGATGAGCAGCCGTTTTACGCTCAACTTGGTGCCGTTGCTCACCGCGATGGAAAACGCCGAGACACAGAGCACGTTGATCAGGATGATCATGAAGCCGGCACCCATGGCGGCCAGAAACAGTCCGTCCTTGCCGAACAGGTTTTCCGCCAGGGCCAGTACGACGAAAGTGTTGAAACGCACACCCCCCTGAAACAGGGAGGTGAAGGCCGGGCCACCCATGTGGCGGTGTGTCAGCCACCAGAGCATCAGCAGAGCCGCACTGGCCAGCACCGCACCTTCCACGGTCAGCAGTATCCGTACCCAGGGGAGGGAACCGATCTGTTTACCGGCCATGCTGTGAATCAGGGTGGCCGGCATGAGCAGGAAATAGGTCAGTTTTTCAGCCGACGGCCAGAATGTGGGGGGGAGGAAATTGGTGCGTTGGATGAGGAAACCGGCCATTATCAGTGCCAGCACGGGTATGAGTGCATCTGCGATGGTGGACATGCCGCTCTCCTCTTCAGGTTCACTGTCGGGCGGGAGAATAGCACAGACTTTTTCCAAATAATACACCTTGAATGATGAGAGTGTTGCAAAACTCTTGAAAAAGTTGCCACATCTTTGATCCTCTCCCTTCTCCATAAGGGAGAAGGTGGCCGAAGGTCGTTTGAGGGGGCAACGATGGAGTGTAATCAAGCGCTTCCCCCTCACCCTGAACCCTCTCCCTCAGGGAGAGGGAATTTTAAGAGTGTGCCTCGATTTTTTCAGTCGCTCAATCGTACCAATCTCCTGATAACTGTGATATATAAACAAACCTGCATATCTGATACTTGATATAACCGGTCAACAGACGGAAACCATGATCACTGATTTTCTCAAACATCTCTTTCCCCGTGTGGTTCTGGAGCGCAATCTTCGCTTCAGGTACACCTTCTGTCTGGGGGGACTTGCCTTTACCGCCTTTCTGATCATGCTGACCAGCGGTATGCTGCTGCTGGTCTACTATCAGCCGACGCCGGAGCGTGCTTTCAGTTCGGTGCTGTTTCTGGAATCCTCGGTCTGGGGGGGGAAGTACCTGCGCAGTCTGCACCGCCTGACTTCCCATACCCTGCTGGTGCTGATTCTGCTGCATACCCTGCGGGTGATTCTGACCGGGGCCTATCAGCGCCCCCGGCAGCTTAACTGGGTGATCGGCTGCCTGCTGCTGTTCCTGGCACTGTTTGAAGCATACACCGGTTATCTGCTGCCCTTTGACCAGCTGGCGTTCTGGGCGACCCAGACCGGCATGGAACTGCTGGCGACGCTGCCGTTCGGCTCATTCTTCCGCTCCCTGCTGGTGCCGGATGGTGTCGGCCAGGGGTTGTCGCTGCTCCGCTTTTACGCCCTCCACATCGTTATTATTCCGCTCAGCGTGCTGGGGCTGTCGTTCCTGCATTTCTACCGGGTCAGAAAAAACAAGGGGGTGCTGCCGTATCTATGAAAAACGGATTCGTTAAAAGCTCGCCTCATTTTTTCAGACTCATCACCCGCTCCATGTATGCACTGGCGGCGACCCTCCTGCTGCTGGCCGCACTGATTCCGGCGCCGCTCCAGGAAAAGGCCAACCTGGCCGTTACCCCGAATCCGGCCAAATCTGCCTGGTTCCTGCTCTGGATTCAGGAACTGATCAGCTGGTCGCGCTACATGATCTATCCGGTGGTGCTGCTGGTCGCCCTGTTTCTGCTCCTCCCCTGGCTCCCGGTGGGTGTTCCGGTACCGAAGGGGAACTGGTTTCCCCGAGGTCAGCGGACGGTTTCAGCCGTGACTCTGCTGCTGGCTGCCGCGATTGTGCTGCTGACCGTGGTGGCGATGTTTTTCAGGGGGAGCAATTGGTCGCTCGCGTTCTGATCACCATTCTGCTGGCAACTGCCGCCTCCGCCTGGGGTGGTACTGCGCAGCCCCGCCAGCTCTGCCTGTCATGCCATCCCCCCCATCATACGGAGCGGGGAGGGTGCAGCGGCTGCCATCGTGGCAACCCGGTGTCGGAACGGAAAAATATCGCCCATGCCGGACTGCGGGCCGGGAAATACGCCCGGTTTACCCTTGGCGATCCCCTGCATATCAAGGCGGGAGAGCGCCTGATGACACAATTCGCCTGCCGGCGCTGTCACGTCAGCGGTGGACGCGGCAATCGTCTCGCGGTGAGCCTTGATGATGCTGCGGTGCGGAAAACGGCGGGAGAACTGGCGCTGTCGATCCGTCGCCCGGTGGCGAATATGCCGACATTCGGTCTGGATGAAGAGACCGTGACGGCGCTGGTCAACGCCGTTCTGGTACAGGCGCAGGGACATGAAGCGGCGACCGCCGCGCCGGTGAGGGTACATTTCTCCACATCCGGGAAAAAGAGCTCAGATATATTCTCAACAAAATGCGGCAGTTGCCACCGGATTTTGAGCCAGCGGCTGGGCGCTGCCGGAACCGGTGATGTCGGCCCCAATCTTTCTGGGCTGCTTTCGGAATGGTATCCCGCAACATATAAAAACAGTGAGGCCTGGAGCCCACGGAATCTGCGCTCCTGGCTGAAAAATCCCCGGGAATCACGACCGCTGGCGAAAATGCTGCCGGTCCAGTTGACCGGGGAGGAATTGAAGGAACTTGAGTCGATTATTATCACCAAAAACTAAGATTGAGGAGGAAGTACAATGAAAAGAATGACCTTAGTATTCGCAGTTATGGGCCTGACCGTTTCGCTGTTCAGCACCGCCAATGCCGGATTAGGTAAGGGGATGGGGGGAGGGTGCGACACGTGTGCCCAACAGGGAGCAGCGGCGCCTGCCGAACCGATCCGCAAGTTTCAGGCCGACACCATTGATCTCCGCCAGGAGATGATGATGAAGCGCTTTGAAGCCCAGCGGGAAAACCTGAAAGGCACTCCGGACATGAAAAAGATTGCGGCCCTGCAGGCCGACATCAAGCTCCTGCAGACAAAAATACTGACTGTCCGCAGCCAGAGCGGCCTGCCGGAAGGTAAAAGAGACGGCGAATGTGTCCAGATAAAAGGTGATTGCATGATAGGCATGGGCAATTGCTTCAAAAGTATGGGTGATTGTGGCAAAGGCATGGGGGATTGTACCAAAGGCATGGGCAATGGCGGCAAAGGTATGGGGGACTGCAATAGTGCTCCCTGCGGTATGAAGAAGTAATCAAGAATCCCAAAAAAACAGGTAATAACACGATGAAATGGAGTGAAAGCAAAGAAGAATCCTATTTGTACTGAATCACTTGCAAAAGTCTTTAAATACATTCTCCCCCTCCATTCACGGGAGGGGATCTTTTTGGATTTTTGCAAGAGCCTCAACTGATTTCTCCGTTGCTCAGTTACTCAGTGTTATTCGCACTACTTTTTTCAGGTTTTATTTCAAGCGGGAGGGCAGACCATGCAGCAACGCAGGGATTTTGACAGCGCAGCACTGAACTGGGATGAAGAACCGCGCCGGGTCAAACTGGCCGGGGAGATCGCCGGTGCCATTCAAAAGAATCTGCAGCTCTCTCCGGAGTGGGATGCCCTTGATTTCGGTTGCGGCACCGGTCTGGTTACCCTGCAGCTCGCCCCCGCTCTGCGGAGTATCACCGGGCTTGACAGTTCATCCGGAATGCTTGGCCGTCTCAATGAAAAAATAACCCAGGCCGGTTTCAGCAACGTTCGTACTGAACTGTGCGACCTGGCGGCGGGAGAACAGCCGGCGGGGAAATACCACCTCATCACCAGTTCCATGACGCTCCACCATATCGAGGAAATTATCCCGCTGCTCCGGACGCTGAAATCGCTGCTGCATCCGGGTGGCTGGATCGCCCTGGCGGATCTGGAAACGGAAGACGGCAGTTTCCACGAAGACCCGACCGGGATCTTTCATCACGGTTTTTCTGCCGATGAAATTACGAATATGCTCAAAGAGGCCGGCTTTTCGTCCATTTCCTTTGCAGCTGCGGCGAATGTGATAAAAGCGGGGCGGGTGTATCCGGTTTTTTTGGTGATGGCTCAGTCCTGTGACTGAATAAACTCGGTACAAATCGGTTCAACACGTAGACACGGAGACACAGAGGGAATCTTGGAGTAAAACCAACCCGGATATATTCACCTTTTGCAAAGCCGTGGTAAGACTTCGGTAATCATGGAGCGATAATATAATGACCTATGACGAACTGCGTGAAGCGCTTACGGTTCTTGGATTGCGGGACCGCTGTACGCTCAGAGAGGTGAAAGACCGTCATCGGGAATTGGTAAAGCGGTATCATCCTGATAGCGGGGGCGACCCGGGGGATGAACAGATCAGGCGCATCAATAGTGCCTACCGGATTGTAAGTGACTATCTCGGGGCTTACAGTTATTCATTTTCTGAAGAGGAATTTTACGAACAGAACCCTGAAGAGCAGCTGCGGCGCCAGTTCATGGATTCCTCCCTCTGGGGTGAACGTGGCGTCCGGGGCGGTAAGAAATGAGTATGACTCTCTTGTGAACCAATTCATTCCAGAAGGAGTAGAACCATGAAACGCAGCTTGACCGTAGTAATCACCGCAGCTCTGTTTGCACTCTCAACCGTTGCCCTGGCGGCAAATCCGGCGGCACCGCTCAGTACCCCTGAACTGAAAAATACCATCGCTGCCAACGGCAAACCGACGCTGGTTTTTTTCCAGAATCCCAACGGTGGCCCGTGCAAGGCGCAAAAAGTTGTGTTGGACAAGTTGACGGAACAGCGGAAAGGGAAATTCAATATCGCCAACGTCAGCACCCTGAACCAGAATGATCAGAGGGCGTTTTACGACTACGGGGTCAGAAGTCTGCCAACCCTGATACTGGTGGATAAAGCGGGTAAAATCAGCCGCGCCTTTTCTCCCGGAATTCAGAGTTTTGAAACGCTCGCTGCCACCCTGGACGGCTTGAAATAATGGAACTCACCGCTGTTACCATTTTTATGGCTGTGGGTGCCGGGCTCGCCAGTGTCCTTTCACCATGCGTTTTGCCGGTGATTCCGATCATCATGGCCGGTGCGGAGTTGAAGGATCGCCTCCGGCCGCTGATTGTCGTGATCGGCCTTTCCCTGACCTTCATGGCCATGGGTGCGATCTCATCGCTATTCGGTACGTTCCTGGTCGGGAAGACACGCTATATCGAGATTGCCGGTGCGCTTGTCATTGTCCTCATGGGACTGATGGTGCTTTTTGACCTGAGCGTATTCAAGCGTTTCTACAAACTGTCCAATATCAGGGTCAAAGAAGAAGGACGCTTCGGCGCTCTGATCCTCGGTATGTCGCTCGGTGTTATCTGGGTCCCCTGTGTCGGCCCGTTTCTTTCATCGACCCTGACCATGGTGGGCACCAGCGGGCAGCTCTCCACCGGAATAATCCTGCTCGGCTTTTACTCCGTCGGCCTGGCGATACCGATGCTGATGGTCGGCTATTCATCACAACTGCTGCAGAATAAAATCAAAGGACTGCTCAAACATGAAGCGATCCTCCGCTATGTATCCGGCGGCATTCTGGTTATTTTCGGTCTCTACTCAATTTTCGCCGGAAATATGGCGTTCTGACTGCAGCAGAGACGTGTGAAGGGGCCTCGGTAATATAAAAAGCCACCTTTCCTCTTCGGGAAGGTGGCTTTTTATGGTGTGAATCTCTTTCTTTAGAGCATGAGCAATATGCCTACATCTTGTGCTCGTGTTTCTTGTTCTCCTGGGATTTCATTCTCTCCGCCCGTTCAGCCTCATCTATTTCGGCTGCTTTAAGTACCTCATCGAAGGAGGCCAGTTTGCCGCCATTAGCCTTTATGAAGGCGTCGGCATCTGCCTTTTCGGCAAAAGCCCATTTTGCAGTTTTGGTCATGACCCCTTTTTTAGTGCCGCCGATGACCCAGGTGGCGGTTTTCGCGTTGATCAGTTTTTTGCTGTTATAATCGGCGACCTGAAAGGATTTGACCTCTTTCTTTGCCACCTTGATGTCGGTTACCACGCAGTTAATACTGCAGGTTCCACTGCTGCCGTCGCTGTAGGTAACAACCATACGGCTATGGGCAAATTTTGTACGATCCATGCCGCAATGCTTGCAGGACTCCGGCAGTTCGACCTTCTCGGCGGCGACGCTGAATGTTCCGAGCGACAGTACAAGTAAAATGGCTATCCAGATGTTTTTCATGGTGGCAATCTCCTTTTATAAGTGGTTTGCTTTGTGAAACATACGCTGACAATTAGAACTTGTATGCCAGAGTGAAATACGCATTTCTGCCATTTTCCGGAACCTTGAAACCGCTTTGGAACGGGTCGCGGGCATAGGAAAGGTGGCTGAAGTAATACTTGTCAAACAGGTTACTGACCCCGATGATCAGTGAAACATTACGATAATTGATGCCCCCCTTGATGTCAGTTGTTGCCCACCCGGCTGTGGTGGTCTCCTGCAGTCCGGTGTCAACTCTGTCCTGTTCACTGGCCAGGTTTTCCTGCGCCTCAAGAAAGAATGTTCCGTTATCGTAGCGGACTGAAACGGTTCCTGACAGCGGCGGAATTTCCGAAAGCGGGGTGCCGGCACTCTCATTTCTGCCTTCAACGTAGGACAGTGAACCTCTCAGGAACAGGTCGTAATCCAGTGAAATCTGGCTGCCCAGTTCTGCTCCCCACATGGTGGCGTGAATATTCTGGTAACTCTTCTCGAATTTTGACGGTATCTGATAGAGATTTATAAAGTCCGTCAGATCACTGTAAAAGATCGAGGAGTTGACGTAGAAACGGTCGGTTGAATATTTGGCACCGAGATCCGCCTGATGATTGACGGTGGATTTCAGCTCGCTGTTGCCATGCCAGTATGGCGATGCTGCTGTAGGCGCGGCAGGAGTCGGTACATCGAGAAACAGCTCCTGCTGGTCCGGGGTGCGTGTACCCCGGGCGATGCCGAGAAAAATATCCAGATTTTTAACCGGGGTATAGGTCAGTTGAATGTTTGCACTGACGTTGGCAAAATCGCGGCTTGTTCCGGCGGTCACCAGCGTATTTGTTTTATTCGCTTCGGCCCAGGTTACATCTCCCCGCAGGCCGCTTTTTAAGACCAGCTGACTTCCCAACGGCAACTCGTATTCGCCGAACAGCCCCAGGTTTCCGATGGATGCATCCGGAATCATGGCGGTATCCATGTAGCGGTTGGCCATCGTGTACATGGCCCGTTGGTTGACCGCATCCCAGTTGCGCTTGTAATAATCGATCCCGGTTTTCATGGTGCCCGGTCCTGCTGCAATGGCGGCATTCAGTTTTGCCCCGTAAACCTGAGTAGTTGCATCGGTCTGCATGGAATAATTTCGGGTCACACTGGTTGATGGATTTGAAGTGAACCGGGAACTGTCATCCATCAGGTGTTTGACTGTATCCCAGTAGAGCTGCAGCTTCAGATCCTGCAGCGTCGGTGAAATTTTCTGGATCCGGTAGGTCCAGTTCAGGCGATGGGTTTTGTCGTAGGTTGCATCCATCTTCAGATACGGGTACAGGACATGCTCGGCGTCCTGATACGTATAGCTGATCTCGCTGCGCGAATTAGACGTGGGGTTTACACCGAATTTACCCCACCCCGTGTTGATCTCGTACGCTTTGGAATCGACGGCATCAGTCTTGTAACGGTTGGCACTGGATGACGGATAAATTTCAGTCAGCCTCTTGCCGTCGCCGGATTTGGGCATGTCGGAATATTTATAGGCATATCCCAGCAGGGCGTCATAAACGTCTGCACCATAAGAGGCGGTGGCGGACGTATTGATGGCGCTCCAGGAGCCGTAGCTCAGGTTGACATCGCCGCCGAAACCCTTGCCGGTCTTTTTGGTCCGGGCATCAATAACGCCCCCCAGGCCTCCTGGATTGGCAAGGTCGTAAGGGCCTTTGATTACTTTGACCTGTTCGATTTCGGCAAAGTCATAGTGGAATGAAGGCGGATCCATACGGGATGGGCAGGCGCCGTGCAGACGGACACCGTCCACAAGTACGTTTATATTATCTTTCTGCAGGCCTCGCAGGACCACGTCATTGGCGATGGCCCCCTTGTGGACGTAGCTGGTCCCCTCGATTTGTTTCAGGGCTTCACCCATGTCCTTGGCAGAGCTTTCCCGCACTTCACGGATAGAAAGGCTTTCCTCTTTGGGCGATTCCTTCTGCCCGCGGATGGTTATCTCATCCAGTAGCTGGCTTTCGGCCTGTGCAGGCTGACCCGCCAGCACCGTGCCGAAAAACAGGGCAGCTATCAATACGTTAACTATTATCATGAGTTATATGTTCTCCTTCATCAATTTGTGATAGCGCTTCGAAACGGAAGCGTATGAAACGATTATTTTAATATTCTGAAATTTACCGGCACCGTAATCTCCGCACGTATCGGAGGTTTAGGAAAAGGAGCCACCCTCATGACCGTTTCCAGAGCACTTTTATCCAGAAGCGGAAAGCCGGATGTTTCTACCACCCGGATTGAGTGGACCGAGCCATCTTCAGCAATGACAAACGCAACAGCCACTTTTCCGCTCCAGTTCATCCTGCGTGCCATGGGAGGGTACACAAGCTGCGCTGCAATCAGGTCACGGATATAGCTGAAGTGCTCTTTCACATAGCGTTGTTGTGTTATTTCCGGTGTTACCGTCTGCTCTGAACCCGGTGCAGGGTGTTCAGGTCTTTTTGTCCGGGGTGTCAAAGCTGAACCGGCATCCGGAACTTCTGGAAATTTCCTTAGCTGTTCAATACTCCTGCTCTGTTCACGAGACGTATTTGTCCATGGAACCGGCGGTATAACCGGTTGCAGCAACTGTTGAGACACCCCTGGCTTCTCCGGTTCAGTCAGGCTGACCGGACCCGCAGGCCGTGCCGTTTTGAGTGCCGGTTTCCGGGCGGACTTGTCCAGCGGAAAATCGTTAGCCGCACGATTTTCAAGAACCACCATGATGGTTTCCGGCATCCGCTCAACAGAACGTGAAGCCAGTAAAAACAGTATGATAGCTGCTGTCAGATGCAGCAAGAGGGACAATGCAAACCATTTGGCCCCTTTTGACATTGGTTTGACCTCGTCTGTGTTGAACGCAAGAGTACGCCGCAAGAATAGGAAATCCATTCAGTACATAGTTTCAGCTTGAAGCTGCGGCTGTCGAGGGGGGTTAGATTATCGGGGGAGGGTCGGGTGGATCGCCGTAACGGGATGTCAGGCGATTCGGGGTGATTGCGGTGAGGATGCATTGCGCCGGAGAAGGGATTTCGCCGGTGTAGATGAAGGGCAGATGTTCGTTTGCTTCAATATTTAACAGGGCAAACAGCTTTCCGCTCCCACAGGGTTTGCTGCGTATGGTGGTTTCCCTCTTTTTTTGAGGGGTGCTGCCTGAAACAGATTCCGGTTCGGTGATCTCACTCGTTTCTTTAGTTCGTGCCGCGCAGCAGCTGGCAACTTTTTTAGGTGTCTCAACCTTTTTTATATCACAACAGCCAGGCTCTACATGCTGGTGCGTTTTACTCTCGTCATTCCGCTTTTTCTGCCAGCAGCAACAGGTATGGGCTGCACTTCGCTCAAGTGAACAGCCGTCTATTTTGCAGTCACCGGAGCACTCCCCGGTTACGGCATGTACTAAAATCTTCGACTGCATGGCAAACGGCGCCAATGGACTGACAGCAATTAACAGGTAAATTATTGTCATAAGCAATGATGTGAAATATTTGTGGGACTTTCCCATGCAGATCCTGAAGCTAAGTGTAGTTGTTGAAATTTGTAGTCTGAAATATTTGACGTGGATACTTTATGGGACTTTTTCAAATCTTGCTATCTAATTTATTGCTTATTTTGAAAACCACATTTGATGTGATATGGGCAAACTGTTGAGTAATGGTGATGCTGATT
>CAINRC010000133.1 GCA_903852495.1 uncultured Geobacteraceae bacterium | reverse complement strand
CGGATCCTGATTTTGCAACTGGGCGACGAATAATTTAAGAAAATCGTCTTTGCCAAGCCCCATGGTCGATTTCATGGACGCATCTGCCGCCGTTGTGTCGGTTGTTGCTGTTACGCTGTTAATTCTACTTTGTCACATTAGCTGAGCCTCTAACTTGCTGAGTTGTCTGGAATATGCGAAATCGATACTCGCTTGGCGTTGCCGATGCCTGACCTCCATTTGCCTGAACACCTCTTCTATATCCGCATCCCGGCGTGGTAGGAAACTGGCAAGTAACGTAGCAACATCGGGACAACTCAGCAAAGGATGATTCTCTTTCTGTTCAAGCCGCGTCTCCAGCATAAAGAGCATCGACATCATCACCAATGACATATGATGATGCCATGATTGCCAGCCGCGAATCTGGTACTGATCCATACCGGCAGTACCTTTAGCGTCTTGAAAGGCACGCTCTACGAAATATCGTTGGCCCTGCATGAAGGCCAGCCGCTCTGCGGAAATGTCATCCGGTGCGTTGGAGAGGCTGTACTTGATGGTATCTCTGGATTCGACCTCGCGACGGACGACCAAAGACCAATAACGTGCGCTTGTTTCCTCCTTGTTCCAGACCCAGACCCGCTGGACAAGGATATCAACCAGAAGCATTCCCTTGGTGGTATTGCGTGTGGTGATGCGTTGCCAGGCTTCTTCCGGCTGAGCTGCAGCCCACGCGTCCACCTGGGCCGCTTTGACATTTGTAACATGTCGCGAAGGTGTTCGCCCCTTGGCTGATTTCCGCTCCGGGATGTACGGCGCTGGGTCTTCCAGATAAATGAGCTGGTCTTTGTGAACATCGGCGACAAATTGTTCACCATCATCGTCAAGAGTGCTCAGAAAATGCGGTTCCTTGCCATAGCCACCGTCAATCCCCACCCAGGAGAAACGGATTCCGAGGCTACGGAGATGTCGGACACTATCAATCGCAAGCTGGGACTTGCTTTTGAAAACAACATCATCCGGTATTTGTGCTTTGCTACAGCGTTTCCGGTCATCGGTCCACTCTTTGGGGACATACAGCCGCCCATCAATAAGAGCTGCCGAAGAGCCACGTACAAGAGAGGAAAAAACGCCAACCTGGCAATTTTCGATTTTACCGAGAGAACCGCACCATTGGCGTGCTACGGCAACAGATTTCTTTCCGGCTTTGGAAAAACTGGTTTCATCAATGATCAGGCCGGTGTCGTGACTGCCGCCCAACAGGCGGTCAGCGTCCGTTGCCACTTGATCCATAACGGGCCTTGAATCCCAAGGAGAGTGGGTGACAAAATGCTGCAAAGACTGATAATCCGAATCAGGAACCACTTCTGTCATCCGTTCTATGTTCTTGCGTATCGATTGAACAAGTCCACTCAAATAGTGAATAGCTTGCGTAGCAACAGATTTTGTTTTGGTTGTGAAAAAATGTGAATAACGTTCGTGAAAAGAAACAAAAGACGCTGCCAGCGAATGCAAAGGGCGTTGAACATCGTTAATACTCCTTTCAAATACGGTATCTGCGCTACTACGGGCTGAGTTTCATCGGAGCCCAGAATTGATTATAATCGCAGACTGATTAATAACACATAATAGCAATAATATCAATGTATTACATTTGTTTCAAATGTGACAAAGTAGAATTAATCATTCCCATTTTTATCTCACCTCACTTTCAACAATGTATGGCAAATATCAAACCCCTGCGACTGGATAGATGTGATACCGATATGTATCTACTAATTTTTTTCAGCGCTCAAATCGCTACGAGATAAAAAATCTGCCAGGCAGGAAAGAGAATACAGCACATCATCTTTAATTTTCTCCGTTTTTGGTAATGCTTGTGAATTATGCAGTACGCTTACATCAATCACGTCGGAAATACGGTGCCGAGCAACTTCGCTAATATTGACTCCGAGTGAGAGATAATAGTCATAAAACTTGAAACCATCTCCGATAACTTCACTACTAAATTCAACCCAAGTTGCCGGAATATTAAGTGCATGAGCAAAAATAATTCCGTGTAAAGATGAGCTGTAAACATGACAGCATTGCTTGATGTCACTTAATACATCAAGCGGTGGGCGCTGGATATCAATTATCCGTATTGGATGGTCTCTGGACTTAATTTTCCAAGCATGTGCCTTATCGGAATAATGAGGAATGACGCCGATTGTTTCTCCATTTGTCGTAACATTTTTTAGCTCACCAACGAAGACGTCTCCGGCCAATACACCGGGGTCCCCCATCAATATTTTCTTGTTTGGCAACATTGGCATACAATGGTAGATTGTCAAAGGTCCACGCACTGAAATAACATGTTTGAGCGGTCTATTTGGAAGTATATTTGACTTAATAAGTCCAAGCCCACAACAAATACCATCTTCCGGGACTGCGTGAATCAAACTACCACAAAACATCATATCACCCTGCCTTTTTAGGTATGGCAGAGCAGCATAGTTAAACTTCTTTATAAAAAACTTTAGGTAGTCAATGTTATAGAAATCACCCGCATTTACGGGGTCCGCAAAGTAGCAAAGGTCCACAATCTTTCCCCTGGCAACCAGGTTCATTTCAACTAAAATGGAGACGATGTTGTGATATAGTCGTCTGCATTGAAGCTGTGTATGTCGCCAATAATAATCGCCATCATCTATGACAATAGATAACATTGAATTGTGGAGTAATTATGTAATAAATATGGAGATTGTAATGCAGGTGATTTACTCACTGCACATACACTGCACATACACTGCACATATTTGAGCGTAGAACAAAGACTCCTCTATGTTGAGTTTCAAAATGTCTAAAGGGCGTCAGGGCAGCCTTTTTCTTACAGCCAGTACTTATCGAAATTGTTTGTAGAATCGGTAAGAAAGTCAACACCCGTAACCATCAAGTGACAATGTTGAATGTAATTAACCCTATTGGGGTGGTGTGAATTTATATCCGGTACACTACACCTCAGTGCGTGATTTTCTGAATCATGTCTCCAGAAAGAGAGACCAGTGATACTACAAAATTATGACCTTCGGAGTTACAAATCACATTAAAAATGGCTTCCCGTGTGTCGGAGGCGGTCTTGCTCCGTTTGATCCCCATGTGGTCTATGATTGAAGTTTCTTTCCTGAACCAAAGATTCTCTTCCGGTTGGTTCAGTACGTCTATGACAATTTCCAGATAGACCTCGATCATATTGTCATCTCCACCGAGCTCCAACAGATTCGTCTCGATTCGCTCAAGCAGATTTTCTATGTCATAAACATCCAATTGTTCGTCTGCAGCTGTTTTATCAAACCCCCAACCACTGCGATGTAATAAATTAAGTTTTGACTGAAGAAGAGCCCGATATCGTTCAAGCTTCTCATGTTCTGTCTTTACGATGGTTATGCGTCTAAGCGCAAGAATAAGCAGATGATTAAAAACTCTTCTCTTGAGTTGATGGAGTGTTTCATCTTTACTTTCCGTCGGATCGATTAGTCTATGCCCCTCAAAGCTGACGACAGTATGGGGAACGCCGTACTGAATAATCTCGCCGGACAACTCGGCGCCAAGAATAACTTTTTCCTGTTTTTCCATGACTAACAGGGCATATACACTGGACAAGGATCCGTTCTTCTCAGACAGGAAATGTGCAAGATTTAGATCGTTTTTAACGATCTTCCGCATATCGGTTGTTGAGATAAAAAATGTGTGCAGTTGAGGATCTTCGTCAAATATGTCGGGTCCCATTTCAATTGGTGGCTCCATGCCATCCACCAGCGCCACCACATAATCAATTGCTCGCTCGACCGCCGGCCGCAATTTTTTCCTGTATCCCGATACAGCACGAATCCACGGATCAGTGCCGTCCACGGCATGTTCAATAGCTGCTTTAATAAGAGATTCCGGATAGTTACTTTCTGTTGTGGTGGGACTGCCGAATATTGAATGAAAAAATCGAGTCATTTCCAGCCTCCAGATGCCCACAATGTCAGATGTAACGTAGCCATTTTTCATTACTATTAGAAGCGTAATTATGGCAACTGCGCATAAATCCACATTCAATCCATATTTGCTCCACATATACCTGATATATGTGACCGAAAGCCTGATATTTATCCAGGTACCTTGGCAAAATTTTGGAGAACTGTCTATGCGTCGAACTATTGGAATCACCGTCATGGGTATGGTCGTGGTGGCGGTGGTCGGTTGTGTTGGGATCTGGTGGTCACATCACAAGATTGATAAGGACCCGGCATTTCATACGGCACAGGTAAAGCGTGGCGATCTATTGGCCACGATCAGTGCCACGGGTACGGTCGAACCGACAGAAGTAGTGGATGTGGGAGCACAGGTTGGCGGGATGATTAGAACATTCGGCAAAGATAAAAACGGAAAAACTATCGATTATGCCTCGGTAGTCGATGCAGGGACCGTACTGGCAAAAATTGACGATTCACTGTATGTCACTGCTTTGGAAACTGCCATCGCCCAATTACAGCAGGCTACGGCCAATAAAACCAGCGCCGATGCCAACGTGCTGCAAATGAAAACAAAATTGCTACAGGCGCAACAGGACTGGGAGCGGGCGAAGAAGCTCGGCCCTTCGGATGCATTGGCGCAAAGTGCGTACGACCAGTACTTTGCCAATTTTGAAGTTGCAAAAGCAAACGTGGGTGTTGCCGAGGCAACCGTTGAGCAGGCAAAAGCCTCACTATCGCAAAGCAGGGCAGCACTGACCAACGCCAGGATCAATTTGGGTTACTGTACCATAACGTCCCCGGTCAAGGGGGTAATCATCGACCGGCGAGTCAATATCGGTCAGACCGTCGTGGCAAGCCTGAGTGCACCGAGTCTGTTCCTTATGGCAAAAGACCTCAAGCGCATCACAATTTGGGTGTCGGTAAATGAAGCCGACATCGGCAGTATATATAAAGGTCAGCCGGTAACTTTTACCGTCGATGCAATTCCTCACCGGGAATTCAAAGGACAGGTCGGCAAGATTCGCCTCAACGCAACAATGACACAGAATGTCGTCACCTACATTGTCGAGGTAAATACCGACAACGATGACGGTGCACTTCTCCCGTACCTGACGGCCAACGCACGATTCATCACCGGCAAACGGGCAGATGTGTTGCTTGTTCCGAATGCGGCCCTGCGCTGGTCACCGCGACCGGACCAGATTGCGCCGGATGCCCGCTCAAAAATACATGCCGCAAAAGGTGCCAAACGCGAGAATGGTAGAGATTCAGGTGCTGTTGAGGCGTCGCAATCTCATGGGACTATCTGGGTCGCACAAGGAAACTTTGTCCGTCCCATCCGCGTAAACACCGGTTTGACAGACGGTGGCTTTACGGAAGTCGAAGGCAAGGATGTGGCTGATGGCATGAACGTGATTATTGGGGAAACATTAAGGGACACCGCGGTTGGGGTGGGCACGGAACGCAGCCCGCTTATGCCTCAACCAATGGGGCGGGGACAGCGCCAGGGACAGACCGGCCCTGATAATCCAGGTGCAGAGCGCGAACGTTAATGGAAAATCGAAACGAACCAATGGATCTTATCGAGCTGAAGGACATTTGTAGAACCTATCACCTTGGTGAGGTTGCGGTACCGGTGCTAAAGGGAATAACACTGAACGTAGCCGGTGGTGAACTCGTTGCGCTGATGGGAACAAGCGGATCGGGCAAAAGCACATTGATGAATCTTCTTGGGTGCTTGGATCATCCGACATCCGGCGAATACTGGCTGGATGGCCGGGAAGTTTCCCGGCTTACCGCTAATGAGCGAGCCCGATTGAGGAATCGGATAATCGGATTCGTATTCCAGAGCTTCAACCTGCTGCCGCGCACTACCGCGCTTGAAAATGTCATGATGCCGTTAACCTACTCCAGAGAAAACCTTAGCGAACAGCAAAAGAAACTTCGTGCCATCGATCTGCTGCGCAAAGTTGGTTTGGCGGATCGCATCGATCACCAACAGTCTCAACTTTCAGGGGGCGAGCAGCAGCGCGTGGCGGTTGCCCGGGCGTTGGTCAACCATCCTCGCATACTTCTTGCCGACGAGCCGACCGGCAACCTCGATTCCCGTACCAGTGAAGAAATTCTTCAGATGTTTCAGCAGCTCAACAGTGTCGAGGGGATAACCATTATACTCGTGACCCATGATCAGGGGGTGGCTGGATGGGCCCAGCGGACCATTCGCATTAAGGACGGCCTTCTTGAAGACGGTATTGAGCCGCTAATAGTCGCAGGTGACGTATGAAGATGTTCGGCACCACGAAAACTGCATTGGGTGCGCTCAGGCGTAATGTCCTGCGCACGATGCTCACGACACTGGGTATTGTAATCGGTGTTGCGGCAGTGATCACAATGATGGAGATCGGCAACGGAGCAACCATTGCCATCAGGCGTACCATGGCCAGCATCGGTGCAAACACATTGGTTGTCGTGCCGGGAGCCGCGAACACCAGTGGCATCAACTTTGGCGCCGGCAGTATGATGACGCTTACACCGCAGGATGCGGATGCGATCGGCAGAGAATGTCCTGCCCTCGGCAGTGTGGCACCGATTGTGCGCGCCCGGACTCAGATCGTGTATGGAAATCGCAACTGGGTACCGACGTATATCTATGGCACCACTCCCTCGTTTCTGGAGGTACGTGAATGGTCCGATCTGGATGAGGGAGAGTCATTCACCGAACATGATGTCCGCAATTCCGGCAAAGTTTGCATCATTGGCCAGACAATCATGCGGGAACTGTTTGGCGGGCGATCACCCATCGGCAAGGAGGTTCGCATCCGGAGCGTTGCTTTCAAGGTTGTCGGCGTATTGAAGAAAAAGGGAGCAAATATGATGGGGCAGGATCAGGATGATATCCTGCTGGCCCCATGGACTACGATTAAATATCGCGTGGTTGCTTCCTCCCTGGGCGGCTCGAATCAAAGTAGTACGACCGACTCTTCCACGAATAATCCGTATCCTGCTGCTCAATTAAATCTTTACCCTGTTCCATCCGATAGCGAACTGGCAGACACCCCGAAACCAATGCGTTTTACCAATGTGGACCAGATTCTGACCGCGGCACGGTCGAGCAGCCACATTCCTTCTGCTATCGAGCAAATCACCGCATTATTGCGAGAGCGTCACCATATACGACCATCCGGTCCAAACGATTTTAGCGTTCGCGATATGGCCGAGATCACCAAGGCCATGAGCTCGACTACTGAGATGATAACAAAACTGCTATTGTGTGTCGCGATGATTTCTCTTGTCGTCGGCGGTGTCGGCATAATGAATATCATGCTTGTCTCGGTGACCGAACGAACCCGTGAAATCGGGCTTCGCATGGCCGTGGGCGCTGAGCCGGGCGACATCCTTCGGCAATTCCTGACTGAAGCCATAGTACTGTGTCTGCTTGGAGGTACGGTGGGTATCTTGCTTGGCCGTACCAGTTCATATATAATTTCTTCGGTTCTACATTGGCCGACTGCCGCTTCGGTCGGTGCAATCGTTGCTGCAGTGATCGTATCGGCAACTGTCGGCGTTTTATTCGGTTTCTATCCGGCGTGGAAGGGATCACGTTTAAATCCCATCGACGCGCTTCGATATGAGTGAGGCGGAAGGTATGAATACAAATGTTCGGCGGCGTTCTGCTTTAGTATTGGTTTTTGTTCTTGGTTTGGTCGTGCTGACAGTATGTGGATGTATGGTAGGACCAAATTATATTCCGCCGCAAACACCATCTCCTCCAGGGTGGTCCGGCAGTGAAAAAACGCCGGTAAAGGAACCACCAATAGCATCTATCGGCGAGCTTGACCTCACCCGGTGGTGGCGTCAGCTTAATGATCCAATACTTACCACACTGGTCGAAGAAGCGGTGAAATCAAACCTCGATCTGAAAAGCGCCGTGGTACGCTTACGTCAGGCACGTGCTGCGAAGGGGATCGCTTCCGGCGCTTTTTGGCCGTCCATCAGCTCATCAAGTGGTTACCAGTGGGGACAAAAAGCAGGGGCGTCAGGCGAACAGAATCTTTTCCAAGCCGGCTTGGACTCTGTGTGGGAGCTTGACCTCTTTGGCGGAAAGCGCCGTGCCATCGAGTCTGCCGACGCGAGCATAGAAGCTGCCATCGAAGGCATACGTGCCGTTCAAGTAAGTCTTGTTGCCGAAGTAGCGTTAAACTACATCCAGCTTTGCAGTTACCAGCAGGAGATACTCATTGCACAAAGTAATCTGAAAGCTCAACAACGAACTGCTGAAATAACGCATAAGCGGTATGATGTTGGTTTTGCCAGTGCGCTTGACGTTGCAAATGCCGATTCTATCGTAGCAGTTACCGATGCCCAGATTCCTGTCTATGAAATAGCCGAACGCCAGTCCATTTATGCTCTGAGCGTGTTACTGGCCTTACCGCCTGCCGATTTATTGGAAAAGTTGACACCTCGAGGCAACCTGCCCGACGTGCCGACGGAAGTCCCTTCGGGTTTACCTTCCGACCTTTTGCGCCGTCGTCCCGACATACGAGAATCCGAGGCTCAATTGCATGCCGCCACTGCCCAGATAGGCGCTGCAATTGCGGACTACTTTCCCGAGTTTTCTCTTACCGGTGCCGTGAGTTGGAACAGTAATCTGTTGCAAACGTGGTGGAGTGGCTCAAGTCGCTCGTTCGGTATCGGCCCCTCAGTGAACTGGCGCATATTCCAGGGGGGGGCGATTGAATCAAATGTACATGTTCAAGAGGCTTTGCGCGACCAAGCTTTCATAGCATACCAGAAAACTGTGCTGGCTGCATTTCAGGATGTCGAGAACGCATTGATTGCGTTTACCAAGGAACAACAACACCGCACGGCACTCAATAGCGCCGTGGTTGCCAATCGCAAAGCCGTTGATTTGTCGGTGCAGCTCTATTCGGAAGGTCAAACGGATTTTCTCAATGTGGCAACTGCCCAACGCTCGCTTTATGTAACGGAAGACGCGTTAGTACAAAGCTATCGCACTATAGCCACAGATTTCATCGCTCTTTACAAGGCGTTGGGGGGAGGCGGGGAGCCCTTGCAATCTCGTGTACCATTGACTCACTAAAGTTTCCTGTTACAGTTGAAAACAGGTCGATTGCTGTCTGCCCTGGAGAAAACGATGAAAAACTATATTGTTATTATTGTTGCTGCACTCGTTATCCTGAATTTTGTCGGAGAGCCTATGACGTGGGCTGATGATGATCAACCTATCGTATTTTCTGATACGACTATTCAGTCAAGCAATCTGTTCTCTATTGAGGAACTGGATAATTTACTTGCCCCCATTGCACTTTATCCTGACCCGCTTCTTGCCCAGATACTACTTCTACTTTGTCACATTGGCTTCACGCCTAACGCCTTGAATTGTTTCCAATAAGCAGAATCAATACTCGCCTGTCTCTGCTTATGTCGGTACTCCATTTGCCGGTACACTTCTTCGATGTTAGCATCCCGTCGTGGAAGGAATGTAGACAGCAGTTTTGCAATGTCCGGACAACTCAGCAAAGGGAGTTTTTCTTTGTGCTCAAGTCGTGTTTCCAGCATAAAGAGCATCGACATCATGACCAACGCCATATGGTGATTCCAAGCCTGCCAGCCGCGAACCTGATAATGATCCATGCCGGCAGTTCCTTTGGCATCCTGAAAAGAACGTTCGACAAAATATCGTTGCCCCTGCATGAAGGCTAATCGCTCCGGTGTGGTGCCTTGCGGAGCATTGGAAAAGCTGTATTTGATGGTGTCTTTTGAGTCAACTTCGCGCCGAACAATTAAATACCAGTAGCGTGCGGTTGCTTCTTCCTTGTTCCAGACCCATACCCTCTGGGCAAGGATGTCAACCTGAAGTTTGCCCTTAGTAGTGTCCCTTGTAGTAATGCGTTGCCAGGCGTCTTTAGGTTGAGCTGTCGCCCATGCTTGTACCTCAACACCTGGGACATCCGTCTTATATTTTGATGGGGTTCGTCCTTTTACCGTTTTTCGCTCCGGAATGTACGGTGCAGGGTCATTCAGGTAAATAAGTTGGTCTTTGTGGACATCGGCAACAAACTGTTCACCCATGCTATCAAGAGTACTCAGAAAGTGAGGTTCCTTGCCGTAGCCGCCATCAATGCCAACCCAGGAGAAACGTATGCCAAGAGATCGCAGATGCTCGATGCTCCCAAGCGCAAGCTGTGACTTACTTTCGAATACCACATCATCTGGTATTCCGGCATCGTCACACCGGTCGCGATCATCGGTCCACTCCTTGGGAACGTACAGCCGACAATCAATAAGGGTTGCGGATGCCCCACGAACAAGGGAGCTGAATACGCCTACTTGGCAGTTATCAACTTTACCAAGATTTCCGCACCATTGTCGTGCGGCGGCAACAGACTTCTTCCCTTTCTTGGGTATACCGGTTTCGTCAATGATCAGACCGACGTCAGGATCACCACAAAAAAGACGGTCGGCATCCAACGCCACTTGGTCCATCACAGGCCGGTAAGCCCACGGCGAGTGACTGACGAAGTGCTGCAACGACTGATATTCGGAATCTACAACCACTTCTGTCATCCGTTCCATGTTCTTGCGAAATGCTTGGGCAAGTCCGGTCAAATAGTGAAGAGCTTGCGTTGCTACAGATCTTGTTTGTGAGACGAAAAACTGGGAATAACGATCATGAAACAAAACAAATGATGCTGCCAAAGATCCCAGAGGACTTTGGTTAACATTGGTATTCCTTTCAGATTCGTAATGGGTAGTATGGACTGTGGTGCATGATTATCTCGATAAAAAAATGGTAACTATTCAGCATAATTTATTTTTTGTTCTTTGAAAAAAGTTCTTGACACGGTTTTTGGGCGTTTTTTTGAAAACCCGGAGCACCTTGGGACCCTGCCCGCGTTACTGTGTTGAAGGCGCGGTGCGGCGTCTGCTGTGTCTGCAAAATGCTTTAGCATTGGCGACCGTGCGTAAAATAAAATATCGGCTTATACGGCCACCTGGCGCGAAAAATTTGCTCTCAAAAACCTGTGTTATAGTGCCTTATCACAAACACGGGTGGTTGTATGACAGTTGAGAGCGTCAATATAGAAGCAAGCATACAAACGGCAAAAGAACTGATAGCCAAAGAGAAGAATATATCTCCGGCACTCAAGGTTGCTCTTGATGTCCTGCTGCTTCTGGTCACCATATTGGCAAACCGTCTGGGGCTCAACAGCAAGAACAGCAGCAAACCGCCATCAACTGATCCCAATCGAGAAAAGAAGCTTAAAGAGCCAGGTGATCGGAAACCCGGTGGTCAGCACGGTCATATTGGAACTACACTAAAGCAGGTTTCTGACCCTGATCGGATAAAGGAAATCAAACTTGACAGGAGTACGTTGCCATCCGGTAGTTACAGAATTACCGGCTACGAGACTCGTCAAGTTGTCGATATTGACATCAGCACCTTTGTTACCGAATGGCGTGCCGAGGTCATTGAGCACCAAAATGGCAAGCGCTATGTTGCCGAGTTTCCCAAGGATGTAACCAGACCGGTTCAATACGGTATCGGAGTTAAGAGTAACGCTGTCTATCTGTCTCTGTATCAACTTATTCCTTACAACCGTGTCGAGGAGCAGTTTCAGGATCAGATGGGCATTCCCATCAGCGCCGGCACGATCAACAATTTCAACAAGGATGCTTTTGAACGCCTTGAATCATTTGAGTCATGGCTCAAAGAGCAACTGAAGTCGGCGGCTCTGATCCATTGCGACGAAACCGGCATCAATATCGGCGGCAAACGACGTTGGCTGCATAATGTTTCCAATGAGTGGTTCACCTTTTTCTATCCTCACGAAACGCGAGGATCTGAAGCGAACAACGAGATGGGGATACTGCCAGTGTATAAAGGCATTATCTGCCACGATCATTGGAAGCCGTATTTCAAATATGGCGGATTACACTCACTCTGCAACGCTCATCACATTCGCGAGCTGGAAAGAGCCGTAGAGCAGGATAAGCAAAAATGGGCAGAGCAGATGATACTGCTTCTCAAGGAAATCAACAAAGCGACCAACGATGCAGGAGGTTGTCTTGAAAAGGCAACATCAGAGCACTATCGAAAACGTTACCGTGATTTGCTGCTTGAAGCTGAACTTGAATGCCCACCACCCGAAGAACCGGCAGAAAAGAAAAAAGGCAAGACAGCACGATCAACTGCAAGAAACCTTCTGGAACGCCTGAGAGACTTTGAAGAAGAAACACTACGATTCATGGATGATGAAATCGTACCATTCTCAAACAACCAGGCTGAAAACGATTTGAGAATGACCAAAGTTCAACAGAAAATATCTGGATGCTTTCGAGCAATGGAAGGGGCAAAAATCTTCTGCCGAATCCGAAGCTATCTGTCAACCTGCATGAAACAAGGCGTCACTGCGTCCGAGGGCTTGCGCCTGCTCTTTGAGGGAAAATTCCCGGATTTTATGAATGTGAAAGAACAAGGTGCTGAATAGTTACAAAAAATGTTGTAAAAGATAACCGCTTATACCATATTATCAAAGTAAAATCAATTGTTTATGCTAATTTCAAATGTGACAAAGTAGAACTACCCGCCTCAACTTATATTGATCAAATTGACGAAGCAGTACGTTACCAGAAACGGTACGGAAAATCGGCATTGATTGACGATCAGCCATGGGATGTGAGCGTTCGGTCGGTGGCACATTACCCTGAGGTACTTAATATGCTGGATAATAAGTATGACTGGACCATATCTCTCGGGCAGGCCTACTTTAATCAGCCGGGTGACGTAATGGACGCGATCCAGCGCCTACGAACCAAAGCATTACAAGAGGGGAATCTGGTTTCTACTCCTCAACAGGGAGTAATTGTTACTAACGGGTTAATACAGATAGTCCCGGCTGCTCCACAAGTGATTTATGTTCCTCAGTATGACCCGCTAATAGTATACACTGACCCGGCACCAGCATATGGATTCATAACTTTCGGAGTGGGATTCTCAATCGGAGCTTGGTTGAACCGCGACTGTGACTGGCGTCATCAGACAATTTTCTACCATGGCTGGCGCGGAGAGGGTTGGGCAAGTCGAGCACGTAAATACATTAGTCCTCAGCTCGGTACCTATAGCAACAGCAGAAACATGGCTATCAACATTAACCGAAATGTATTGCAGCACGATACGGCCCGCTATCGTGAAGATCTCCATAGCAATGTTGAACAACGCCGTGAAAATCGCGCACCGGCGTCAGTCTCAACAAGACATGAAACTCTACCACAACACTCTACACCGCAACCAGTTAAAGTGGTCACCCCGACAGCAGTGCTCCCCTCTAATACGGATCTGTATCGCGGGCGGATACCCCAAGATTCTCAGCCTGCTGCAAACACCGGTTATGGTGGCTACGGTAACAGTGCGGACGCCAAAACCTACCGCGAGCGGGGACAGATCAGCCGAGGTAGTATGCAACAAATAAACAGGCAGCAACCATCCCCCAGTAGTATTACACGTCCTGCAAACATATCGCGACCAACACCTACTGGTGGTAATCACCCTTCACCGGCACGACCTGCCGTTCAAAACAGCGGAAAGCGACAGCTGAATCAGTAATACTTTATAGAATTAGAAATGCATGGATTTAGAGAGGAACAGAGACATGATGAAAAATAGACACAACATAGTATCGGGCTGCAAGTCATTCTATCTACTGGCATTCCCGTTTCTGATATTGACAATGTTTGCGGTCAGTAGTTTTGCTGTCCCGCTTGAGTCAGGCCCCAAAGTTTTTTCTTCATCAGACGAAGTTCTTCAGAACCTGGTTATTGCGGTTCAGGCCAAAGACCATGCAGCTCTGAAGGCACTATTTGGACCTGTAGCCCGAGAGCTCGAACCTGTGGACCCGGTTGACCAGTCCGTTGAATTTGAACATTTTGCCCGGAGAGTTGCTGAAGGAGTAGAGCTCGTCAAAGACGGAGATGAAAAGGCGCATCTTGTTATTGGTGCGAAGAAATGGCCCTTTCCTGTTCCTATAGTAAAAAAGAACGGCAACTGGCATTTTGATACCGAGGCAGGACGCGAGGAAATTCTAACACGGAGAATCGGCCATAACGAACTACATGCAATCAAGACAAGTCGAGCATATGTTGAAGCTCAACGGGAATATTACGCTATGGCAGAGCCAGATGGCGAACAGGTGCCAAAGTATGCTCAGCGGATGATCAGTGCTCCGGGGCACAGAGACGGGCTCTATTGGCAGACGAAGCCAGGAGAAAAAGAGAGCCCCCTTGGTCCGCTGGTTGCCAAAGCAAAAGAAGAAGGGTACATGCAGATACGTAAGGAGGGAGGAAATGGTACGCGACCATTCCACGGCTACTATTTCAAAATCCTCAAGCGCCAGGGAAAACATGCCCCTGGCGGCAAATATAATTATATAATAAACAGCAACATGGTGGCAGGTTTTGCACTCGTTGCCTATCCCGCCAATTGGGGCTCTTCAGGGGTAATGACTTTTATTGTTAACCAACGTGGAAGAGTATACCAAAAAAACCTGGGGCCGAAAACGGCAGAAATTGCCCGTAAAATAAGATCATTCAACCCGGATCTAAGTTGGAAGCTAGCGACGGAACAGTAAGTTGATTTTAAACAAAAATCTAAAGGGTTGCCTCAGAGAACGGGTTATAAAGTCTAAACATTAGCAGGCAAGGACGCTCTTTTGTTCTAACCCACCTAGGGATGACGAGTCACATCAATTTCTACAATCACAGATCTCAAAGGTTGTATTCTGATCAAAAAGAACGACAACTTGTATCCAAATCGGCTGCACAACATATCGAGATCTGATATCGGCTATAGCAAGAAAAAGGCAAAGAGCTTATGAGGTCGCACACATAAATGATTTCGAGGCAGCGAAAACTCCAGTCGCCCCACGGGCTCCTTCTGTTTCCGCAATACGACCGGTAAAAGTAGTTGACGTTCATCAAACGGATTATGGAAATCCCTGAATTTGAACATGCTTTATGCCGATGCGCCAGTTGACTTAGATGGTGTATAAGTAGACTTGGGCGGAGTGTACGTTGACTTGGAAGTAGTACCAGCAATACCTAAATACTGATCTACAACTGATGTACTCAACCCCAACTTAGCTGAAATCATATCAACTGTGTAACCCTGTAATTCCAGTGATTTTGCCTTTGCCTCACTTGTAAGAGTTACCTGATACGGTTTTGACGATGTGCTCTGTGCCGACTTAGTAGGCTGATACAGTTTCTTTGTCGGGAACTGGTACGTTGAGCCAATTACTGGTGTGCCAAATGATGTAATTGCTGATACTGACATGGGGTATCACCCCCTTGCTCCCCATGATCCTCTTTGGTCGTCAGCGATAAAAATACTTCGTACTTACCTTATCGACCCTTCGCTGAAATCTATAAGCATAAATGTTACGATGTTTGATGTTTTTAAAATCAGGACTCTGAGTCTATTTCAAAGAGTAGCCTCCTCTGCTACCTCAGTCTTTATATTCTCTTCTCCAGTTAGATTCAACTTCATCAGATGGTTGCGGTCCGACTGCTTGCTAAAAAAAAAGCAAATGCCGGTAGGGAAATGCCTCTTTTTTTGGTGAAAGATGGTCGGTATTAACTGAACTAACGTCTTTCGTCCCTGTGTTCTTCCCTTTTATCTTCTTTTCTCACTTCAGGTCTATGAAATTCGCCTTTGTAATCTTTTTCGTGCTGGTGTTTGACCAATTCTGCTTCTCTATGTTTGCGGTATTCTACATAGCTGTGTCTCGTCATAAGTACTGGAAGTCTGTTTACGGGTGTATAGACCCACGGTGCGCCATAATGGTCAGCCTGATACCAAATGCCGTTGTTGAAATAGAAATACTTGCGACCAACATAGAGTAGGTCGTAGGCTACCCCTGCTGCAACATAGTATCCAAGATCGGGAACATACACAAACTGTGGTGGTTGTGGAGGTAGCTCGACCTGTGCTGGGGGTGGAGGCGTTTGTACTTGTTCTACCGGAATACCTATATCGACGTTAACATTGAAACCAGCATTACAAAGTGTAGCGGTGGTAACTGACAGAAGTGCTGCGACTACAAAACAAGCTAAACGTTGGCCGGTAAATTTCATGCGAAATTCCTCTCTTAAATTTTTAGCTGCATACGCTACAGCATCTTCAGGTGTGACACTGCCGTCGGTCCATACTTCGAGGCATAACGTATCATAATCGGTAAGTTGTCCGGCATGAGTGTGCGTAGTTGTTGCGAAATTAACTTTCCTGATCGGCGTGTAAATTGAGTCTATTGCAATAGTATCGACAGGAGCATTTTCGACACGGTTGCGCTCAGCCGGTACATACCCGCGACCCGTTTTTATCGTCATCTCAACGTCAAGATTAGCATCATTTCCGCAGGTAGCGATGTATTTGTCCGGATTCATCACATCAACGTTATGCCCGGTAATAATACTGCCGGCAGAGATAACTCCAGCTCCTTTGCACTTAATCTGAACCGTAGCTTGACCGGTAGAATGCAATTTAAACCGGACGGCTTTCAGGTTTAAGATGATCTCAGCAACATCCTCAGTAACACCTTGAATGGCAGAGAACTCGTGCAAAACACCTTTGATTCGCAACGAGGTAATTGCAGCACCCTGAATAGAGGAGAGAAGAACACGTCTCAGCGAGTTACCGAGTACAGTTCCAAAACCTTTTTCGAATGGTTCGGCACAAAACTTACCGTAGGTGGCTGTAAGTGTATCAGCATCAACCTGTAGTTGTGACGGCTTTGTTAGACTATGCCAGTTGTTGAACATTGAGACTCCTTCGTATTGTAAAGAATATAGTGTTTATATATTAGTATGTGAGAGTATTAATTTTAAAGCAGAGCTGTAACAGATGAACAGTCATAATCAATCACAATAACTAGACAACCTCTTCATCCTTGAAACGTTTGAAAAGCAATGCTCCTAGAATAAGGCAGTAAAGAAGGATATTAATGACCGGGTATGCAGAACCGATTCCATGAAGCGAATCGCTTTCAAACAACGAAGATGACAACTGTTGAACACCTAAGAGTTTCGGCCATAAAAAATAAACAACTTTCCACCAAGCCAAGTCGGACTGTGGATGACCACCCGATTGCTGCACTATCGCTTGCGCAATCTGACTGTGGCTGGCAGCAGCTATACCGTCGGCTACAAAGCCAACAACACCGACGCCCAGTACACAAAGAAAAGCGACAATGTCGGACATCAATAACGATAAAAAAAGTGCAGTAATAATCACAAAGAGCAGGTTGATGGAACATATCAGCGAGGCTATGAGGTATTCCGGCATGAAAACGTTCAGATTGATGGATGTGATTAAGAACACAATGCTATGCAGGATGAACATAAATGCCACAGACAAGACCCACAATCCGACGATCTTACCGAGAACATATTGCCAGCGGGCTATCGGTTTGGACAAAATACACGATTGCATCCCTTCGTTACGGTCACGCCTGAATATTCGCATCGAAAGTAAAGCAGCTAAGACCATCACGCCAGCGCCAATAATATGGAAGGTCACTTTTGAGACAACTCTGACAATGGTGCCGGCATCAAGAGAATGCCCGTCCACCATGTAATTACCCTGGTAACAGCCACGAATAAGCAATACAAAGATTGCACAGATCACGAACATGACGATGAAACTTCTCTGCCGCACTTCATCGATAAGCGTATATTTAGCAATCCTTGTAATAGGTGGAAGTGCTTTCGAGGATTTCATATCAGCCTTTCACGAGTCGTATGAACACATCTTCCAGCGTCTCACCGTCTTTGACAATGGCGGAAATTGTGTCTTTTACCAGAAGCTTGCCACGATTTATTATAGCGGCGGTGTCACATATTTTTTCAACTTCCGACAGCATGTGTGAATTCAGAAAAATAGTCATACCTTGACCTTTAAGCGACTCCAAGAGCTGGCGTATTTCTCTGATGCCGATTGGGTCTAAACCGGAGGTTGGCTCATCTAATATCAACAGTTTCGGATCACCCATGAGCGCCGCACCTAATCCGAACCGCTGGATCATGCCCTTGGAATATGTACCGACTTTTGTATTTTCCCTGCCTTGCATTCCGATCAGCTCGACAATACGCCTACATTGATCGGTAACGTCGAACCGGTCTACATCCAATAATTCAGCGCAACGCAGGAGGTATTGCCACCCAGACAGACATGATGGGATATGGTGGTTTTCAGCAAGATAACCGATTGATTGTCGACATTCTGCTTGAGTACTTGGGAAGCCGCTTAATGACAAGCGTCCCGATGTCGGTCGTGTAAAGTCGAGCAGCATCTTAACGATTGTTGTCTTCCCGGCACCATTGGGTCCGAGCAGAGCAAAGCACTCACCTGCATTGACAGAGAAAGAAACATCGTCTACAGCCGTAAGCGAGTCATATCTTTTGGTTACGTTTTGCAATTCAATCATATAATGGGCTCGTTTTAAATCTCAGGAGAGCTCTTCATCTCAAAGATTTCGGAATGTAAATCGGAATGTGCATTGAATTGTGAACGGCTCAAGATTCTGTCAACACAGTAGCTACGGAACAGTCGTAATCATCGAGGCGATAAATACTTTTCCAGACTAATCCGCAACGAACACATGAGCACTGTTGAACAATATCACCTTTACCTACCGACAGGTGACCGATGTTGAGATCCTTGGTCTGACACTTCGGGCACCTCTCTCCTGCTTGACGTACGAAAGTTTCCCTTGTTACGTATTCAGGAGTTCCAGTGCCGGCAGATTGGACTGCAACCGCGCCGATTACTGCCCCTTCGATCGCAGCAGCAGCTTCAGATGCGGTAGCTTCTTGAATTAGCACCTGCGGCGGTGTGGCATCCCGATATTGAAGTTCAACTTTGTACCCAGCCGAAAAACGCTCAAAACGAATGCCAAAGGTCGTATTTTTCAGTAAACCCAGGTTCAGCTCGGTACATCTAGCGCGTAGCGATTTTTCAGTAACTTTCAATGTTATCTCCAAGATGCCGAGTTACGGCAATTATATGATTCATTCCATAGTGATGTTCTTTACACCGTCCGGTCTCCAGCGCGGCAGGATTACATGCGACTCCGCCCTCTCCTTCCCAGGCAACAGAGTCCCGAACGTGACTGACATTCTACTGGAGCGGTCGTTGATAGCATCCATTTCTTGAGTTGCAAAGAGTTTCTTGCGTTCATCCTCGAAAAGTTGAAGCTGCGCGGCATGTAAGTCTGTATTGAAGCACTATATACATTATCGGCAAAGAGAAAATGAGAAAGTTGCAGGGAGTCGTAGAAGGCTAGATGTAAATAGGTGATAAAGAATCAGCGTTGTCCGGTTAGGTTATTGCAGTGTTCTTTGAATATAAAAAGTTAAAAAATCGCCGCCAGTCTGCATTTTTTTCTT
>CAINRC010000132.1 GCA_903852495.1 uncultured Geobacteraceae bacterium | reverse complement strand
TCTTTGCGTCTTTGCGTCTTTGCGTCTTTGCGTGAGGCGGTTTTGTTGTTAAGCCCGCTCAAAATTGCTGTTGATATTCCGTTACCCGTTCCCGGAGAACCTTCTTCATGCCCCGCTTCCACGGGCCCACCGCCACCAGACGGAGATTTTCCGGGGCAAAAAGCGCTCTGGCGGTGTCCTGAAGATCGGCGGCGGTAATGCGGCGCGCCTCTGACTGGTCCTCTTCAATGCTCCTCACAACCCCCATCAGTTCCCCCCAGCCGTATCGCCCCCCCATTTCGTAGGCCGAGTCACGACTGAATTCAAGGTCAAATATATAGGAGTTGCGAATCCGCTCCAGCTCGTCTTCCGGGATCGGAACGGCGGCAATGCGCAGCAGTTCCTCAAAGGTTGCCTCAACCGCGCGGATCAGGGTGTCAGGAGCGGTGGAAAGATCAAACGCCAGACAGCCGGTTTCGTCGTACGCACCGATAGCACCGTCCACGGAATAAATGATGCCCAGCTCTTCCCGCAGGCGCAGGTGGAGGCGTGAACTGCCGCCGCCGGCAAGTATCCGGCGCAAAAAACGGAGCGCCATGAAACGCCGGTCATCGCGGGCAAAACCGAGAAAGGCAATCTGCAGATTCATCTGGCTGTCGGAATCCTGTACGCAACGGATCTGGGGCGTGGACTGACGGAGCGTCACCAGGGAAGGTGACGGCGGAATCGAGCCGGACCACCCCCCGAAACTTTCCCGGGCGGCGGCAAGAACGGCACTGTTTTTTACCGGTCCCGACACCACCAGCACCGCATTTGATGGGACGTAATAGGTCTTCAGATGCGCGGCAAGATCCTCTGGCCCGATGGCGGCGATGCTTTCCAGTGTTCCGATGGTCGGCATCCCCAGCGGGTGCCGGGGCCAGAGCAGCCGACTGACGATAGTGTCCGGATTAACCTCGTCCCCCTGCTCGTTCAGATCCTCCCTGGCCTCCTCGGCAATAATCCGCTGTTCAATCTCGATTCCGGCCAGCAGCGGCTCCGTCAGCATCGCCGCAAAAATCTCCATGCCGCGTTTGACACTGCCCGGATGAACCCGCGAATAATAATAGGTCGATTCGGCATCGGTTGCCGCATTCGGCGCACCGCCGATAACTTCAAAGGCGGACTCGATCGCCAGTGACGAGGGAAAACTCGTCGCTCCCCGGAACAGAATATGCTCCAGAAAATGGGACAGCCCTTCCCGTCCGGTCGGATCGTTGCGGCCGCCGACTTTGAGATAGACCGCCAACTCCACTGCATGCAGATGCGGCATTTCCACACAAACGACCCTCAATCCGTTACTCAGGGTATGAAGATACGAACGGATCATAACAGGGCACTCCGGATATTTTCTATGCGGCGCCGGTATTCATCCGGCGGCAGGTGCAATTCATCATGCTGTTCGGCCCAGATCGGACGCGGCCAGAGCGGTTCTGAAGAGAAGCGGGGCACAATGTGCCAGTGGATGTGCGGCACCATATTCCCCAACAGCTCATAGTTGATCTTGGCCGGTTGGAAAACGGCGAACAGCGCCTGTGCCACCTGGCAGACCTCCTCCATGAGCGCGCCCCGAACGTCACGGTGGAGGTGAAACAGTTCGGTGGCGTGAACTTTGGTGAACAGCAGGGTGTAGCCGGGGAAATACTGATCCCGGTTCAGGATCACGTAGGAATGGGGCAGTTCAATAATGCGGAGATCCGAATCCGTATCCCAGCGGTGGCACATGGGGCAATCGGACATATTACTCGTACCTCAGGGCATCGATCGGGTTGAGGCCGGCCGCTTTTTTCGCAGGGTAGAATCCGAAAAAGATGCCGACGGCGGCGGAGAAAAGGAACGCGATGGTGATGGATTGAATGGAGATCATGGTCGGCCAGCCGAGGAAACGGGATACGCCGGTAGCCCCCCCGGCCCCCAGGGCGATTCCGATCAGGCCGCCAAGCATGGTCAGCAGTACCGCTTCGGTCATAAACTGCAGCAGGATGTCATTCTTTTTGGCGCCGATTGCCATACGGATGCCGATTTCCCGGGTTCGCTCCGTAACGGATACCAGCATGATATTCATGATACCGATGCCGCCAACGATCAGGGAGATTGACGCAACCGCCCCCAGCAGCAGCGACATGGCCTTGGCTGACTGTTCCGCAACCGCCAGAATTTCCGACAGGTTCCGCGTGGTAAAATCCGGTTCCTTTGCAGCGGTGATCCGGTGGCGCTGATTAAGGAGCATCTGGATTTCCTTTTCCGCCTTGTCTATCAATTCCTCACTCTTGGCCTTGACAATGATTGCGCTGACAATCCCGGTCCGCTGTGAGCGCACCAGATTGCGCTGGGCGGTGCGCAGCGGCACGAATACGGCATCATCCTGATCCTGCCCCTGGGGTGACTGCCCTTTGCGCTCCAGAATTCCGATCACGGTGAAGGGGATTTTTTTGATCCGGACGATGCTTCCAACCGGGTCGGCAGATCCGAAAAGGTTTTCCGCAACGGTCTGATCCAGGAGGCAGACTTTGATAGCACCGTCTTCATCCTGCTGGCTGATGGCGCGGCCGCTGACGACCGGCCATTCACGAATTTCAAACAGCTCCGGCGTCCCCCCCATGATAACAGACGACCAGTTCATGTTGCCGCTGATGATCTGCCCCGATGCCCGCACCGTGCCGGCCGCATAGGCCACCGAAGGACAATCGGTCCCGATGGACCGGGCATCGTCGCTTGACAGGGTCTGTGCCCCGCCGCTGCCGGTACGCAGACCGCCGCTGGTGGTTGAACCGGGAATGACCAGAATGATATTGCTGCCGATGCTGGCGATCTGCTGAGAGATGACATAACTGGCACCGCTCCCGACGGCCATCATGGCGATGACGGCGGCGATACCGATGATGATGCCGAGCATGGTCAGGAACGAGCGCATCTTGTTGGTGCGCAGGGCCCGGAGAGCGATTTTGAGGGTTTGGATGAAATCCATGGTTACACCGTCGCGGTGGTCAAGCTGTCAGAAATAATCCGACCGTCTCGAAAGGTTATCTGACGTCCGGCAAAAGCGGCAACATCGTGCTCATGGGTGACCATGATAATCGTGATCCCCTGCCGGTTAAGGGCGGTAAAAAGGTTCATGATCTCTTCACTGGTGCTGCTGTCCAGATTGCCGGTCGGTTCATCCGCCAGGATGACAGCAGGGTTGTTGACCAGGGCCCGGGCGATGGCCACCCGCTGCTGCTGCCCCCCCGAAAGCTGGCTCGGGTGGTTATTTTCCTTACCGGCAAGCCCCACCTGCTCCATGGCGATCAGAGCCTGTCGCCGCCGTTCCCTGGAACCGAGGCCGGCGTAGATCAGCGGCAGCTCGACATTTTCCACCGCCGGGGTGCGGGCCAGCAGGTTGAACCCCTGGAAAACAAAACCGAGCTTTTTGTTGCGGATATCTGCCAGCTCATTGGTACCCATCCCCCCCACGTCAAGACCATCCAGGAGATAGCGACCGGAGGTTGGCGGGTCCAGGCAGCCGAGAACATTCATGCAGGTTGATTTGCCGCTGCCGGAAGCTCCCATGATGGCTACAAATTCCCCTGTCGTGATGTCGAATGACACCCCTTTGAGAGCTTCAAACTGCTGATCCCCCATAATGAAAACCCGGCGTATGTCGGTTAAGGAGATTACGCTGCTCATCAGAAACGCGGTCCCATGGGCGAACCGGACGCTCCGGCTTTTTTCTTCACATCACCGCCGATCTGTTCGACGACGACTTCGTCACCTTCCTTGAGAGTGCTCTCCACCAGTTCGATGCTGCTGTTGTTGGCAATGCCGGTCTTAACCGTGGCAGAAACAGGCTTCCCTTCCTTGAGCAGGTAAACCTGCAGGCTCCGGTCCTTCCCTTTGGCACCGCCGCCCCCCTTGCTGCCACTATTTGGGCCACCACCTGCGGCACGCTGGGGAGTCGCCCCGGCAGGTTTTGCCTTGGCATCGTCACCCTTCGATTTTGGCTTGAAACGCAGAGCGGCCGGCGGCAGCTTGAGCACATCATCCTTCTGGGCAACCACAACCGACACATTGGCGGTCATGCCCGGCTTCAGTTTCATGTCGCTATTGTCAACGTTGACAACGACCACATAGGTGACAACATTCTGGGTGATGATCGGTGCGCTGCGAATCTGGACAACCTTGCCGCGAAACGTCATTTCCGGGTAGGAATCCACGGTGAAGGTAGCCTTCTGGTCCAGTTGGATGCGGCTGATATCGGCTTCATCGACACTGACTTCGATCTGCATTTTTGTCAGATCCTGGGCGATGGTAAAGAGTGTCGGGGTCTGGAATGAAGCGGCCACGGTCTGGCCGACGTCTATGGCGCGGGAGATAACCACACCATCCACCGGTGAGCGGATGGTTGAGTAGCGCAAGTTGGTTTTGGCCTGCAGCAGCGCACCCTTGGTCTGGGCGACGCTCCCTTCGGCGGCCTTGATCGACGCTTTGGCCGATTGCAGGGCGGTTTCGGCCACATCAAAGTCCCCCTGGGAAATGATGCCGTCACTCAGCAGCTTTTTGTTACGCACAAACGTACGCTCGGCATCCACCAGTGTTACCCGGGCTTTTTGCAGATTGGCCTCGGCGGTGAGATAGTTCCCCTGAGACTGTTCCACCGAAGCGGTAAACAGGGATGGATCTATTTCGGCGATGGCCTGCCCTTTTTTTACCCGCGAATTATAATCTACATACAGTTTCTGGATCGTACCGGACACCTGGGTACCAACCGAGACGGTGATTACTGCCGAAAGGTTGCCGGTGGCAGCAACGGTGGAAACAATCGTACCCCGCTCAATCCTGGCGGTCTTATAGCTGACCTCGGGAGCGCGCATGAAGTAGAAATAGCCGGTAATACAACCCAGAAGAAGGAGAACTGCCGAAATAATAAGGTATTTTTTCATGGAATCTCTCGATATGACGTAATGCCCGAAACCTGCGCGGTGCATCATAGCAGATAAGCACCGGTACAACAAAAAAAAAGCCCCCTGTCATGGACAGAGAGCTTCTTTTCTGAACGCCCGTCACCGGTCGGTGGCGGGCTAACTAGGGCAACCCTCTTTGCAGTGGGAAACCGGACGGATTCTAAATCTTGCAGTCCACATGGGCAGGGTCTCCTTTCAAATGTAATTTAATTCCTAACAGGATAATTTTTATCTTAATACAATTCTGTCACTTGTCAAGGGTATTTTTATGTCATGTGATTTTATACCCGACACAATATTCGGAGTGCGGTTTTTTCCCGTCACACACACCAAACGTGTGACGCAGAATAAACCTTTCCAGACCGGAACAATTTAGATTGCATTATTTGCGGCTGATGGCAAAATACCTCCCATGACGCCTCACGCTCCTTTTCTTGAAATAGCTTGTCAGCAGGTAATCGTGGAGGATGACTCCGTTTTTTCCGTTCAGTGGGCCGACCTGCCGCTCTCAATGGCCGGGTCGCTTTCAGCGGAAGAGCTGCTGTACCGCTATCTGGGCTATATCAGAAAATTCACGTTGACCCTGATCCGGCCGAAGATTGTGGAAAACGGCATCGAGTTCCGCCTGATCACAACCGGCCTCAGCCTGATCAGTTTTCTGCCGCCGGAATATTCCGGTGAATTCGCAACATTACGCATCTGCGGAGGCTTTCTGGTGCAGCCGCGCCAGTGTGATCGCGGCGAACTCCGTTTCGGCATCGAACACCTCCCCGGAAGCGCACGGGCTTCACTCCAGCTCAGTGATTTTTGTCCCCTGCTACTCGGTGGCCGATCGCCGTCTCTGGTCCGCTTATGGTTCTACCGCCTTACCCAGGCCGCAATTCATCGCCTGGTCACGGTACGCTTCCTGTCACTGCTGTGCCATGAGCTGGCTGGCCCGTCTGCCGGTGTTAGAGTAGTAAATGTTGCGGTTCGTGACGGAAAGCCTGTCTGACACTTTGCTTGTCGGATGAAGTGTGCTACAGTTCATGAACTTCAGCTTTGATATACACGAACGAAGCAATAATTATCTCCATTATTAGCTAGTTAAAGGACCTACGGAAGATGCCACACGCCAACATTGAAATACCTCCCAAATTGCCGCTCTACAGCCAGAAAGAGATGGTTGTATTCCCCTATATGCTGTTTCCCCTGTATGTCAGCGAACGGGATGCGGCTGTGTTCCGCGTAGCAGACGACTATGAAAAATATGTCGTGCTCGCCTTTGAACGACCGGAGGACCCTGCACACGAACAGCCGGAGGGGAGATGCGAAATTGGCACTCTCTGCAAAGTCAACCAGATAAAAAGGATGGATGACGGTCGCTGCAAGGTTTCACTGGAAGGGATCACCCGCCTGCGGATTCTCGAAACGGAACCGGCGGGGTCACTGACCCTGGCCCACTGTGAAATCGTCCGGGAATTCGTGGAAAAGAATATGGTCTCGGACGCACTGGTACAGAGCCTGAATGCCCTGCTGAAAATAGCGCTTTCCCACGGCAAACCGTTGCCCGACGATGTCATGAAGATGATTGACTACATCGATAACCCGGCGCGCCTGTCCGATCTGGTGGCGCTGTACGTTAATCTGCCGCCGGTGGATCTGCAGGATCTGCTGGAAACGGTAGACCCGCTGGAACGCCTGAAAAAAGTGTACATACATCTGACCAATGAAGTGCAGCGGATGCAGGTGAAGAACGAGGTGGCCGGCGAAGTCACCAAGCGGGTCGGCAAAAATCAGAAGGAATATATCCTGCGTGAGCAGATGAAGCACATCCAGGAAGAGCTGGGCGAAGAGGACCCACGGGCGGCAGATATGAATGAGCTGCGCCGGAAAATAGAAGAGGCCGGACTTCCGGAGGATATCAAAAAAATAGCCGACAAGGAGTTGAAACGCCTTGAGCGCATCAACCAGGCCTCGCCGGAATATAACGTGGCACGAACCTATCTCGACTATCTGGCCGGAATGCCGTGGAACATCAGCACACCCGACAGCCTTGACATGGTGCGGGCCGAGGAGATTCTTAACGAAGACCACTACAACCTGAAAAAGGTCAAAGAGCGCATCCTGGAATTCCTGGCGGTCCGTTCGCTTAAGGAGAATATGAAGGGCCCGGTGCTCTGTTTTGTCGGCCCTCCAGGGGTTGGTAAGACCTCGTTGGGCAAATCAATCGCCCGCTCCATGGGACGCAAATTCGTGCGCATTTCTCTGGGGGGGGTGCGTGATGAGGCCGAAATCCGGGGGCACCGCCGCACCTATATCGGCGCCCTGCCGGGGCGCATAATCAAGGAACTCTACCGCTGTGGCGCCAATAACCCGATCTTCATGCTGGATGAGATCGACAAGCTGGGCAACGACTTCCGTGGTGACCCGGCCAGCGCCCTGCTGGAGGTACTTGATCCGGAGCAGAATTTCTCCTTTAACGATCATTACCTGGACGTGGCGTTTGACCTGTCGAAAGTCATGTTTATCACGACCGCCAATCAGCTCGACCCGATCCCCGGCCCGCTCAAGGACCGTATGGAGGTCATCCGCCTGGCCGGGTACAGCAGCGAAGAGAAACTGCAGATTGCCAAAAATTTTATCATCCGCCGGGAACTGGAAGAGAACGGCCTTACAGATCGGGGCTTGACCTTCGATGACACCGCCCTGGAGAAGGTTATCGGTGACTACACCCGCGAAGCCGGTGTGCGGAATCTGCAACGGACGATTGCCTCAATCTGCCGCAAGGTTGCCAAGGAGATCACCCAGAACAAGGCCGCCCGAAGCTGCATTACCCCGGAGATCGTGACGGAACTGCTCGGGCCGAAAAAGTTTCATAACGAGGTCGCGGCGGAGGATGACCGTATCGGCGTTGTGACCGGGCTCGCCTGGACGGAAACCGGAGGGGACATCCTTTTCATCGAAGTCACCTCCATGCCGGGCAAAGCCGAATTGATCCTGACCGGGTCGCTGGGTGATGTGATGAAAGAGTCGGCCCGTGCTGCGCTTTCCTACATTGAAGCCCATGCCGACAAATTCGGTATTCCGCAGGACGCCTTCGAAAATCGTACTATTCACATCCACGTTCCATCCGGCGCCATCCCCAAAGACGGCCCTTCAGCCGGCATCACCATGGTGACCGCCCTCGTATCTCTTCTGACCGGCAAGCCGGCCCGGCGCAGTGTGGCCATGACCGGAGAAATCACGCTGACCGGACGGGTCCTGGCCATCGGCGGCTTGAAAGAAAAGGTTCTGGCCGCTCACCGTGCCGGGGTCTGCACCATCGTCGCGCCGGAGCGCAACCGTGACGACCTGGAAGATATTCCGGACAATGTCCGGAACGACCTGCAGTTCATTTTCGTCAACGATGCTGCGGCAGCACTGGCAACGGCGCTGTAACCGCACATGAATTTTGCCGTCATCGACAAGGTCCTGCTGAATTCCTTCCACGAACTGCAGAATTACTTCACTCTGGCCGGACGCACTTTCGTGCGGATTTTCCAGCGCCCCTTCTATTACCGTGAATTTGCCGTCCAGTTCGATAAGCTGGGGTTTTCATCCCTGTTCATCTGCGTGCTGACCGGTCTTTTCTCCGGCATGGTCATGGCGCTGCAGTCACTGATCCAGCTCAAACCGTTCGCGGCAACCAGCTATGTCGGCGGCATGGTCGCGGTGACCATGATCAAGGAACTGGGCCCGGTACTGGCAGCACTGATGGTTGCCGGGCGTGTGGGGTCGGCCATCACCGCCGAACTGGGAACGATGGTGGTGACCGAGCAGGTTGATGCCATGCGGGTGGAAGGGACCGATATCATCAAACGGCTGGTTGCGCCGCGCCTCAAAGCCATGCTCCTGGCACTGCCGCTCCTGACGATCGTGACCGATATGGTTTCCGTTATCGGCGGCTATATCATGTCCGCCGGGTACGGCATAAACCCGGTCATGTACATCAGCGGACTCCCCCAGTTCATGGTGTTTCAGGATCTGATCGAAGGGGTGGCCAAACCGGCGGTGTTCGGCATCATTATCGCCGTAACCGGCTGTTACGTCGGCCTTAATACCAGAGGAGGCGCCGAGGGTGTCGGCGCGGCCGCCAAGAAAGCGGTGGTGCTGTCGTCAGTGCTGATTCTGGTCTGCGATTTTTTTCTGGCGAAGATTTTTGTGGTTTTCCGAGGGTAAGATGAATTACTGGCTTTTCAAAACCGAACCGGGCTGTTTTTCCTTTGAGGATCTGAAAAATCGTCCGGACAGTACCGAACCGTGGGATGGGGTGCGCAATTTCCAGGCCCGCAATTTCCTGCGGGATACGGCCCAGGTTGGTGACCGGGTACTGTTCTATCACAGCAACATTCCGGAGCCGGCTGTGGTTGGCCTGGCGGAGATCGCCCGCGCCGGCTATCCCGACTCCACCGCCCGGAACCCGCACGGCGAACACTTTGACCCCAAGGCTTCCCTGGAAAACCCGATCTGGTACATGGTTGATGTGCGCTACAGCGAACCGCTGCGCAAAATCGTGACGCTGGAACGGATCAAACAGAACCCACTGCTGGTCGATATGCCGCTGGTCAAGCGCAGCCGCCTCTCCATCCAGCCGGTGACGGAAAACGAGTGGCGGATTATCCTCACCATGGCGGGAGTTGACGGACCATGACCACCAGCAACTCAATCCGGATGGAAAAAGTATGTTATTCGATCGGCGGCCGGACCATTCTGGAGGACTTCGACTTTCGTCTGGAACATGGCGTCAACCGTACGATTCTTGGGGTCAGCGGTGCCGGAAAAACAACCATACTCAAGCTGCTGCTCGGCCTGCTTGAGCCTGATTCAGGAAATATTTTTATCGGCGATCTCCAGATTACCGGGCTGCCGGAATCAAGCTTCATGCAGGAGCGCAGACGGATCGCCATCGTCTTTCAGGGGGGAGCGCTGTTTGATTCCATGACGGTCGGGGAGAATGTGGGCTACCGCCTGTTCGAGGAAGGGAAACTTTCCCTGACTGAAATAACGAATACCGTGATGGAAAAACTGACGTTTGTCGGTGTGGAAGCGGCCCTTGACCTGTACCCGTCCGAACTGTCCGGCGGCATGAAAAAGCGGGTGGCTATCGCCCGTGCCCTGGCTGCCGACCCTGATTATATTTTCTTTGACGAACCGACCACCGGCCTTGATCCCATAGGGGTCTATAACATCTGCAAGTTGATGCAGCGACTGCAGGCGGAGGGGAAGACGACGCTGATGGTCACCCACGACCTGGCGACCGCCTTTACGGTTTCACAGCGTTTTACCTTTCTGCACAAGGCACACATGCTGTTTGAGGGGAGCGAAGAAGAGATGAAAGCCTGCGACATCGCCGAAGTGCGGGAATTTTTGGAACCGACAGACGGGTCGCTGTTCATAGTTTAATTGTTGAATCGGCAGGTATAAACGACAGGAACAGGTGGAAGCCATATGAAACGAAGTAATCAGATCGGCTGGGCCCAGGTGCGGGGAGGGGTATTCATCTTTCTGGCGCTGGTCATTTTTGCCGGCGGTGTTCTGCTGATGGGGCAAAAAACGAAAATGTTCGTATCCAAGGGAACCATGCGGATTGTCATGAGCGACGTTGTCGGTCTGAAAGTCGGCGCCCCGGTCTGGCTGGCGGGGGTGGACGTCGGCCTGGTCACTGACGTACTGTTTGCCGACCCGAAAAACAATAATCAGGTCTGCGTCGTTATCGAGGTTGAGACCGATGCCATGAAAAAAATCGGCAACGATTCAAAAATCACGATCAAAACCCGCGGCCTGATGGGAGAAAAATATGTGGATATTCTCCCCTCTCAGAAATACTCTGAAAAGCCGCCCACCGTGCTGCAAGGGTCGTCCGTGGCAAAACTGGATGATGTCATCCAGAAGGCCGGCGACTCCTTTGACAAGGTGAACAGTATCATCGACGGCATCAACCAGGGGAAAGGAACACTGGGGCAGCTTACCAAGGATGAAGCGCTGTACAAGAATGTCGCACAGCTGGCCAATGAAATGAAAGATCTGGTGGTCACCATCAACCGGGGAGAAGGGACGCTGGGTAAACTCAATCGCGACCCGGAACCGTACAACAAGCTGATCAACATTCTTACCAGTGCCGAAAGTACGCTGCAGGACATTCAGGCCTCTGAAGGAACCCTGAACAAATTGATCTATGACACCATGCTCTACGACAAGCTGACCTCACTGGCCGACAAAAGTATCCAGGCTGCAGAGGACGTCCACAGCCTGAACAAAAAAATCATGTCAAAAGACAGCACCATCGGGCTGCTGCTTAATGATCGGGAATTTTATGATAAAGGGCTGTCTCTCATTACCAAGGCCGAAGCATCGGTCAAGGCGATCGAAGAGGTAACCGTTAAAATAAAAAAAGGCGAAGGCACCGCAGGCAAGTTTGTTAACGACAAGGCGCTCTATGAAAAGATGAACCGGATGGTTGATGACCTTGACGCCCTGGTCAATGATTTCAAAGCGGATCCGCGCAAGTATATCAAGTTTTCGGTATTTTAAGGGGAACACTGACTATGAAGCGAACCATGCTCGCCGTTGCACTGCTGGCGACAATAGCAACCTGTACACACGCTGCAACGCTTGAGCAGAAGGTCGTCGAGCATACACTGAAGAACGGTATGAAATTACTGCTGGTGGAGCGGCACACCTCTCCTACGGTCTCTGCATGGATTCGCTTCAGAGTCGGAAGCGTTGACGAACGGAGTGACGAGCGGGGTATCGCCCACCTGCTGGAACATATGCTGTTCAAGGGAACAACCACCCTGGGCACCAAGGATTACGCCGCCGAGAAACCGGTTCTTGACAGGATCGAGGAGGTTGCCCAGGCACTGACCGCCGAAAAGGCCCAGCGGGAAAAGGCCGATGCCGGGAAGATCGCCGGCCTGGAAAAACAGCTCGCCTCACTGGAGGCCGACGCCTCCCGCTACGTCATCAAGGATGAGTTTTTTGAACTGTATTCGAGAAACGGCGGCACCGGCTACAACGCCTTTACCAGCCGTGACGGCACCACCTACCTCATCAGCCTCCCCTCCAACAAACTGGAATTATGGGCCGCCATCGAATCGGACCGCCTGCAGAATGCCGTACTGCGTGAATTCTACACCGAACGTTCGGTCGTGATGGAGGAGCGCCGCCGTTCCTATGATGCGGACCCGGAAAGCAAACTGTGGGAAACGTTTGTCGCCTCAAGCTTTCTGGCTCACGCCTACGGGCAGCCGACAATCGGCTGGATGTCCGACATTGAAAACCTGACCCGCAGCAAGGCCGAACAGTTTTTCCACAGCTACTACGCCCCCAACAACGCTATCGTGGCGATTGTGGGTGACATTGACACCACCGCCACCATTGCACTGGTCGAGCGCTATTTCGGTGCCATCAAACCGGGCAAGCAGCCGCCGCCGGTCACCACCCTGGAACCGGCTCAGGCCGGGGAGCGCCGCATCGAACTGCTGGCGGATGCAGAACCAACCGTGATAATGGGCTTCCACAAACCGGCAATCAGCACCCCGGATGACTACGTTTTTGACGTGATCAACATGATTCTGGGAAGCGGACGTACCTCGCGCTTTTACAAAAAGCTGGTGATTGAAAAGCAGATCGCTACCGATATCGGGGCGTTCGATGCGCCGGGGCACCGCTATCCGAACCTGTTCGTCGTCAGCGCCAACCCGCGTGCCCCCCACACGGCGGCAGACGTTGAAGCCGCTGTTCAGGCGGAGCTGGAATTATTGAAAACAACACCGGTTGCCGCACGCGACCTGCAGCGCATTCTCAACAAAATGGAATATGAAGAGGCGCGCCGCATGGGAACCAATGGCGGCCTGGCCCGCAACCTTACGGAATATGAGGCCACCACCGGTAACTGGCGCTACATGACCGAGCAGCGCAGTAAAATAGCCGGAGTCACGCCGGATGACATCATGCGGGTCGCCCGCACCTACTTTACCCGCGAGAACCGCACCGTCGGATTTATCACAAAAAAAGGGGGTGACAAATGAGGCGGCTCATCATCTCCATCTGTTTTCTTCTGAGTACAATTACAGCGGTTTGCGCGGCGGATTTCCAGCCCGGAAACCCCCGCACCATGAAATTTCCTGAGCTGAATTTCCAGATCCCCAAAGCCGAGCGGATTGTTCTGGAGTGCGGAATGCCGGTCTACCTGCTGCGCGATACGGAGCTGCCGATCATCGGAGTGACCGCCATGGTACGGGCCGGCTCGGTGTACGAACCGGCGGCAAAATCGGGGCTTGCAGGCATGGCCGGCAGCGTGATGCGGAGCGGCGGAGCCGGAGGTATGGCACCGGAAGCGATGGATGACGAACTGGAATTCATGGCCTCGGCCGTCGAAAGCGGCATCGGCAGCGACATGGGAACGGTATCGCTCACGTCGCTGAAAAAGAATTTCAGCCGCACACTGCAGATTTTCAGGCAGGTGCTGCTCCATCCCGATTTCAGCGAAAAGCGTGTTGAGATTGCTCGCCGGCAGGCGATTGAAGGGTTGCGACGCCAGAATGACGATCCGAAGGATATTGCCGGGCGGGAGATCCACCGGGCCATCTATGCCGGGCACCCACTCGGTACGGTTCCGACCTTTGAGTCGGTCAGCGCTGTCACCCGTCAGGACATGATTGATTACCATCGGAGCTTTTACCGCTTGGATCGTATGATTCTTGCCGTATCGGGTGATTTTGACCGTTCCGAACTGCTGAAGGAGCTTAATGCGGTTTTTGGCGCGGTAAAAAACAGCGGCGCGCCTGACCTGCCGAACATTGCCCAGCCGAAACAGCAGTTTCAGGGAGAGGTGCTTTACGGCAAAAAGGACGTCAACCAGACGGTCATCCGCATGGGGCATCTCGGGCTGACCAAGGACTCCCCTGATATCTACGCCGTACGCCTTCTGGACTATATTCTCGGGGGAAGCTTCACGTCACGACTGACGATGGAGGTGCGCACCAACCAGGGGCTGGCCTACAGTGTGGGGAGTCACTTTGATATCGGCCGCCGTTTTACCGGCAGCTTTATTGCCGAGACGGAAACCAAGGCCGAATCCACCGCCAAGGCCATTTCGCTGATGAAAGGCATTATCACCGACCTGACAAAGGAGCCGGTAAGCGATGCGGAACTGAGCGCTGCCAGGGAATACATGATCAACTCGTTCATGTTCGGCTTCACCAGTCCGGCCTCAATAGTGACCCAGCGTGCCCGCCTGGAGTATTTCGGCTACCCCGAGGGGTATCTTGAACAGTACCGGGAGAATATCGCCAAAGTAACAAAAGCGGACATACTGAATGCCGCCCGGAAATACCTGCATCCAGACGCATTCAAGCTGGTTGTCATAGGAAATGGAGCGAAGTTCGATCAGCCGCTTTCAATGTTTGGCACGGTGCGGGAATTGGATTTGAAAACTACTGTGCCGAAGTGACGCTATTTGGTGGGTGTCTTCGTCAATATCAAACTGCAACCTCAAGCCTGAACCCCTCGTAATGCAAACGGGGGGCTTTATTCCTGCCATGTTTTTCCATTTCAATCAGATCCATTTCCAGAAGTATTTTTACATCTTCAGATATGTTCTTCATGTCGCGGTGCGTGAGTGCAGCCAATTCTTTTATGGATTCAGGCTTTTTTTCACGAATGACTTTCAGCAGGGCAAAACGCTGCGGGGTCATGGCCTTGCGGAATGCTTCAAAACTGGTGAAGCTGTATTGAGGCTCTTCCGGCTTGACCGTTTCACCACTGATTGCGGTATCACAGATTGCAGCAAATTCAGCCATTGTCTGTTCGTGTGATTTGATTGTGATGGTTTTAAAGGTCGCTTTCATTATCGTCCCCTTCGAGGTAGCGCACTACATCCGCCTTGAACTCCGCTAGAAGCTGCTCCATGCTGGTAAAAACGTATCTCCAGCGAAGTGCCTGTGGTCACCTTTGCCGCGTTCGTTGTAATATCCAACAACCCTGACGCCGTTTACAATGTAGACAACTGAGTATTTAAGGCCATGCGGGGTATGCTCCGTCACAGGAACAATCCAGGCCTTCAGCTCGGTGATGCGGCCGTCGGCATTTCTCTCTTTCCTGTGTGCAAGTAACTTTGCTTTTATAGTTGGCATAATAAACCAATCGTCTTACGGAGTCAACAATGGGATGGTATAAAAAACCAATTATCACAATGGCTGTTTAACGGCTTACAGCCACGTTATTCATTTCTGCTGTTCCGTACTCATACTTGTGAACGGCACTTTTTGATTGTGGATTCGCTTCAGTGGCCGGGCTTGCAACTTCTAGCGGGATCAACTCTGAAGCAGATTTAGGCATTTTATAATACTCAATGACGCTGCATCGTCCCGTATTTTTGCCCACGGCTGATACTCTTCAGAATTCCACCAAATATCAAATGCCGATTCTGACGGCCATTCCTGTATTACGACAACATCCCATGTTTCCTGTCCAAGCACAGGATAGTTTTCAATTGATCGAAAGGTAATTTTACCTCCGTACGCTACGATTGATGGGAGGTGACCGTTAACATATTTGGCAAAGAGTCCGGCATCTTTTATTTTTACGAGGACAAGATAATGAATCATAAGGGATTCCCTTTGCAGTCGTTCAACGGACGTGGTTTTATTCCGCCCGACTTTGGATAGACCTTACGTGTAATTTTCTCTGGTTTAATTCATTGTTTTTTACACCATTATGGTGTATATAGCGATGCATGGCTGAGAAACGTAAACCTACATATGACCTCAACGCGTTTAAGGCAACTTTTGTTCGCGCAGAACGCCTTGCCGTCACAGGTTCAGCACTTCGCAGTGCAGCCGCGCTTGGGTGCGGACGGGCCGAAATAGTGGACATAATTCAGACAATGCAACGAAGCCATTTCTATAAATCGATGACATCCTATGCTGATTCCCGTTTGTGGCAGGATGTGTATCACGTTCCGTCTCTGGTAGGTGTGTTGTATGTGAAGTTTACCGCCGATGTTATTACCGAGTTTTTGCTGCTGTCCTTTAAGGAGAAAAACCATGACTAATCCTGTTTGCCCGGAAACGGGAGCACCGATGTATCGTGGGATCCGCCCCATGACTCTTACCTATAAGGGCGAGAGTATTACTTTCGATATGCCTGGCTGGTATTGTGATCAATCGGAAGAAAGTATTCATACCGGTGAGGATATGAAAGTGTCTGACCGTACGTTAAATCGCCTCAAAGCCCGGAGTGAAGGTTTACTTGAGCCTGAAGAAATACGGAGTATTCGTAAAAAGCTTCATCTCTCACAGGAGGCAGCAGGCCTTATGATTGGTGGGGGGCCGCGAGCGTTTCAAAAGTACGAGAGTGGAGATTTATTGCCAAGCCGGGCTGCTTGCAGTGCCCTTGCTTTGCTCCGGCATGATCCAAATGCTTTGACGGTACTTGAAATCCAACGAAAAGCTGCTTAGGAGAATCAGCAGGAACAGCTATTAAAACAAAAAAAACACGACTAAGCGGGAGCCAGCCTCGCGGCAATACTGTCGGCTATCTTAATTCCATCAACGGCGGAACTCATGATTCCGCCGGCATAACCTGCACCCTCACCGCCCGGGTAGAGCCCTTTCACCCCCACGGACTCAAAACTGCTGTCCCGCAGGATGCGAACCGGTGATGACGTGCGGGATTCAATACCGATCAGAGTCGCCTCGGCGGTGACAAACCCGCGCAGCTTCCGACCGAATTCCGTGATCCCTTCACGGAGCGTATCAATGACAAATGCGGGGAGCACCGAATCCAGCTCCGTCTCCCGGATACCGGGGCGGTAGCTTGTGCGTGCCGTTCCTTTTCCCGGCAGCCGCATAAAGTCCAACAGATTCTGGGCCGGTGCCAGATAACCGCCTCCACCCAGTTCAAAGGCCCGCCGTTCCCACCTGCGCTGCAGATGAACCCCGCCCAGCGGCCCATCTCCATCGAAATCAGTCTCCCGGATATTGACCACAAGGGCACTGTTGGCATAGGGGGAGTTACGCAGTTGACCGCTCATACCGTTGGTGACAACGCCCCCCTCCTCGGATGAGCCACCAACAACCACCCCGCCGGGGCACATGCAGAAGGAATAGGCGCTCCGCCCGCTGATGCTGTTATTCCAGGCGACGGCATAGTCTGCGGCGGTCAGGTTCGGCTGGTTACCGCTGCCGTACTGGATTCTGTTGATCAGATCCTGGGGATGTTCAACCCTGAGTCCCATTGCAAATGGCTTGCGCTGCAGCGGCACATTCAGCCGCTCCAGCAGCTCAAACGTGTCCCGAGCACTATGCCCGCTGGCCAGAATCAGATGGTCACACGGAATTTCTTCACTATCGTTCACGATCACCGCCGTGACACGGCCATCCTTGAGAGAGAGATTGGTCATGCGACAATTGAAACGGACCGTGAAGCCCTTTTCCATAAGCTCGTGACGCATAGCACTGACGACCACCCTCAAGCGATCAGTACCGATATGCGGCTTGGCCAGATAGCGCACCTCCGGCGGAGCACCGAAAGCGGCAAATCGTTCCAGTATCCACGGCACCAGCGGATCTTTGGAGCGGCAGGTGAGCTTGCCGTCCGAAAACGTTCCGGCTCCCCCCTCGCCAAACTGGACGTTGGATTCGGGATCAAGAATGCCGTCCTTCCAGAATCGCTGTACGGAGAGCGCCCGCTGTTCCACCGCCCCGCCCCGTTCGATGATTGTCGCCGTCAAGCCGTACTCGGCGAGCCGCAGGGCGGCAAAAAGTCCGGCCGGCCCGCTGCCGACGATAACAATGCGTGCCTGCGAGCGGATCTGCACCGGGGGGGTAGTCAGATTTTCGTCCTGCCACTCCAGCGACGGATCACTGCCCAGGCGTGCCCGCACCGTATCATCGGCAGAAAATGACAGTGTGTAGACCAGCTTGATCAGTGGTTTTTTCCGGGCATCGACCCCTTTGCGGATAATGCGGACATCACGCAGGGCGGTCAACGGTACGGCAAGTTTCTCCGCCAGCAGAGCGGGCAGCGTTTCTTCAGGGTCTTGCGGGGTCAGGAGAAGGTTGCGATAGATGAAGGGCATGAGTACACACATTGGTTGGGAGTTAGTAGACCGGAAAAGGACCGGGGGAACCGGTTCAGGGGCGGGGCGGAAGCCCCCATGCCAAATTCAGCGGCATGGGGTGGTTTCGCTTTCCGTTACATTTTGCTGCGTTACGGTTAAACTGCCGGGAGCCGGACCGTCAGCACCGGGCAGTCTGCAGAACGGACAACACGTTCCGCCGTGCTGCCAAAGAGAATCCGGTCGAGGCCGGTTCGGCCGTGCGTGCCGAGTACGATCAAAGATGCGCCAATTTTGCCGGCTGCCGAGGTGATTTCATCGGCAGGAATACCGGTAACAATGGACGTCTTGTAATCGGTATATGTCCCCATCTTTGAACTGCAGAACTCTTCCATCATCTTGACGGCACTTTCTTCGATCTCTTTTTCAAGCTGCTCGAATGATATGTGCGGCACATAAAAGCCGCGAAGGTCAACCGGCTCGTTAATGACGTGCATGATTGTCAGTTCGGCATTGAATTGCCTGGCCAGGGTAAGAGCATAGTCAAAAGCGCATTCAGAATTTTCCGAAAAATCAACGGCAGTTAAAATCTTGGTAAACGGCTTCATGGTATTCCTCCTGGAATGGTGTCGCCTGCTTAAATGGTGGTCAAATTTTGCCGGCACGATGGTCATCCCGCACTGTTCGGGATACAGAAAGTCTAGCATGGGACTAGGGAGTGTCAAGGGCCAGAATTCTAATGCCAAGGCACTGTAACGCTACGGCTTGAAACTGTCGGCATCAAGCTCAACGAACGCCGGTTTTCCGGAAGGGCCGAGTGATTTATACGGCTTGCCGTTCAATTCCAATTCAACGCCGCCGGCATTGCTCAATTCCAGGGTCACCTTCTTTGCTGCTTTCCACTCGATGACATCACCGATAGCAAGCTCGTACTGCTGCCCCCCCTCCCCGTCAACGGTGGAGGTCAGTGTACCGTTTTGAGTAACCCTGAGCTTCAGTATGAAACCTTTTGCCGCTTCAGGCTGACGTTTAGCGGTCACCGCTTTTTCCGGTTCAGATGGTGCCGGTGTGCGCCGCTCGACCTTCGGAGTTGGAACAGCCGGGGTGTCTGCCTTTTTGGCCCGTACCGAGCTTTGTACCGCTTGAACCGCCGGATTCACCGGAAGTGGAACGATGGCCGGGGCCGCCGGGGGCTCCCGGACGAGAGGTGGTGGAGGTCGTTTAAAGAAGGTGGCGGTGATCATAATAACAACCAGCAGCACCGCAGGAAACAGCAATTTTTTCAGGGAGATAAGTCGCCGGGGCTGCCGGTCCAAGCTGCTTGACGAGCGGGCAGGAGCCGGTTTTTCGCTTTGGCTCCCAAAAAGTTTGTCATACATCCGCGCGACATCTTCGGCATTAAGGCCAAGGTAGGTGGCATAGATACGCAGAAAACCCTTGAGGTAGGCCTGGTTGGCAAAGTCGCTAATCTGGTCGTTTTCCAGCGATTTAAGGTGAGAAATGCCGACCTTCGTGGCTTCCGAAGCTTCTTCAAGCGTAATTTTGTGGAATTCCCGACAGCGACGCAGGATCGTTCCGGGCGAGCCGGTAGAAGTTTCTGGAGCAGATGCCGACAAATTTGTCACGCTAACCTCACTCACTTGATAAGCTCCAGATACCCAAGAGCGGCGCGGCCAAGTTCGCTTTCGGGGATCAGCCGCACCGCCTCTTTAAAAGAAGCCCGCGCTGCCACCGGCCTGTTCAGTTTAAGCTGCGCCTGCCCCAGGTAATAATGGGCTGCGCCATACTCACGATAAATTTCCAGCGCCCGGCCATATTCAGTAATCGCCTTGTCGCTTTTGTCCATGGCAAACCAGACCCGGCCAAGGGATAGCCGTGCCACCGGGTTGCGCGGGTTCATCGTTGCCACCGCCTGCAGTTCTGCCTGCGCTTTGGCGTAATCCCCTTTTCCCAGATATGCCAGACCAAGATTTATGGAAGCGTCCTCATTGTTGTCGTAAAATAGATCATCTTTGACGATTTTGAACTGCTGGATGGCGCCGTCCCAGCGCTTCAGACTAAGATACGCGACCCCCAGATCGTTGCGGGCTGCGGAGAAGGCCGGCTTCAGCTCGATCGCTTTCAGAAACTTCGCTTCGGCAAGGTCAGGCCGTTTTTTCCCGACAAACGCCAGGCCGAGGTTGTAAAGGACATCCGGATTATCCGGGTCAAGCCTTTCAGCCTCCGTCAGATCAAACAGTGCCAAAGAATAGTTGCGCTCCCCCAGGTAGGAAAGCCCCATTTGATAATGATAGGCAGCCGGAGTGGCAGTGGCGGCGTTCTGGCCCCGGCCGGATACGCACCCGACAACGGTCAGAAGCAGAGACAGCACAACTGTCGAGCGGATAAAAATTCTCATTACATGCATATCCCGGGACACGCGTCCCTGCAGGACAAAGCACTGCATCATCAGAAAGAAAGATCCCTGAAGTTTGTCAGTGCCTTGAAGCTGACGAAGCGGTCCTGGATTTCTTTATACTCCAGCCGTTTCATACGGTTAAGACTGAAATCCTCCACATTGAAGGAGGCCATGACACTGCCGAAAACAATCGCCTGACGAATACCCTCTTCCGACAGATCCCCCGTATTCGCCAAACACCCCATGAAACCGCCGGCAAATGTGTCCCCCGCACCGGTCGGATCGAACACCTCCTCCAGCGGATAGGCCGGTGCGGCAAACACCGAATCAGCCGTGAACATCAATACGCCGTACTCGCCCCGTTTGACCACCAGACGCTTACAGCCGAGGGCGATAATCTGCCGGGCTGCCTTGACCAGGTTGGCTTCTCCGGTAAACTGCCGCGCTTCACCTTCGTTGATGACGACAATATCAACCTTCTGCAGCACCTTTTTCAGAGCTTCCGGTTTCGAGGAGATCCAGAAGTTCATCGTGTCGCACGCTACGAGTTTTGGTTTCCGCACCTGCTCCAGCACCTTCATTTGCAGATCCGGGTCTATATTGGCCAGGAAAAGATACTCCGCATCACGGTAGGACTCCGGCAGCTCCGGCTGAAAATCCATCAGCACGTTCAGCTGGGTATCAAGGGTCTGTGCTTCATTCAGGTCATACCCGTACCGACCGCTCCAGTGGAACGTCTTACCGGGAATACGCTGCAGTCCGGCGGTATCGATGTTGCGCTCCTGCAGAAAAGTGACATGCTCTTCCGGAAAGTCTTCCCCTACAACCGCTACCAGCGCCACATCGGTGAAAAAGCTGGCCGAAGTGGAAAAATAGGTGGCCGAGCCCCCCAGAACGTTATCTCCCCTGCCGAACGGGGTCTCTACAGTGTCAAACGCGACGGTACCGACAACAACAATGCTCATTGGATTCTCCCACCTAAAAATAGTACGCCAAAATACCACGCAGCTCTGCATGAGTCAAAAGGATTGTAGCCCTATGACGGAGGTACCGGGCTACTCTCCGACGACCCCCATGGCCCAGAGATAATTCACCTCGGCCACGCGCAAATCCCGCTGGACCCTGGCCTTGGTACTTTTTGCCTGAAGCAGGTTGTACTGGGCATCGTCAACCTCAAGCCTGATTTTGACACCGAATTCATACCCCTTTTCCGCCATCTGCACCAAACGCTCGGCCTGTTTAACTGTGCCCGAAAGCGCCTTCAGAATTTCAGCGGCTTCGCGGCAAGAAAACTCCGCCTGGCGCACTTCCAAAGCAATCGTATCCAGCAATCGTCGCTCCTCGATCTGTTTTGTGCGCAGCTCGCTTTCGGCCTGAGCTACCTTTCCGCTCGTCCGGAGGCCGTCAAAAAACGGAAACGTCATATACAGTCCGAGATCCCACGCCGCCCCATCCCCATTCAGAGCCGGTCCCGGGCTGTCCAGGCCGATGCGGCGCCAGCCGGCTCCCCCCTTCAGATCAAGACGCGGTTTGTTGTCTGCATTCGCGATTGTTACCAGTTCGTCATAGATGGCGATGCGCAGGCGCAAGTCAGCAAGCTCCGGACGACGCTTCCCGGCAATGCTCACCGCTTCGGCATACCCGGCCGGCAGGGGGCGATCCATCGCCGACACGTCAAGGGACCCGGCAGCATCGATCTCTTCTTCTCCCGTGGCCAGGAAAAAACGGAGCTGCTCGCGAGCCAGACGGATGCCGTTTTCCGAACGAATTACGTCCGGCAGCGTATTTTCGGCAGCGACTTCTGCTGCCAGAACATCATAGTCAGTTGCCACCCCGGCGCTGAACTTACGGGTCGCCTCATCCAGATGGCGCAGCTTCTGGGCACGGTTTTCCTGTGCCAATCGGTGCACCTCCTTGGCAAGCTGAATGTCATGGAACGCTGCCACAACCTCCCGGTAGGTCGCCTGCCGGTACAGCCGGAGCTGCTCATCGGCTGTTTTCAGCCCGACCTCGGCGGCGCGGATGGCGGCGGTCAATTTTCCCCAGGTATAGATCGGCTGGGAGATCGTCAAATCAAGCGCCTGGCCGAACTGGCGCTGGGCCGAATATCCGGTGACCTTCAGACTTTCGTCCTTTGACACCGTCACCGAGCCGTTCAGTGAAACCTGCGGCAGGGCTGCAGCCCGCTCCTCAACATATTTTCCCTGGACATAGCGGGCGTATTCGCGGGCCTTTTCGATAGTGCGGTTTTTCTCCATCGCCACTGCTATCGCCTGCTCAAGCGTCACCACACGAGCTTCAGCAGCGCAGACCGTCACTGCCAGAATCGCGGCCGGAATCATCAATGCCATTTTCACCACAATACTTCCCCTTTCAAATCATGACGCACCGTTGCCACCCACGTACCGAGTTAATCAGCCACAGTTCTTCAGAGCGCTTAAGGTCATCGGGAGTGAGAATCATTTCTGCAAGAGTCCCCTGGTTGAGCAGTTCCTCCCGCAGTACCCCCGGCAGCAGGCCGCACTCAAGCGGAGGCGTTACCAGTTGACCATCCAGCTTCACAACCAGAGTGTGGTAGCTCCCCTCGGCCAGCTGCCCCTGTTCGTTAACCAGCAGCACCTCATCGCAGTCGGGACGGTCTGACCGGGCAGCGTCGAACAGTTCACGGCAGGTGGTTTTGTGATAGCGCAGGGTATCAGAGGAATCAACCCTGCGGCTGCTGACTGCGACGCGCAGCGCCTCAGTACGCTCCTCCAGCGGCTCCGATGAGACCTCTACATCGCCATCAGCCGACAGCAGGAGTCGGGTTTTGCGCAGACCGGAAGCCGTTGCAGCGTGCCGGATAAGTGCCTGCCGAACCGTTTCCTGGTCACAGGGAAAACCGAAAAACTCCGCCGAAGCCGCCAGCCGGGACAGATGCCTCGCCAGAAGAGTATAGGTGCCGTTTTCCAGCCGTAGCGATTCTATCAGGCGGAAATCAAGCTGCTGCCGGTGGAGAAACGCCCCCTTGTCCAGACATTCAGCATATTCGGACGGCGCTGCCGAATCCCAGGTCACGGCGCTGCCGACCCCCATGATCAGCCTGTTTGTCTGCGCATCGTGCAGCAGGGTACGGATGGCCACGGAAAAAAGCGCCTCGCCGCCGGGGGCCACAACGCCGATGGCCCCGCAGTAGATTCCGCGCGGCGCTTCTTCAAGCTCGGCGATGATTTCCATACTGCGCCGTTTGGGGGCTCCGGTCACCGAGCCGCAGGGGAAAAGGGCGGTAAAAATGTCCGTCAGGCCGGCTCCGGAACGGAGTCGTGCGGCAACGGTGGAGGTCATCTGGTGGACGGTCGGATAGGTTTCAACATCGAAGAGCGACTCCACAACCACAGAACCGGTTTCAGCCACCATACTGAGGTCGTTGCGCAGTAGATCGACGATCATCAGGTTTTCCGCCCGCTCCTTGGCGCTCCCCCGCAGCCGTTCCACCGCAGCGCGGTCCTCCTCCGCCCAGCGGCCGCGCCGTGCGGTCCCCTTCATGGGGCGGGTGGTAATGACGCCGTTTTTTAAAGAGAAGAACAGTTCAGGCGACGCCGAGAGGATGGTAAAACGGCCTGTGTTAAGGTACGCGCAGAACGGGGCCCGCTGTGCGGCACCGACCCGGGGGTACAGATCCCGCAGACTTCCACTGAAACTCCCCTCAAGCGGGAAGGTGTAATTGACCTGGTAGCAGTCACCGGCGGCGATGTAGCTTCGGATACGCCCCGCGTCCCCGGCATACTCTTCCATAGTTTTTCGGGGATGCAGCGAGACGGACGTGTCGGAGGGGGGGACGTCTGTGCCGGCGGCAACGGTGCTCCGTTCCCGGAAGAGGGCAAACCAGACCAGCGGCAGCCCGTCAACCGGTGCGGCAGAGGAAAGATCGGGATTAAGTGCGGACGCCGCTTCATAGGCGACAAAACCGGCGGCATACAGACCGGCAGCCGCCCCCTGTTCAACCCGGTGCAGCGCCTCCACCACCTCGCCGGGACAGGTGGCGATTACGGTTTCCACATACCCGGCAAAACGCCAGGAGGAAGCGAAACGGCCGCCGCCGAACGCATCCAGGAGGACCGTGGGACAATCAGACATTGTGCCGGTTCCAGCGCCGCTTCAGCCAGCTCCCCAGATCGTCCATCAGGGTGTACATGACCGGCACCACCAGCAACGTCAGCAGGGTTGAAGTCAGCAGACCGCCCACCACGGCGCGGGCCATGGGGGCGCGTCCTTCGGCCCCGGCGCCGATAGCCAGAAACAACGGCATCATGCCGAATATCATCGCCAGGGTGGTCATGATGATCGGGCGGAGACGGGTCCGGCCGGCCAGTATCACCGCCTCACGGCGGGCCATGCCGTCCCGGCGCTGCAGTACCTTGGCGTAATCCACCAGCAGGATCGCGTTCTTGGTTACCAGCCCCATAAGCATGATCAGCCCGATCAGCGACATGATGTTGATTGTATCGCCGGTCAGCTTGAGCATACCGGCCATGCCGACAATGGAAAGCGGCAGCGACAGCATGATGGCCAGCGGCTCAAAGAATGATTCAAACTGGGCGGCCAGAATCAGGTACACAAACAGCACCGCCAGAAGCAGCGATTCTCCCATATAGCCGAACGATTCAGCCATGTCCTCCGCCTCGCCGGACAGGTTTATGGAATACCCGGGGGGCATATTGATCCGTTTGGCAGCCGCCTCGACGTAGGTGGCTGCCGTGCCGATCGGCAGACGGTCAAGGTTGGCGCTGACCGTCACCTGTCGGGCCAGATCGCGCCGGTTTATCTCCGTCGGCGAGGCGGCGGTCACCGTGCTGGTCAGGCTGGAGATCGGTATCAGCTTTACTCCGCCGCTGCCGTCCGCCACGGACACTTTCAGATCCATAACCTGTGCCGCATTCTGGCGCAGCTGTCCCGGCATGCGCACACGCAGGTCAACCGCATCGCCATCCTCATCCTCATAGGTGGAAATCGCAGCGCCCCCCACCAAACGGCCGACCGCCGCAACGATATCGCTCGTTGTGACCCCGGCGGACAGTGCCTTGTCCCGGTCAACCCGCAGCCGGTATTCGGGGATATCATTTTCCAGCGTCATGGAGATATCGACAATACCCCGCACCTTGTACAGTTCATTTTTCAGGCGGACACCAAGCTGTTTGAGGACAGTCAGATCATCCCCCTTGAGATTGACATTGAGCGGCTTTTGCGCACCGCCGATCTGCCCGACCTCTTCAATGGAGAAGGTAATGCCCGCCACCTTCTGCAGTCGCTCCCGTACTTCCCGCTGCAGCGTGAACTGATTTCTGGTCCGCTCCTTCCGTTCCTTGAGCTTTACGTACAGCAGACCGTCACGCACCGTGCCGCTGTCCCCCGCGCCGATAGTGGCATAGGTGTGATCGACCTCCGGAGTAGCCCTGACCACTGCCAGGACAGCATTCATACGATCCTCACTCTCCACGATCGAAGCGTCCGGCGCCGTTTTAAAGGAAATCTGAAACTCCCCCTTGTCCTCCGGAGCCATGAATGAAGATTCCAGTGTACTGAAAATAACGAGTCCGGCGACAAAGGCGGCAGCAGCGAGCGCCATGACGCTTTTCCGGTGGTCCAATGCCCAGGCGATGGCCCCCCGGTATCGGTCGGCAGTTCTGTCAAACCATAAATTGAATATTTCCAGATAGCGCGCTATACTGCTCCGTTTCCCCTTCAGGTTTATGGAGGGGTCGTGCCAGCGGGAGGAAAGCATCGGGTCAAGAGTGAACGAAACAAACAGGGACACCAGCACGGCAAAGGCGACGCTGATGCCGAACTGGTAGAAAAACCGCCCGACAATCCCCTTCATGAAGGCCACCGGAACGAACACCGCGATGATGGACATGGAGGTGGCAAAAACCGCCAGTCCGATCTCCGCCGTACCGAGCCGGGCCGCCTCCATATGTTCCTGCCCCATTTCCAGATGGCGGACGATATTCTCCCGCACAACGATGGCATCGTCGATCAGCATGCCGATTGCCAGGGAAAGTGCCATCAGGGTCATGACATTCAGTGTCATGCCGAGCGCATTCATGATGATAAACGAGGAAATGACCGAGATAGGCAGCGTCACGCCGGTAATAACCGTGGAACGCCAGGAGTTTATGAAACAGAAGATAATCAGCACCGTCAGGATGCCGCCGATGAGCAGGGTCTGCTTGACGTCGGACAGCGATTCGCGCGTCATGATCGAACCGTCACGCACCAAAGACAGGGTTACTCCCGGGGGGAGTTCCTTCTGCAGTTTGTTCATGACCTTTTTGACCATATCCACCAGTTCGACCTGGTTGCCGCCCGACTGCTTGTAAATGTCGAGACCGATGGCCGGCTTGCCGTTCACCAGCGCCAGTTCCCGTTTTTCTTCAACGCCGTCATGCACCTGGGCAACCTCGCCCAGCGTGATCGGCCGACCGTTTCTCTGGGCCACGGTCATGCGGCGGTACTGGTCAACCCGGTCCGGCTTCCCCTCTATCCGCAGCGGATATTCCGCCGTCCCCCGGGTGATGCGCCCCAGCGGGGTGTTGGTGTTTTCGGATCGGATACCGGCCACGATATCATTGACGCCGAGCCTGAGCGCGTCAAGACGGGCCGGGTCGAGATCGATGTTTACCTCCCGCTTCTGTCCGCCGGCCATATCGACCTTGCCAACACCGACCACCCCCTCGAAACGCTTCTTGATCTTCTTTTCCACCAGCGTCGTAAGCTCCCGCTGCGACAGCACGGTGGACTCAACCGCCAGCGCCGCAATCGGCGAGGCGTTAAAATCAAGTTTCTGGATGATCGGCTCTTCTATGGACGTGGGGAGGTTACCCCGTATGGAGGAAATTTTGGCCCGCACCTCCTGGGCCGCTTCGTTTACCTTCTCCTCCAGTCGGAATTCCACGACAACCGATGAGACCCCTTCCCGTGAGGTGGAAAATACATGCTTTACCCCGGCGATCTCGTTGACAGCCTCCTCGATGCGCCGTGAAACTTCCCGCTCAACCGTTTCCGGCGAAGCACCGGAAAAGGTGGTGACAACGGAAACTACCGGAAATTCAACATTGGGGAACATCTCCACGGAAAGGCGACGGTAGGAAAAGATGCCGAGTATGACCAGTGCCAGAACCATGACCGTGGCAAAGATGGGGCGCTTTATGGAGGTGTTGGAAAGAATCATGATGCTTCCTTTTTCCTATTAACAACCAGAGCCGCCCGGTTTGGTTTAGCTGTTAGCTTCCCCTCCTTTAAGCCCCAGAGGGTCCGCAAGGGGCATAGGCGCTAACTTACGCAAAAATGCTCTTGATTTTCTCCCTCCCTTTCAAGGGGAGGGTCGGGGTGGGGATGGGGTAGATTGTGTGATTTCAACAAGTTATTAAGACAACCCCATCCCCATCCTAACCTTCCCCTTGAAAGGGAAGGAACTGAAAACTTAAAGTTAGCGTTTATGCCGGCAAGGGGCGGGGGGAACTTTTAAATGTTCTAGAGTACCAGTCACTTCCCGGGTACCGGCGCCACCGCAACCTTTTCGCCGTCCTGTAGATTGAAGCCACCCCGAACGACATACTGTTCACCCGCGTTAAGCCCGGAAACGATCTCCACCATATCTCCGTTCACTACGCCGCTCTGCACCTCACGCTTGTGAGCCGTACCGTTTGCCACGATGAACAGGCTACCTTTCTTCGCCTGAATGTCCAGGGAAGCAAGTGCGCTGCGCGGCACCTGCACCACCTCTGAACGGGTGCCGGTAACGATGCGCCCCTTGACGAAGAGCCCCCCCTTCAGTTGTTCCGGCACGTTACGCACTTCAGCAACAACTTTGAGCGAACGGTCCGCCGAAGAAAGCTCCGGGTTGATATACTTAACTGTACCGGTGAACGTGCGCCCCGCCTGGGAATCGACCATAAACTCCAGGGGCTGACCGACCTTGATGCGGCCGGAATCCACAGACGGAACGGTAACGGTCAGGTTGAGCAGCCGGTTGTCCACAATGCGAAAAACCGGTTTGGACGTCGCCGCGTCACTGGCCAGATCACCGACATTGACATCACGCAGGGCAACGGTACCATCAAACGGCGCCACGACCAGTCCCTTTGCCTGACGGGCCACCCCCTGACGGCGCTCCTCTTCAGAAACAGTAATCTGGGCCACCGCTACACCGACCCTTGCCCGGGCCGCCTCTGCTTCACTTCGGGCATCATCGACGGCCTGTTGGGTGGCCAGACCGGATTCTTTCAGCTTGAGGACACGAGCCAGTTCACGGTCGGCGCGGTTGGCTGAGACCTGCGCCTGCACCAGATTTGCCCTGGCCGAGACGATTCCGGCTTCAGCCCGCTTGACCTGCGCTTCGGTTTCGGCAACATCAATACGTACCAGCAGCTGCCCCTTCCGGACATGAACCCATTCAGAGACCATGACCTCCGTGACCAGACCCGGTATCTGGGTTTTCACATCCACCGAAAACTTTGGCTCCAGACTGCCGGTCACCTGTATGCCGTCCGACACTCCCGATACCGTCGCGGCCCGTACCTCAACCGCCACCGGCGGTTTGGCCGTCGCCGCTTTCTTTTCCGCATCGTTTTTACTGCAGGCGGTGATACCCGACAGTGCCGCCACCAGAAAAATTAGTGCCGCTATTCGCTTCATCTGAAGCTCCTTGTCCACATACACATATTCTGTCAGCAGCTGCTGCCGGCGATAGCGACCGCCTGGCGCAGGAACCGTTCCACCTGTTCCTGACTGCCCGCCTCACTGTACAGGCGCAGGACCGGTTCCGTCCCGGAGGGGCGGATCAGCAGCCAGTCACCGCTTTCAAAGATGAATTTAAAACCGTCGCTGAAATTGGTCGCCGTCACCCGCTGACCATCAATGGTCGTGGGAGGATTTGTGCGCAGTTGCCCGATCAGCTTTTCTTTGGCCGCATCTTCAATACGGCGGTCAATTCGCTGATAGTAGAAATGTCCGATTTCGTCCATTGTCTCCTCAAGGAGCGCCCGAAGCCCCTTGCCGCTGACCGCCACCGCTTCCAGCAGCAGCAGCCCGAGCAGGATGCCGTCCCGCTCCGGAATGTGCCCCTTTACCCCCAGCCCTCCGGACTCCTCGCCCCCCATGAGAATATCGCGCTCCAGCATCAATGCGCAGATATGCTTGAAGCCGATCGGTGTTTCAAAAAGCTCCAGGCCGAATTTTTCGGCCAGCAGATCTACCATACGGGTGGTTGATACGGTTTTGACCACCGCACCGGTCAGTTTTTTATACTCGATCAGATGGCGGAGAACGACGGTGAAGATGCAATGGGAGGAGAAAAAGTCACCATTTTCGTCAACTGCGCCGATCCGGTCGGCGTCGCCGTCCAGTGCCAGCCCGACCCGGTATTTTCCGCTTTTCAGCAGAGCGGATAATTCCTGCAGATTCTGGCCGATCGGCTCGGGCGGCTGTCCGCCGAACGAGGGGTTTTCAATACCGTGAATTTCGTCAACTCCGGGGAGGAGGCGCGGTATGAAACCGCAGCCGGCTCCATACATCGGATCGACCACCGCACTGATGCCCGCTTTTGCGATCAGATCGAGGTCAACATAGCGGCTGATCTGGTGGAAATACCCCTCGCTGGGATCAAATAGCGCCACCATACCGTTTTTCAGCGCTTCGTCGTACGGCAGGGCGAGGATTCGCCGGCCGTTTTCCATATTGTAGCGCACGATCTCTTCGAGAATTCCGGTTGTTTCGGGGAGGGCGGAGCCGCCAAAGGCCTCTTTAACCTTGAAGCCGTTATACTCCGGCGGGTTATGACTTGCCGTTATCATTACCCCTGCGCCGGCGCCGAACTGACGCACCGCCCATGACACCGCCGGAGTCGGGGCATAATCTTCCGTCAAACGCACACGGATGCTGTTACCGGCCGCAATCTCCGCCACACGCCGGGCAAAATCCCGCGACATGAAACGGCGGTCATAGCCGATGATCAGCCCCTTTTCCCCCAGCCCTTCGCGGTTAAGATAATCCATGGTGGCCTGTGCCACCCAGGAAAGATTTTCAAAGGTAAAATCACGGGCAATCACGCCACGCCAGCCATCGGTACCAAATTTGATCTGCATTGTCCCTCCATAAAATTGCATTTGTGTAGTTATGCGGAAACTGCCGGGGCGGGATTGTTCTGTTGTTATTTTATCAGCTGGTTCAGCTCAAAAATCGGCAGCAGCACCGCCAGCACAACGATTCCGACCGCCAGCCCCATCGCCAGAACCAGCAGCGGTTCCATGAGTCCCATCAAACGGGTCAAGCGGGCGCTGAATTCCCGTTCATAGGCGACGCCGGCTTTCACCAGCATCACGTCGAGATTACCGCTTTTCTCGCCAACACCTGCCAGATGCACCAAAAGCGGTGGGAACAACGGGCTCTTCTTCAAACTCCCGGACAGGCTGCCCCCTTGCGCCACATCCTCCATTACCCCCCGCAGAAACGTGCGGTAGACCCGGTTGACGACAACCTCTCCGGTGATCTCCAGAGCCTTCATGATCGGGACCCCGCTGGAAAGCAGCAGTCCCAGAACACGGGCGAAGCGGGACAGGATCAGACGCTGCACCATCCCGCCGGCCATCGGCAGCTGAAGCAGCAGGGCGTCGCGTTTGAGGCGGAGATGGTCGCGCTTCATGGCGGCACGATACAGGGGAACCGAGGCGATGATCAGGGAGGCGGGGATCCACCAGTACCCTTGCAGAAAATGGCTGAGTTTGATCAGGATGATGGTGATGAGCGGCAGGGCGGCTTTGCTGTCTTCAAAAATGGTTACGATGCGGGGGATAACAACGGTCAGCAGGAACAGCATGACCCCGCCGCCAACCAGAACCATCAGGATCGGATAGGCCAGGGCAGAGGTCACCTTACTGCGGACCTGTTCCTGCTCCTCGAGAAAATCGGCGAGCCGTTCCAGCACAGCATCAAGAGCGCCCCCGGCCTCGCCGGCCGCCACCATGCTGACATAGCTTTCACCGAAGATATCCGGTTCCGCTGCCAGCGCCCGTGATAGTGAGGCCCCCTCGGCGATGCGCTCTTTTACCCGAACCAGAGCCTGACGAAGAAGTCCGCTCTCTTCCTGTTCGCAGAGCGATCCCATGGCTTCAAAGAGCGGTACAGATGACGCAACCAGTGTGGCAAGACGGCGTGTAAAGAGCGACAATTCATCGGTCGGCACGCCACGGCGGAAGGAAAATGACCGGGCGCGGTCTGCCGCACCCCCCTCTTCCGTCACTTCACGTGCCAGCAGCCCCTTCCCTTTGAGCTGCAGCATGGCCTGCCGCTCGGAATCGGCCTCCAGTGTGCCGGAAACCGAAGAACCGGTGGCACTGTAGGCTTTATAGCGGAACGTCGGCATAATCTTCCTGGGTAACGCGCAGAACCTCTTCGATGGTGGTGATCCCTGCGGCAGCCCTGGCTATACCGTCGTCACGCAAGGTTTTCATGCCATGGGCAACCGCATATTCCTTGATCTCTCCGGCATGGGCACGGCGAATAATCATGGAGCAGAGTTCCTGGTCGATCGGCATGATTTCATAGATGGCGGTTCGCCCCAGAGTACCGAGGCCGAAGCAGGCGTCGCACCCCCGTCCGCGATACAGTTTTTCAGGCAGAAAGACGCCGGCGTACTGCTCCACCGGGCGGTACTCCTCCCGGCAATGGGGACAGATTACCCGAACGAGACGCTGGGCGACCACGGCTGACAGCGAGGAGGCGATCATGAACGGTTCAATGCCCATGTCAACCAGGCGGGTCACGGCGGTTGCGGCATCATTGGTGTGCAGTGTTGAAAGAACGAGATGGCCGGTTAAACTGGCCTGAATGGCAATTTCCGCCGTTTCGGCGTCGCGAATTTCACCGACCATGATGATGTCCGGGTCCTGACGGAGAATTGAGCGGAGGCCACTGGCGAACGTCAGGTCGATTTTCGGGTTGACCTGGATCTGGCCGATACCCCTGATCTGATATTCGATCGGATCTTCAATGGTGATGATATTTTTTTCGCTGGAGTTGACCTTGTTCAGTGCGGCGTAAAGTGTTGTGGATTTTCCGCTTCCGGTCGGCCCGGTTACCAGAATAATGCCGCTCGTCCGCTCAAGCATCCGCTCCAGCGTCCGCACACCATGCTCTCCCAGGCCGATATCGGCCAATGAAAGGATTCCCTTCTTTTTGTCGAGTAGCCGCAGCACGGCCCGCTCGCCATAGTAAGTGGGGATGATGGAGACGCGAATATCAACATCGCGGCCGGCAACCCGCACACGGATACGGCCATCCTGAGGCAGGCGCTTTTCGGCGATGTTGAGGCCGGCCATGATTTTGACGCGTGAAATCAGGGCGTCCTGGATAATTTTCGGGGGGGACAGTTTTTCGTAGAGGATACCGTCGATACGGAAACGAACCAGAAGGTCCAGCTCATAGGGCTCTATATGGATATCGCTGACCCGCTCTTTGATCGCTTCCGAAAGGATCGAATTCAGCAGGCGGATTACGGGAGCTTCATCGGTCAGATCAAGCAGGTCAGTGGGGTTGTTCAACTCTGTGGCAACTGTGGAAAGATCATCCCCCTGCAGTTCCTGCAGCACTTCCCGGGCTGTCCCGGAAACTCCGGCATACACGTGGTTGATGAGATCAGCCAGAATCGACACCGGAACCAGCACCGCTTCAATGGGGCGGCCGAACAGGAGACGCAGTTCGTCACAGTGCAGCAGCCCTGTGGCATTGGCAACGGCAACCGTGATAACACCGTCAACTTCGCGCAGCGGCAGAATAGAGTTAGCCCGGGCGAATGTCAGGGGGATACTGTCCAGCAGATCCGTATCAACTTCGTCGGCCTTGAGTTCATGGCGGAAGTGTATGCCAAGCCGTCCGGCAAGAAGTTCCAGCTGATCCGATGCGCTCACACTGTTTGGGCTCATTTGACTGAAATCTCTTTCAGGACGTCAACAGTTTCAGTGAGTTTTGACGACTCGCCGAACGAAGTCCGCTGGCCTCGGGTCATTTCTGCCAGGTCGCCGGCATCTTTGATGATGTGCGGCGTCAGCAGAATCATCAGGTTGGTTTTGTTGCGCGTTTTTGATTTAGACTTGAACAGCCAGCCAAGCACCGGGATATCACCGAGAAACGGCACCTTGTTGATCGTTTCATTCTCCGTATCCTGGATCAGGCCGCCGATCACAACCGTTTCCTTGTCCTTGACCACAATGCTGGTCTTGGCCGAACGCTTGGTTGTCACCAGGTCCACCGCTTCCCCTTTGCTGTCCTTGACCTGCGAAATTTCCTGATTGATATCCATGCGGATATAATCGCCTTCGCTGATCTGGGGCTTGATTTTCAGGTTGATGCCGATGTCCTTGCGTTCTACAGACGTTGTGGTGCCGATGGTACTCTGGGTTGTGCCGCCGGTGAACGGTACGTTTTCACCCACATTGATTTCCGCCTCCTTGTTGTCGGAGGTAAGGATATTGGGGGTCGAGAGAATGTTGAGCAGTCCTTTGGAGTCCAGCGCCTTCAGTACCGCCGTCACGTTAATGGGACTGGCGACGAGGTCGGGGGTCAGTTTGCCCCCTGCGGCAATAATGGTGCCGATGGTGCCAAGCGTACCAAGCGGATCATACATACCGGCCACAGTAAGGTTGCTGGAGGGTTTTGCCCCCCCGATCAATCCGGTCTGCAGCCCGAAATCATGGGATTTGTCCAGTGAAACTTCGGCGATCAGCACCTGGACAAACACCTGCTTGCTACGGCGGTCCAGCTTTTTTATGACCTGAACGAGGTTGGTGTAATCGGTTGGTGATGCCATGATTACCAGCGAATTTGACCCCTTGTCAGCGGTAATGGTGACTTTGCCGCTGTCAAACGGAGACGCCTGGGCGCCCGCCTGTGGCGCCGCCTGGGCGGTAATCCCCTTGACGACGCCGTCAAGAACCTTCGCCATCTCCGTGGCATCAGTATTTTCCAGATAATAGACGTTGACTTTGCTGTTTGCTTCGGGCGGGGCGACATCCAGTTTTGCCACCAGTTCACGAATCGCTTTTTTGGTAGCATCATTACCGGAAATCAGCAGGGCATTCAGACGTAGATCCGCCAGAACGATCGCTGAATTTCCTACTCCAGCTCCTCCGGCGGCTCCTGCTGCTGCCGGTGCGCCGCTTTTGCCGTCGGAGCCGGCCAACCACTGACGCACCGTTGTTGCAGCGCTTTCGGCCGAAGCACTCTTTAGATAAATCATCTCCAGCCCTTCGCGGGTGCGTTCGGAATCAATCGTCTGCAGAAGTTCGTGGAGTTTGCGAACATTGATGGACGAGTCAACCATCAGAATCATATTGCTCGGGCCGAAGGCAGAGAGATGCCCGTCCTTGGAAATCATCGGCTGCAGAAACGCTACCGCTTCCTGGGCGGTAATATGTTCAAGCTTGGTTACCTGAGCAACGTAGCTCTCGTTGACCGGAGCCTGTTCCCCTGTCGGCAGCAGCTTGAAACCGGATTGTTTGGCAGAGGTGGAAGGGATGATTTTGGCAACCTTGCCGCTCTGCACAACCGTAAAGCCTTTCAGCTCCATTACGGAGGTAAACACATTGTACGCTTCTTCAATGGAGAGTTTGGACGGGGAATACACCGATATCTTTCCCTTGACCCGATCATCAAGGATGAAGTTTTTACCGGTCAGGTCACTGATGAACTTCACCATGGTGGAGATATCGACCTCGTTGAAGTTCAGCACCACCCCTTTTGCTCCGGAGGCCAGAGCCGGCGGGACAAGGAGTGCTCCCAGCAGAAAAAGGGTGCAAAGCGAACGCAGCATATATTGTTTCAAGTGTGCCTCCATATTGTTACGTAAATAGACCGGGTTTCGGCTCCTCAGTCAGTATATTCACCATTCCCCGAACAGAGTCCGAGGGGGCTGTTCACCGGATATCGTAATTGAATGTCTGCGGCTGCCCGTCACGGACAAGATCAAGCTTCAATCGGCTCTGCCCCTTAAGGGCGATAAACGACTGCAGCGCCTTGTCCGGGGCATCCATGGGAAAGTCGTTCAGCCGTAAAAGAATATCACCATTTTTTATGCCGATCATTGCAAACAGGCCGCCCGGTTTTACCTCCGACGCCCGGAATCCTTCAACTTTGCCATCCTTCTGGCTCGGAATGAGACGGGCATCACCCATGGCCTGGGCCGGATTCTCCAGTGCGGCTGTCAACGCCCGCTGATCAATGACATAACTGCCGGCCCCGGTGCTGGCCACAGTCGCCGCTGGGCGCGCCGCCGCCGGAGCTGCCGGAGTGGCGGGAGCCACTACCGGAGGCGCCATGGGGGTCAACAGTTCGACCTTTTTATTGTTGATGATGATAAAGGCCCGTTCCCTGCCGACCTCCGCCAGACGTCCGGCATCAAACACCATATCTCCCAGTCGGAACACCCTCTCTTCCTGCTTTGTTGTGTGGCGTACCAGCGCAAAGGTCTCACGGAAACCCCCGACAACCGTGCCGAGCAGCATCAAATCGGTGGGGGCGGTCACCGGGGCGGCCTGTACTGCCGCCGGTGCATTGGTAATGACGGTCAGCGGGCCCTGAGCTCCCTTACCGAACAGGCCGTTCGTAAGGATCGGGGCGTAAAACGCCAACTCTTCAGTGCGCGGAGGTGCGGATACGGGAGTTCCAGCAGAACTGTCCCCTTTGGGCAGAAACGCTTTCCCGAGGCGCAGGGAAAGACGCTCCGTGACGATACCGGCCAGCAGGGCAATGATAAGGATTCCCAAAAAAATATTTATGATATTAACCGTGCGTGACATAGTACCTGGAAAACGATTTTGAATTTTGAATTTTGGAACTTGGATTCCGGGGCTAAATCAGAATCTTACATTCAGAACTGCCCCGGGATTTCTCCGTTGAATACTTCCACCGCCGGACCGGTCATGTAAATACAGCCGTCCTCTGCCCATTCCATTTCCAGATCACCACCGGATAAATGGTTGAGAATCCGTTTTTCCGTCAATCCGTTCAGCACGCAGGCCGCCGTTACGGCACTGGAACCGGTGCCGCACGCCAGGGTTTCACCGGCGCCCCGCTCCCAGGTACGCTGGCGGATTTCGGTCCGCGAGATGATCTGGATGAACTCCACATTGGTGCGGCGCGGAAACAGTGCATTGTTTTCAATCAGCGGGCCATAGGTTGTAACCGGAAAGTTTTCTACATCATCGACAAAAATGACGCAGTGCGGGTTACCCATGGAAGCGCAGGTTATTTTGAAAGTGCGGTCCAAAACGGTCAATTCTTCCGCGACAACCTGTGCAGCGGGATCTCCGGTCATGGGGATTTCGGCACGCGTCAGGCGCGGCGGCCCCATGTTGACCCGAACCTTTTCCACCGTACCGTCGGCACCGGTGAAAAGCTGCAGTGTCAGGATACCGGCGCCGGTCTCTGCGGTGATTTCAGTCCTGGTTACAATGCCGTGATCGTAGGCGTATTTGGCGACACAGCGGATACCGTTACCGCACATCTCAGATTCGGAACCGTCGGAGTTGAACATCCGCATCCGGACATCGGCAATCTTTGACGGCATGATCAGAATCAGCCCATCGGAACCTATCCCGAAATTGCGGTCCGAAACCCGTATCGCTGCGCCCTGAGGATCGCTTACCGTCTCCTCAAAACAGTTCACATACACGTAGTCGTTCCCGGCACCCTGCATCTTGGTAAATTTCATCGTACTGGTATCCCCTTGCTCGTTAAAATCGGCTTCGCAACATAGCAAAAACAGAGCGGGGTAACAAGTAGTTTAATCTCTCTTTTTCGGGCGGAAAGGCTACGATTGCCAAGTCACGGTCGAGCGGTTATACTCCCGCCCGTCGAAACCATTTTCTTTATAAGGATTACTGACCATGATCAAATCTTTCCAGAACATTCATCCCGTTATCGACCCTAGCGCTTTTGTTGCCGAAACCGCCGTGATTATCGGCGACGTGCAGATGGGAGAGCAGTCAAGTGTCTGGTACAACTGTGTGGTTCGCGGTGACGTCAACAGTATCCGTATCGGTGCCCGCAGTAACGTGCAGGACCTCTCCATGCTGCATGTCACCCATAAGAAACATGCCGATGATCCGGGAGCGCCTCTGATCATCGGTGATGACGTCACCATCGGGCACAGTGTAACCCTGCACGGCTGCACCCTGCAGGACGGCTGTTTTATCGGAATGCAGGCCATGGTCATGGATCATGCCGTGGTCGGCGAGGGGGCACTGATCGGGGCACGGGCACTGGTCACGGAAGGGACGGTAATCCCGCCCCATACCCTCTGGGTGGGTGCACCGGCAAAATACAAGCGCGACCTGACTCCGGACGAGGTGGCGTGGTTGAAAAAATCTGCGGGCAACTATGTGAAGTACGCGCTGCAGTACATCAATGACTGATCCGGTCCCAGCGCCGTGAACTGGCTCTCCCATATCGGCAGGCAGGCGTCACGGATTGCCTCGTTGGAACTGTTCCGCTACATCGGTCCCGGCTTTTTTGTCACGGTCGGCTTCATCGATCCGGGCAACTGGGTCACCAACGTGGCCGCCGGTTCCCAGTTCGGCTACAAACTCCTCTGGGTGGTGACGCTCTCTACGGTCATCCTGATTATCGTCCAGCATAATGCCGCCCATCTGGGGATTGTCACCGGTCTCTGCCTCTCGGAGGCGGCCTCAAAATTCTTCCGGCCGTGGCAGCGGATCTTCATGCTCGGCAGCGCCATGATCGCCTGCATTGCCACCGCTCTGGCGGAATTGCTCGGCGCGGCCATCGGCCTCAAAATGCTGACCGGCCTGCCGCTGCTTGCCGGGGCGGTCCTGTCGGCCTGTTTTTCGGCCTGGATGCTTTTCTCAAAAAACTACCGGCGCCTTGAAAAATGGATTATGGGGTTTGTTTCCCTCATCGGGCTCGCCTTCATCTTCGAGATCTGGCTGGCAGATGTTTCATGGGTACAGACATCACTCGCCTGGGTAACGCCGACCTTCCCGGTCGGGGCGCTGACCGTCGTGATGGCGGTATTGGGAGCGGTGGTCATGCCGCACAACATCTTCCTGCATTCGGAGGTTATCCAGAGCCGCCAGTGGCATGCACAGGGTGATGACATCATCCAGAAACAGCTGAAATATGAGTTTCTGGACACTCTGGCCGGAATGGGCATCGGCTGGGCGATCAACAGTGCCATGATCATCATGGCCGCCGCCGTATTTTACAAAAACAGCATTGCCATCGACAACCTGCCTCAGGTGGCCGTGACCCTGGAGCCGATCTTCGGCAAAGCGTCAGCTGTAATCTTTGCACTTGGACTGATATTTGCCGGTCTTGCGTCGTCCGTTACCGCCGCCATGGCAGGTGGAAGCGTGTTTGCCGGCATTTTTATCGAACCCTTCGATATCAATGACCCACATTCCCGCATCGGGCTCGGCATCACGCTGGCGGGTGCATTGGCAGCCATTATGCTGCTGCCGGATCCATTTAAAGGGATTCTCTGGAGCCAGGTAGTCCTGTCGCTCCAGCTGCCGCTGACGATTATCCCGCTGATAGTATTGACCTCATCGCGCAAAGTGATGGGCGAATACGCCAACCGTCGTCTGGGGACTACCGTACTCTGGAGCGTGGCGGCGGTCGTTATCGGGCTGAACATCGCCCTGCTTGTCGATTTGGCGCGGTAAGTCCTTTTTATTCTGATTCAATCGGTTCGCAATCAACCTTGCCCGTACCAGCTGATTCTGTTATTTTTGGAAAAAATGTGAAGGTTACCCAGCATGAAGATCACCATTTTAGGGAGCGGCACCTCAACCGGAGTACCGATGGTCGGCTGCAACTGTCCGGTCTGCGTATCAGATGACCCCCGGGACACGCGCACACGCGCATCTCTTCTGCTCAGCTACGACAATCACACCGTCCTGATCGATACGTCCACCGATTTGAGGGAGCAGGCCCTGCGCCAGCATATCCGGCGGATCGATGCCGTTCTTTTCACCCATGCCCATGCTGACCATGTCAACGGCATTGATGATCTGCGCGGCTTTCATTTTCTGCACAAGGAGATTATCCCCTGTTTTGCTTCACGGATAACACTCAAAATATTGAAGGAAGGATTCAGCTATATATTCAACGAGCATGAGGGCTCCGGCTATTCGCCGCTGCTGGCTGCCCATGAAGTGAGCGGGCCCTTTGAACTGTTCGGTCGAACCATCATTCCCATACCGCTGGAGCATGGCCGGAGCACTTCGCTTGGCTACCGCATCGGCAATGCCGCCTACCTTACGGACTGCAACGCTATTCCGGCATCGTCGCTAAAACTGCTGCAGGGGCTGGAGCTGCTTATCATTGACGGGCTGCGCTGGGCCGAACACCCGTTCCATTTCAATATTGACGGTGCTATTGCCGCCGCTCGACAGTTACATGCCCCCCGGACCATTTTGACCCATCTCACCCACCAGGTTGCGCACGCGGAAGAGACCAGGCTGCCGCCCGGTTTTGAACTGGCATACGACGGCATGGCATTCGATCTGCAACCATGACAGGGAGTACGACAGATGCATAGGGACATCCGGCTGCATGGTATGATGGGAGACCAGACGGAGTATTTCGTCGTGGTGGCCGGCAACAATGCGGACCAGCGCTGTTTCTTGAATATCGTGCAGGAGATGGACCAGCTGCGCATCTTTTCTCCCGGAAACGAGCTGATCATTTCACCGGTCGGAGTCAGCTACCAGGGTAACGGCGGCAGTTTTTGCGAATACATGTTCGGTGTGGATCTGCCCTCTTCCGATCTTGCCAAGCCGGATGTCATCAACCGCCTGGTCATGCACGGCGCCCACGCCGATGAAGGTGGTTCTGTCCGTTTCAGTGAAAATACCTCCGGTTCTGTAACCTTCGATTCCATTTTTTTTGAGGGTAACGCGGTCTGCAACTATTTTTTCTTTGTTCACTCCGACCATCTGCCGCACTCCCTGAGCGGGCAGCAGCAAGAGCTGGTCAAACAACTCGGCAAGACGATCAAACGTTCGGAAGCGGTCAGTGACGGGCGTGATGACCTTCTGGTTTCCGAGTTGTTCCCACTGCTGCGTGATGAATCCTCCCAACTGTTCCTGGTCAAACTGATCAACCGCCATCATCGCGAATACCGGGATCTTTTCCGCAGCTTCTATTTCAGGAACAAAAAAATCTCCGACGATGATTTTGCCCGGCTGGTGGACGTGGCTGCGACTCATACCATTGACCAATACCAGCAGGAGCGCATCAGAATCGACACCATGTACCGCAGCCCGGCCAACAAAAGAATTGTTGACGAGTACCGCAACATTCTGCTGGCCTGTAACTCCAAAGGAGAGATCAGCAATCTCGACAATGCCCGCCTGACACGTCTGAAAACCTTGTCGGTGCGAAATAAAATTCCGGGAGCCCTTTTTTACACTCTTGATGAAATGCTCAAAAAGGGGCGTAACCTCAAGAACAGCCCTGAGCAGGATTATATCGCCGCAACCAGGGAGATACTCGAAGGGATCTTTTTCCGGGAGATGGACATTGAGAGCCGCATCGATCGGGATGACATGCTCAAACTGATTCAGGCAAAAAAACAGGCGGTGGAGAACCGTGATCACAGCTTTGACCAGCTGATGCTGGATGCCGGCCGGGGATGTGATGAAAAAATCCATGACGGTGCCGACGTATCGCTGCTGGACGGCTTCTCCTACGTCATTACCTACCTTGATCGTTTTGACTCTGTATCGAATCTGGTCAGCCAGCTGGCGTTCATGGAAAATGCCCGGATAAATGAAGAGATGCTGCGTGGCCTGCTGGAGCACAAGGCTGCCTTTGATAATCTGCACGACGGCTGTTTTCAGGAGCTTTTTATCCGTGAACTTCTTGCCAACACCTATCTCGGGAAGTTCGGACGCCGCAAGGTAACATACCTTATGTCTGGGCTTGCGGCAATTGAAGCGCAGCAGTCAACCATCGAAGAGCTACTCCAGCTGTTGTCCGGTATCGACCAGGAGGAAAGGACCGCCATTGTCCTCTTGGAACATGTGCGCGACCGCATCCGGAATTTCTACTCCAGAGTCACAACAAAGGCAGACCAGAAAGCATTGCGCTCGGAAATTAACGAGGAATTGAAAACAAAAAAACAGATCCGTACAAACATCACCGATCTCCTTTTTGACGAAACTATCGTCACTATCAAGAAAGAGGCCTTATACCTGCACACGCTGCTGCCGCAGATCATCGAGGAACAGAACGTCGGACTGCGGGAGGATTTTCTTGAAAATTCGGGGCTTGACCGGTTCTCTGTCGAAGAGCTGGAACGGGAGTACTGTGAAAAAAATGATATCAACATCGAAAACCTTGACCAGATTCGCAAAGGGCTCACCTGACCGTTCTATTGAGTGAATGCTGAAGCCATTTGGCTAGTACGCTGTAACATTTAAACTTTCGCAGTGTTGTCCTACCAGTCTTTGCTGTTAGCTTCCCCTCCCGCAAGGGGCGGGGGAACTTTTAAATGTTACAGGGTACTCGTGGTATGTGTCGCAAAAACCAAATGATTTTTATTTGCGTTTTTTGTGGCTAACTGTTTTTTCCGGTATCATTAGCTGAATCAGTCGTTATCGGACATTTTTCGCCGCCTGCTCTGCCCGTTACAGCTCTTTCCCCTTGACCCCCTTCGCCACCCGCGCTACATTCCCCTGTGTAGATTTTATACTCACACGTGTTCTTATTCCAATTCCAGTTCAAAGATGATCTCCAGGCGGCGAGGAGATCGGCGACGGAGGCGTGCAGACCGTACGTTGAGGAGCCGATGACGAGCCAACGAAGAGAGAGCTTTGAAATGGAATTGGAATTATCCCGAATACGTTCAGGGGACATCATGCCGGCTACATCCCGTTTAAAAGATTTTCAGGGGGCAATCGCCGCCTACGGCAAGGAGAATCTCGGCGAACTGCTTTATGCGCTGGCAGAAAACGCCACACAGCTGTCCGGCTGTGAACAGGTCCGCATTTATCTGGAAGACCTGACCCGTGGTGCTCTCACCTGTGCCCTTGCCGTCGGCCCACTCGGCAAGGAACTTTTGGAAACGAGCTTCCCGATTGTTTCAACCGATGCGGTTGTCTCCAATGTTTTTGTCAGCCAATCTCCGCAGGACTTCAAATTACCCAGGGGGAGCAAGGGTTCCTCCGATTACGACTATGCTGTCCGTTTCCGGTTCCGCTCCAGCTACGTTATGCCGATTGTCAGCATGGGCAAATCCATCGGCGTGCTCTGCATCGACCAGGAGCAGCCTGGCGGACTGCCGGGGAGCCAGATAAAACTGTCGCTGACAAAACTGGCCAACCTCGTTGCCGCCCCCCTTGACCAGGCCAGAATCTACCATCAGCAGGTCCGTCTGGCACGGCGACTTGAGGAGTTCAAAGCGCGTGAAGCGGCCGGAATGATGGTCAGATCGGCGGTTAAGCTTATTGAAAAGGTTTCTCTGGCAGCGGTGCTCGTGCCGACCCATCAGGATGGCGGTGCAGGTGTTCTGGAAAATCTTGCCAGCTACTCGGCAGATGAACAGCTGAAAAAGAAATATGACCAACTGGGGGTGCTGGATCTCCGCAAAGGGATGTCACTGATTTCCAACTATATTAACGATCAGGGCGTAATTACCGATGAGCACCTGTTGCAACCGCTGTTTATCCCCGACCTCACACAGCACAATCTGCAGAAACGTGCCCTGACCGAATCCATGGAGCTCCGTTCACTCTACCTCGTCCCGCGCTTCAACCCGGAGACCCGCCGGATAATCTGTCTGCTCAATTACTACTCCCATGATCTGTACCAGTTCAGTGATTTTGAAATGGGTCTGCTGCAGACCCATGCCGAAATGGTCGAGAAAGTCATCAGCGAGGTTGGCGGTGAGCATCTTGAAATCCGGGTCCTTTCCGAAATCAGCGACCTGCTGAATGAACGGACAGAAAGCCTGCAGCCGTTTCTGACCAGGGTACTTTCCAAAGCGACGGAACTGATCGGCGCTGACACCGGCAGCATCGCTGTCGTGACAGAACGGGACGGCACAAGGTGGCTTGAGGTAGAGGATGAGTCCGGCACCATTATCGGCGCCAAGAACAAGGAGTGGCTGAAAAAATATATTCCGCCGCTTATGATTGGCGGTAATGAGCTACGGCGGGAAGAGCGTAGCCTGACAGGATATGTCGCATTTACCAAACAACCGAAAATAACCGCCAGAGTAGAGGCAGAAATTCTGGGGGACGGCTTCCACCGCTCCATGAGCGCCCTTCTTAAAAGCGAAATTGCAGTACCGGTCATTTGCGATGATGACGTTATTGCCGTAGTCTGCCTCAATTCATTACAGTACGACTACTTCCGCGAGGAGCACCGCCGCATACTGCAGATCATCGGTTCTCTGACCGCACGCCACATCTCCGATCTGCAGCGTATCGAGCGCCTTCAGGGAGAAGTAAACCGCCTGACCACCGACGTTGCCTACAAGGATCCGCACGTTTCTTCGTACCGCCTGGGCAACATCATCGGCAACAGCCGGAAATCCCAGGAGGTCGTTGATTTTATCAACACGGTCTCCCCGCCTCTATTCAACCGGATCACATTCTGGTCACGCAACATTCTGCAGGAAGCAACCATAGGCCTCCCCTCAATCCTGGTCACCGGGCAGACCGGATCCGGCAAGGAGTTCTTTTTCAACAACCTCTACAATAAACTGAACGAGCTGTATCGCCGGGATATCAACCCGAACGGCGAACTCCCGGTGAAGAAAACCAATATCGCCGCATACTCCGGAGACCTGACCTATTCGGAGCTGTTCGGCCATAAAAAAGGTGCGTTTACCGGGGCATACACGGACCGGCGCGGCATTCTTGAAGAGACCATCGGCGGCATTGTCTTTCTGGACGAGATAGGTGATGCCGATCCCAAAACCCAGGTGCAGCTGCTCCGTTTTCTAGACAACGGTGGTTTCATGCGACTTGGAGACAATACGGAACGCTTCAGCAGGGTTCTGCTCGTGGCCGCAACCAACAAAAATCTGGCCGACGAGATTGCCGCCGGCCGCTTCCGCGAGGATCTCTACCATCGTCTCTCCGAGCTTGCCATCCGTCTCCCCTCGCTCAACGAGCGGCGCGAAGACATCCCCGACCTGTCGGTCCATTTCCTCGGCAAGCTGTACCGCACCTACCGCGCCGAGGGGGATACGAATGAAAAGCCGCCCTATCTGGCCAAGGAAGCAAAAGAAATCCTCACGCGCCACAGCTACATGGGCAACATCCGTGAACTGCGCAGTATTCTGCTGCGGGCACTGTTTTTCAGACGCAAAAGCATCATTACGGGAGAAGCGATCACCCAGGCAATAGCCGGCACCGGTCGGTTGGAGGCACGCACACAGCCATCGACTGCCCAGGATCTGGACCGGCGCATGGCGGATGAAATAGTCGATAAAATCGTAGCGGGGGGGGATTTCTGGGCGGACATTTACGAACCGTTTTCGCGCAATGACATTTCGCGGGAGACCGTACGCCAGGTCATTGAAAAGGCGCGGGCACAGGCCGGTAAAACATTGCCGGCAGTGGCGCGCTATCTGAATGTTTTTCCGGATGGCATGGAGAAGAAAGAGGAGCAGCGGCAGTTGTTTCGCTTCAAAAATTTTTTATATAAGACGGTCAGGATCGGGTGATGGGCTGTATTCTGTAACAGTCCTGCGTTGTTCTGCTAGCCTTCCTCGTGATACGCTTCATCAACATTGACGGACCACAGGTCTAACCGCTCATGGAAAAGGTTCCGCACCGCAAACATAGCCGTCAACATAGAATGATCCATGTTGTTATAGCGGTGCATGCCGTTTCTTCCCACCGGCTGAAGATTTGAAAACCGCTGCAGATACCCGCGCAGTACTGGAATAGCAGCTTGATACTGTTCATTGTACACCGGATACGCCTTTTGCATCCTGACAACCGCGCCATCTACAATCTTGAACGAGGCAGCTAACCCGATAGAGTTCAGTTCACCGGTTGCCAATGTTATCAAGGCATCATCGGACATATTCCAGAGATCATCATTCTCCGTGCAGAAATATTCCATCCCGAGACAGCTCTTACCAGATTCCGGCACCATCTCCGGACTCCAGTTGGCGAAATTCTGAATTCTTCCCACACGGACAGATTCATCGTGAATGTAGAGCCAGTTATCCGGAAAAAGATTTCCCCCCTCAACCACTAGTGCCACCGTCAGAAAATCCCGGTAAGAGAGCTGTTCCGCCGCCATACGGATTTCCGGCGGGGCGGGCGGTGAAAGCGAAAGGATGAGCTCCCGAAGCGGCATGGATGAAATGACTTCATCGGCCGGGAACCTGACATTTTCCTCCCCGCAGACCCCTTCAACAGCAAGGATTTTTGAATCATCATGAAGTATGCGGGTCACCGGGCAATCAAGAATAATTCTCCCCCCCAAAGCCTCCGTACTGGTTCTAAGTGCGTCCCACATCATGCCTGGCCCAAGGCGAGGATACCAGAATTCTGAAATAAGGGTTTTGATTGCACCTCTAGTACGAAACCGTTCCGGCGTAAGCGCATCGGCAACTGCAGTCCGCAGGGATAAGCCTCGAATTCTCTGCACAGCCCATTGGATTCCGATTTCACTGCAGGGGATACCCCAAACCTTTTCCGTGTACGTCCTGAAAAAGATTTCGTACAGCCTCCGGCCGAAACGGTTGGTCACCCAGTCAGCAAAAGACATCTCCGGATTCACCGGGAAGAGTTTGACCCGCAGATAACTGATCAGGATAACGGCGGCATTAACCAATCCCAGATTATTCAATGCATTGAACGGCTTGAGCGGGTAATCGAAGAACCGGCGGCGATAGACGATTCGAGACAAACGGGGACGGGTGAGGAGATCAGCACCGAGAAGGCTGCGCCACAGGCGGGCCACCACGGCAACCTTGGTAAAAAAACGGTGCCCGCCGATATCAAAGCGGAAACCGCGATACGTTACTGTCCGGGCGATGCCGCCAACCTGCGAATCTTTCTCCAGGACGGTGACCGCTACCTTCCGGCGCGAGAGTTCATACGCCGCTGTTAACCCTGCCGGTCCGGCACCGATTACCACCACCTGCTTTTGACGAGCGCTGGAATCAATCATGCAATTCAGCAGGCTTGTTGCCGAGGCGAGCTGCTGTTCTGGCCCGACGTGCAGCACGAAAGCGCACCACTGCCGTTTCCCTGAAAAAGGCAAACAGATGTCTGGCCGTCAGAGAAATATTGGCGGTGCAGGTATAGCAGCAGGGGGTATCCGCAGCACAGCGGCGGATGTTCTGCTGCTGTGCATCACGCCGTTTCATGGAAGTACTGACAGATTCTGTACGAAGGTCGGCAAACGGGAGTTGATCGACACATGTCGCCAGAGCCCCATCGGCGTGCAGATCAAAATATAGCCGCCCGGCATCACACGGACCAATCGGCAGGCCGAGCACGTAGTCGGCGGCCATTTCATAAAATCCGCTGTACTCCCACAGTGGTTCTCCCTGCCGCCGCAGGCGGGCCAGGTGGCGAAACATTTCCGCCATCTCCTTCCGCTGACCGGCATCAGCACCAAACTGGGCATCGTCGGCACGGTGCTGAAACCCGACTCCCAGGGTGACCGGAAAAACCGAGAGATAACCGCCCCGCTCCCGTGCATAGGACAGGATCTTGAGGGTCTCATGGTAATTGAGCCTGTTCATGGTCATATTCAGCTTGAAGGGCAGCGGCAGTCCGGCCCCGGCTACCAGATCCACATTGCGTAACACCGCCGGTAACAGGTCACGGCCCCGCAATGCGGCATAGGTTTCCGGCACAAGTGAATCCAGACTGATAGCGAGCTGCAGCAGACCCCGCACCTTCCGCAGCGATTCCACCTTGTCTTTCGTCAGAAGCGTGCCATTGGTTGTTACTGTTGAAAAAAAACCGAGGCGGTCAACGAGAGCAAATACCTCCGCAATATCACTGCGCAGGAACGGCTCTCCCCCTGAAAATTCCACCACCCGGAAACCGAAGCTGCGCAGCTCGCCGAATATCCTCTCCAGTTCGACAAGCGTCAGCTCTTCACCGCCACCCCCCTGCCAAACGGAGCACATGGGACAGGCCTCGTTACACTCGTTGGTCAGATTGTAACTGATAAAGGTCGGCTTCCGGGCGCGCATACGCCGGAAGATTGTACTCCATTCTAAAAGGTCAGCCGCACGCACGCACAAATCTCCGATGGTTTCACCGTCTCAGAATATCTTTTACTTGAAATACTCGGCATGGATGGACGTCTCAAACAGAGGGGTAAGAAAAAGTGATACAAGCGTCAGCAGGAAACAGACCACAAACAGCCATGAAGCCCGTTCTCCCTGCCATGAGAAAAAGCGCCGTAAGTGCAGGTAGATGCCAAACACGGCCCAGGTAACAAGCGACCAGGTCTGGACCGGATCCCAGTTCCAGAACGTACCCCATGATTGATAAGCCCAGATGGATCCCGCCAGCATGCCGATTGCCCAGAACGTAAAACCGAAGCCGGCAAATCGATACGAATATATGTCGATGCCCGGCAGATCGGGGAGAATGTTGGACAGCCGCTTTAATCGGCCACGCCGGACCAAGAGGTAAAAGAGAGAAAAAGCAAAGGCAATGATTATTGCCGAGAAGGCAATTTTGTAAAAAATAATATGAAGCACCAACCAGACACTCCGGAAGGTCGGGGGGAGTGTTTTCATCTCCGGGCTGCAAAAAAGACCGAGTGCCACAAGGATAAAGGCGGTCGGCAGCACCACGATGCCGGTGGACTTAAGCCGTGGAAAAGGAATTGTGAACAGAAGAAACGCCAGCAGCAGCACCCAGGCATTGGATGACAGCACCTCAAAGCGGTCTATATACGGCCCATGGCCGACCATCCGCCACCAGATAATGAGTCCGGCCCCGTGCAGTGTCAGGCCGGGAACAGAGGCAATGAATCCCCGACGAACCAGGTTCGGTTTATCGAAAAACTGGCCGACAGCGACCATTATTGTGGCAACAACATAGATGACCACGGCTCCCCAGTGGATACCGGTCACAAGCGCAAATGAACCTTTCATACGTCCTCCGTCTTGGCCACTTTTTGTATGATTTCATCGAATTCTTCACGGTAGAACAGTGCAAAGCGACGCGCTACATGCTGGACCAAAAGAGACCCGTTGGATTCTCTCACCACAATCTCACGCGGCACCATACAGAACGAGCTGAGTACCCCGGCCAGGATCAGGGCAAACCCGGTAAAAATACCCGCAATGCCCCTCGTACCGTCCAGCAGGATGTCCGTCCACCATTGCGACTGTACCAGGCGAACGGACAAAGGACCAAGTGGTGTCTTTTCATTCGGCGGTAACGTCGCTTCTCCCAAAAGTGCCTTCCCCTGGAAAAGTCGTAGCGTAAGCGGTGACTGATTGAGCGTCATCGACGCACGTTCCCTGTCGGCGTAGAATTTCCCTTTCAGTAGAAAGTCGGTCCCGGGCAGAACCATTTCTCCGTAACCGGCGCCATCACGCCGGAGGGGATACGGGAGGTAGAAGCGAATCTGGCCGGTTTCCCCGCGAGCAGACTCAAATTCAAGATCGAACGCCCTTCCGTAGGCGTTTGCCTGATACACGAGGAAGGGACCATACTGCGATTTATCGCTAAGTGCCACATCAACACGCCGTGGTTCGCCACCCGGCTGTTCGGTAAAATACAGCTCAGAAGAAAGATATTCCAGCTTGTCATTCCCCCAGAAACGTGGCTCCAGGTTCTTCAACACGACAGTGTGGGGCAGTTTTCCCTGCCGCGACATGACTCCCCGTATTTCCTGAACATTCCCGGGCGACAGCCTGGAAATTTCCTGACCGGTAAGCCGCATGAGTACCCGGTGCTGGGTCAGGACATAGATAAGGGTGAAAAAGACCGCCGTGACAAGCCCAACGTGGAGCAGGAAATTACCCCAGTAACCGATCCGGTTTTTCACATACCGGCGGACCTCGTTGCCACTCGCAGCGAGCCGGAAACCGGCAGCTTGTACCAGTGGTTCAAAATCATCCGGAGAAACGTCTATCCTGATACTCTCCTGTGGTGCCGTCCGCGAAGGAAGGCTCCGGAGCAACGCCCTCGTCGCCGAGTATTGGGACAGGGTAGAGATGGTCAGTGACAGCCAGAAAAGTGCCACGAGCACGGCGAACCAACCGCTGCCGACAACGTTGTCAAGGCCGAGCAGGGCAGTGATGCCCTGGAGGCTCTCCGGAAGAGTTCCTACCCATTCCGGAGTTTTGCCTCCCAGTGACCGCTGCGGGACAGAACTCGCAAAAAGTAGAGCCACGCTGATCGCAAGGAGCAGCGTGATGACCGTTGACCGGGATGTGAGAAATTTTGGTAGTTTCACGATGTATATCCGAAATCACACATAGGTGTCGTTAGTAAGGGTGAGATGGCGCCGGGGACACAGGCTTTGGCGCATCCTTCATATTCCCCCCGGGCATCCCTTGTTTGAACTGGACGAGATACTGTTCCACCAGATATTCCCTCAACACAGGAATTCTCGTGCCTTTGCCGATGGCCAGAAGATACAGCGGCAGTGAAACGGTCAGCACTGCAGCCAGGTAAATGGACAGGACCAGCTGCCGTTTCTTACAGCGATCTGCCATTGACCAGACAAGGAAGGCAGCCGCCATGATAGCATACGGCAGAACAGAAAGTGCCGTATTCAGCCAGATAGGCCGTGGTGAAAACACCAGTGGAAGATAGGAAAGCAGGAACAGCCCCGCCAGATACCAAGAGCCTTCATCACGCGTGCGGACACCCCGCCGTATCACAAGAGCAATCCCGGGAAGGACCAGCAGCCAGACCAGAGGATTTGCGTAACCGAGAACGACCGTAACACTGCGGTCAAACGACGGGATTGCACGGTCTCCCCCGTCAGGGGTATCCATATTCATGAACGGATCAACAAATACCGATGGGGTAATAAACCATTTATAGGCCCGGTTGTCCCTGTCATCCCACTGTTTCGGCTGATACCCAACATGTTGGGATGTTTCCAGGAACATACTGCGCTGCAGTGCCGGCCACTCTGCAAGAGAATACCCCCGGCTGAACCAGGGCATAAAAGTCAGCAGATACACCATGACCGGAACCATCAGGAGCAGAACGGCAGCGTGGGCATTGCGGGCAAGGCGTTCCCGTATCGGACCTGCTTCTCTGTTTATGGTGAAAATGATCAGGGCAAAAGTCACCAACAATGGAAAGAGGGCGCTCCATTTGGAGGCAAGCCCGAGTCCGAAGAAGATTCCAGAACCGAGCAGCCACCCCTGTTTTCCGGATTCTCTGAAGCGATAGGCCAGGTAAATCCCGGCGAGTGGGAAAAAAGCGAGATAGATATCGTTGATCCCCTGGCGGGAGAAGTCAATTACCAGTGCATCGCAGGCCCAGAAAAACGCGGCAATGAGTGCCACACGACTGTCCTTGAAAATACGTTGCGCCACCAGACCGATCAGCGGTGTGCAGAGTGTGCCGAGCAGAAGGCTGACGCCCTTTATCCCGATCACTCCCGTGCCGAACATCTGCATCGCCCAGTACACCAGAATATTACGCAGACAGGGATGGTTCCACATGGTCGGCCCCAGTTGGCCCGACTCCATGTAGTTTATGGCAGACAAACCTACGGAGTAATCATCTTCCGAGACCGGCTGGCCGGCAAGCAGCAGACTGTTCAGGAGCAGAGCGCACAACGTAATAAACATCAGAGCGAAAGCTGCGGTGCGTGTGGTCATCTCTTTGCTCATGGAGAGGGAAGGGGGCGGTGTACTGTCGCGGCAGTGGAAGTTGTCCGGCTATCTGAACCGGTTGAAGGGGGTGGAAGGCCAATAAGTCCGGCAAACCGGTTGAGTTTGGCGACTTCTTTGGCGGTAACGGTATCTTTTCCCGCCTCATTGCAAAGCACGATACAATCAGTGAGCAGCCCTGCTGAGGAAAGCTGGCGGAACAGTTCCTCAGGCTCGGCATACCTGAAATATGATGCGCCGATGTACACCAGCACTGACTCGCCGGCACCATCAAATGCGGCGCCTGTCGTGAACCGGCGGGGGAACCCCTGGCGTGTTATGGAGACCCCCCGGGCGTCAATCCTGGAGTTTTTCACCTTGCGGGCGGCTTCCGTCATCCGGGCAACCTCTTGCTCCGGAACGATTGCCACGATATTACGGATTATTTTGTTCAAGGAAGCCGCATACAGGAATGTTACGCCGTTCAGATACTCTTCTTCGTAGCGCCTGGCCGTGTTGTAGAGCGGTAGCGGATATGCTCGATACATCTGCGTCGGGATAATCTCCCCCGGATCGAAGGATTCCCACCGGTCCGCAACAAAAACGAGGGTGCGTCCCCGGTAACCGGCCTGTTTCCAGACCCGATAGGCCTCTGGCGGATCGTCCACCTGTTTTTTGTCAATCTCTCGGGCAACGATGGTTCCGGTAATACCGGATACACGGCTGGTATGGCCGACACGGTCAAGGCCGAACAGAATGGCCGTTGCTAGCAGTATGACGGCAAAACAGGTAATCAGACTACGTCGTATGGTCAATCGTTGCATCCGGGCACTCTCTCATAAGCAGTATTGCAGCGTAACGCCATACTACCGGACCGTTACTGTTTCCTGAACATTTTTCCCCAGGTGGGCAGTTCCTTACGCTCTTCTCCCGTAGCACTAATGTCAGTAATCATCCAGCTCCCCTGCCTGTTTTCCAGCAGGTACCGGACATCATACTGATAATCTTTTACTTCGTTAGATCTTTTTCCGGTCAAAATATCGGCATAGCCGAAATCCCACAACTCCCTGGTTACAACACTGCATTTAGCGGGTTTGGAGCAATCCGTATCGGCAAAGTCGATTTTTTTCAGTTCGGATACCAGCCGGCTCTTGCCTTCTCCAATTGCCGCCATGTGGTAATAGGCTTTTTCAGCAAGCTCTGCTGTTGCGACTTCCTGCAACCTGGTCATGTTGGTGGTTTTGTAGCCTTCCACAAGCAGCTGATTATAGCGTGCGATCAGCGTGTGTGATGTTTCGGCAGGCGGGGCTGAAGAGGATGGACCCGTCGCCGCCTTATTGTGAGCGGCATCATCCTTACAACCAGTAAGTAAGACAATCATGATAAAAACTGATGCGACAATACGCTTCATATAGCCACCCGTGTAACTAGCGTGTATTAGTTTTTCAAAAATAGCTGCTTGCAACGCTTCATTCAAGAAAAAAGCCGGAGAATTCTCCGGCTTTTTTCGCATTCCCTATCACGCCGACTTTACCACGCCTCTCCGCCACTGCCGCTATGATCACTACAGGAACTATTGAAATTTGAATTGGTTGCCGCTGCTCCTTTTATAGTGCCGGTCGTGGGTCCCCACTGGGTAAAGAGCGGAGTGCCAGAGCTGCCATTAGCCCGGTAGCGGACAGGAGCGTTGGTTGTCTGGAGAAGTCGCGCGATCTTGCCGCCATGTGGCACCCTGATGTGGCAGTTGACACAAACTGGCGGCCCAGTGGTACTTACGCCGTGCTCCCCTCCGGTAAGATCGCGGCTTGAATGAAAATTGTTACTGCCGGTTATCGTGTGGCAATTCAGACAAAACAGGCCATTTGCAGTACCATCACCGGTGTTATAGGTTGCTATCGTAAAATACGTGCCTGTACCGGTGCCGTTACCGGTAGTTGCAGTATACGGCCATGCCTTGTTGGTACCAGCCAGCATCCATTTTACAGAGGAACCATGTGGCCCCTTGGATGCAGCAGTATCAGTGGCATGGCAATCGGAGCAGGTCATGGTCTGCGTGCCGAGGTTGACGTTCCAGGGCGCTTTCATTTTCGCAGCAGTGAGTGCCTTGGGTGCAACCGAGTTCGGATAATTGTTCAGACCGGTGACGACCGGATGGCCTGATGCATTGTTCGGGTTGAAATCCAGAGCCAGGTTTGTCAGTGATGCAGCAGCGGTGCCGGCACCTGGGACATCAGGAGTTGTACCGGTACCGACGGCAGCATGGCATTTAATACAGATCTGGAATTCCGCGGTTACCGTATTTGAAGCCAGGTTAGCAGAAGCGGTAGCACCGCCCCAGTTTGTTGCCGACCATGTAAGGCTTCTGCCGGTTGCGTTGGAGAGGTTTTTCGCAATAACACCGGAACCTGCTGTTTGGGAGCCGGCCTTCATTGAATGCATGCTGTCAAGGCTGTTGGCTTCGTCACCATGGCAGTCAAAACATTTGGCGGTCGTATGTTTGTATGTTTTGGCCATTTCACCGGCGATATCTTTTGTAGATTTATTCGGATCGGTCGATGCGGCATTGTGGCAATTGAAACAGTAGTTATTGGGATTAAGGACATCATAGCCTGCATCTTGCAGCATATGTTTAGCGCCGGAAGCATGGGCATTGTATTTCGGATTAGTTGTGAGTCCGTCAACACCTTTCGAATTACCGTGGCAGTTGAAACAGACCATCTTGGTATCATGCGCACCACCTGTTGCTGGCCAGTACTGGTTAATGTTGGCCGGGGCCTTGTTGTCCCCGGAATCGGTAAACGGTTTCAGAGCATTAGCGCCGAGGCTTGTTGCGCCGCCGGCATTGTGGCAACTGATGCACGTGCCTTTTACGGCCGGGGCGGTGGTGGCTGTCCCGTCATAAACAACCGACGCGGATCCATCCAAATTATTCAGCTTGACGCTGATGCCGTTAGAAAACGACTGGTGCTGAGAGTTGTCATGGCAAACAATGCAGGTCTGTTGGCTCATCGTAGTAAATTTAACGTGAGTTGAAATGTTAGTGAAAAAATCTCCGCCACTGCCGACTACCTTGCGGCGATACCCGCCGGTCCCCTGCTGCGAGTTATGGCAGGAAGTGCAGTCACCGCCGGTAGCCTGCAGAATCCCATCCATATGAGTTGCACCGCTACCGTTGTGCCCGTGGCACCCGGCACAGTCACTGGCAATCGTCAATGATGCATGGGCATATTTGACTGAAGACGTCGGTGGTGACTGGTGGCACCTGTTACAGTCAGTCGCATTTTTGACAGCTGCCGCATTGACAAGGTAAGCACCGTCAACCCATGAGGCAGAAAGTCCGGTACCTTGTACCAGAGAAGCAAAACCGCCGCCATGGCAATAGTTGGTTGTGCATGTCGGCGCGGAGTAGGTTGGAACAATAGCTCCCTTGTCCGCGTTGTATGGTGTTGTCCCAACATTTTTTGCCAGATTGCTCCAGGTCATGGTTGAAGAGCCGGTCATGTGGCCGGCATCACCAAGTGCTGTTACCAGGTGACAATCAGCACAGGCAACACCACCGGTTTTATACCCTCCAGTACCTTTGAGGTGTGTATCATGAGCGCCGACCTTGGCGTCGTTGGATACGCCGCCGCTGATTGTGCCTACTGTGCCGGCGGTGTTTACCCCGGTTCCGTTATAACCGGGTGCAGCGGTTTTTGGATCAGCCGTATAGGCAGCAGCCGAAGTCAGGCTCACTCCGTGGCACTTGGTACAGATGGACTGAGTTGTGGCAACTCCCCATACCGGTGTGATAGCGGAACCGTGGCAAACGGTGGTGGAACAGGAACTATAACCGTTACCCGGATTCGCCTGGTTTGTATAACTAAACCCAGACGCTACGTTGATCTGACCATCCACATGGCTGGTCGAGTTGTACGCTGAGTCTGTAGCCCCGGTGTGGCATGATCCGCAGTTAGTACTGACAGCAAGGTGCTTATCATGGGAACCGGTGGTCAACCCCGTTGTCGCATGGCAGCTGCCGCAGGCCACCGTTCCACCCCAGGTCGGCGCTGTTGCTGCATATACCGGGGTTGCGGACGTGCCGTTGGCCGACTGCCCGGAACTGTGGCAGTAGCTGGTGGCACAGCTCGCCACCGCAGAGCCTTTCGCCTTGGGTGACGTATACCCACCCACGTTCACTTCAATAGTACCGTTGAGGTGATTGGCAGCGGCTGTTGTCCCTTGCACATAACCGGTATGGCAATCGCCACACAGCGCTTTTTTATACTGGGTGCCGGTGACATGCCTGGCATGACTGCTGTCCACGGGAATCAAATTATGGCAAGCGGTACAGGCCGGTACAGTCGATGCGCCCCATGTCGGTGTCACTACCAGGGTACCTTTGCCGTTATCATGGCAGGATGCCGTGCTACAGGTGCCCGAAGTTGGGGCACCAGACTGGGCAAACGATTTCCCCTTGGAATAGCCGACGCTGGAAACATGGATGAAACCGTTACGATGCTTCGTTGAATAGCTGGCGGCATTGACATGGCACGGAGCACAGGTGCTTACAGCTGTTGTTGCAGTTGGAATATGCTTGCCATGACTCCCCTTGAAGCCTCCGGTGGAGAGGTTTCGATACGCCGCATCAACGGGACGAATATCGGTTGAGGAACCGACCGGGGCGTGGCAGGTAAGGCAGGTGGTGGCCGCTTCCGCCATGCTGCCCCAGCAGATAACACCAGCCGCTACTGAAAGCAGAATCATAAAACGCATATTGTCTTTCATATCAAACACTCCATCTGCAGTCAGGTACTACCAGGCCGGCGTCGGCTGGAAATGGCAGCTAATGTTAGAACATGACATTGTAGTCTTGTTATACCGCTTGGCTCTGCTGTCGTCAAACCGGAACGTCATGTCTGAAGCATTATCGTTAACATTGACGTTTGCCCTGCTGACTATTCCGCCCCCCTGATTATGCGTTGTTGATGGGTGACACGGCAGACAGGGAGTAAAGCCATCACTTATCGTGACTGACGCTAGCACGTGGGAGACGTGGTAGCCACCGCCACCGGAATAGCTTTCCATTTTGGCATCCGTAAACTCACCCCCTGCCCGCGCGCTCAGCTGGGTGGATGTAAGTGGTGGATAGCCGTGGCAGTTATTACAGGAGCCGTTGCCATACTTTATACCATCCATATGCCGCCTGCCTGCAACCCCGGTGGCATCACCGTTATGCCCGTGGCAGCCGGCGCAGTTTTCAGTGAGCGCAACGGTTGAATGGCTGTATACCGTTGACAGCTCACGAGAGTTATTCGGTGACAGGTGGCACTTGTCGCAATTCGCTGCTGTCTTCGCAGCCCCGTCGGCAATATAGTTGGCGTCAGTCCAGATCGGCGCAGTGCCCGTGCCGACATTCCCGGCACTCAGTGTCCCGCCCGGTTTAGCAGGGTTGTGGCAGTAGACCGCGCAGCTGCCGGTGCCGCTGACATATTTCGCAGCGGTATAGGTCCCGAATTTAGTTGCCAGTCCCTGGAATACGGGGGCTGATGAGCCATTGGCATGGTTGCCGGATACCGGGAGCGTCCCGTGGCAATTCTGACAACGGTAGTCGATTGTGCTGTAATTGCTGAATCCGTTAAAATAGCGCAGGTGGGTCTGGTGAGCGCCAACCTTCGCACTGCTGCTCACCTGACCTGTACCCGTAAGTGTACCGCTTGAAGGAGCAAGCACATAGCGGTTATCTGGAGTAACCGTGACCGTGGCAGTACCGTGGCACTTGGTACAGGTATCGTAGGCGGTATTTACACCCCACAGCGGTGTGGCAGCGGAACTGTGGCATACGGTGGCGGAACAGGAACTATAACCGTTACCCGGAGTCACCTGATTGGAGTAACTGAAACCGGACGCTATGTTGATTTGCCCGTCCACATGGGTTGTCGAATTGTAAGTTGAGGCTGTAGCTCCGGTGTGGCAGTTACCGCAGTTAGTACTGACCGCAAGGTGTTTGGCATGGGTGCCGGTGGTCAACCCCGTCGTCGCGTGGCAGCTACCGCAGGCTACTGTTCCACCCCAAGTCGGAGCTGTTGCCGCATATACCGGGGTTGCGGACGTACCGTTGGCCGACTGCCCGGAACTGTGGCAGTAGCTGGTGGCACAGCTCGCCACCGCAGAGCCTTTCGCCTTGGGTGACGTATACCCACCCACGTTCACTTCAACAGTGCCGTTACGGTGATTGGCTGCGGCTGTTGTCCCCTGCACATAACCGGTATGGCAATCGCCACACAGCGCTTTTTTATACTGGGTGCCGGTGACATGCTTGGCATGGCTGCTGTCCCCGGGGATCAGCTCATGGCAGGCGGTACAGGCCGGAACAGCGGACGCGCCCCATGTCGGTGTCACTGCCAGTGTGCCTTTGCCGTTATCATGGCATGAGGCTGTTGAACAGGTACCGGTATAGGTACCGGCCGTGTGCTTGGTTACGTTGGCGGGATAACCGCCGGTTACATCAATATTTCCGTCAATGTGAGCAGTACCGCCGTTTGAACCGGCAACCGCACCGGTATGGCAGTCAGCACAGGCGGCTGATGCTGCCATATGTTTATTGTGGCTGCCGGTGGCAGGTGCTGTACCGGTTCCGGTGAAGGCACCACCGCCATTGTGGCAGGCTGCGCAACCGGCTGAGGTACCCCAAACCGGGGTCGTAACTAAATCGGCCCCGTAGGGATTAGCATGGCACGATGCAGTGTTACAGGTGCCGAGAGTAGGGGCACCCGACTGAGCAAACGATTTCCCCTTGGAATACCCGACACTGGAAACCTGGATAAAACCGTCACGGTGCTTCGTCGAATAGCTGGCGGCATTGACATGGCACGGAGCACAGGCGCTCACGGCTGTAGTAGCTGACGGCATATGACTGGTGTGACTCCCCTTGAGACCGCCGGTCGAAATATTACGGTAGGCTGCATCAACTGGTCGAAGGTCTGTCGAGGTGCCCACCGGGCCGTGGCAAGTATAACAAGTCGCTGCATCTGCAATACTGCACCAGCCGGCAACAGTGCAGGCAGCCAGAAGCAAATACGTTGAAAGTCGCACTGTTATCCTCCGATAATCCACCAATAACGTCATATATGTCTCCTCGTCATGCTTACCTCTAGCAATAAAGTTCATATCCATTTCGTGCGGATCCCATTTTACCAGGCCGGTGTTGGCTTAAAGTGGCAACTGATGTTTGAGCAGGTCATTGCTGCGCTGTTGTACCTTTTGCTCCTGTTATCATCAAACCGGTATGACGTAACGGTAGGTTCGTCATTGACATTCACATTCGCTTTAGCGACCACTCCCGCACCCTGATTGTGTTTTGTGGATGGGTGGCACGGCATACAGGGGGTAAAACCATTGCTTACAGTGATGGATGACAGTAGATGAGTGGTGTGATAACCACCGCCGCCGGAATAGCTTTCCATTGCAGCATCCGTAAACTCACCCACCGCCCGCGCGCTAAGCTGGGTGGCGGTAAGTGGTGGATAGCCGTGGCAGTTATTACAGGAACCGTTGCCATACTTTATGCCGTCCATGTGTCGCCTGCCTGCAACCCCGGTGGTATCACCGTTATGCCCGTGGCAGCCGGCGCAGTTTTCAGTGAGCGCAACGGCTGAATGACTGTATACCGTTGACAGCTCACGGGAGTTATTCGGTGACAGGTGGCACTTGTCGCAATTCGCTGCTGTCTTCGCAGCCCCGTCGGCAATATAGTTGGCGTCAGTCCAGATCGGCGCAGTGCCCGTGCCGACATTCCCGGCACT
>CAINRC010000131.1 GCA_903852495.1 uncultured Geobacteraceae bacterium | reverse complement strand
TGGCAGTAACAGTACCCGTTTTAGCCGCACCGAAATCGGTCATCCTTGCAACTACCACCAGTACCCAGGATTCAGGACTGCTAGACATCCTTGTCCCGATCTTTGAGAAAGAGAGTGGTTACCTGGTCAAAACCATCGCCGTCGGTTCCGGTCAGGCCATGAAGATGGGAGAGAAAGGGGAGGCAGACGTTCTTTTGGTTCATTCTCCGGCGGCCGAGAGTAAGTTTATGGCCGAGGGCTTTGGTGTTACCCGCCGACTGGTAATGCACAATGACTTCATAATAGTTGGCCCACCAGCTGATCCGGCTAAAATAAAGGGCGCCTCAGCCGTTGACGCCTTGAAGCGTATTGCCAAAAGCGGTGCTATCTTCGTGTCCCGTGGTGATAATTCCGGCACTCACGCCAAGGAAAAAGGGCTCTGGAAAGGGGCTGCCATTAACCCGGATGGGCTAAAATGGTACCAGCAAACCGGCATCGGAATGGGGCAGAGCCTGAACGTGGCGGCAGAGAAGAAGGGGTATATCCTGACTGATCGTGCTACCTATCTGGCGCTTAATAAAGGACTTGGGCTAATAATTCTTAACGAGGGGGACAGTAAACTACTCAATGTCTACCACGTCATTGAGCTCAATGCAGTAAAATGGCCCAAGGTCAATAGCCAGGGCGGTAAGGCCTTTGCTGATTTTATGGTCGCGAAGACGACTCAAGCGGTTATCGGCCGCTTCGGTGTCGAAAAGTTTGGTGCACCGTTATTCTTCCCGGATGCCGGCAGGAAGCCGGCAGATCTGGGACTTTGATAAAGCTGCTTTTTAACCGGAAGTGGCGCTTGATACCGCCACTTCCGGCATTTGTTCCAACTTTTTTTGGCGAGCTCAACAAATGAAAGCAAGCGTTAGCACCTGCAAAATGTATCAATAATCCTTCGAGCTATACTTCGCGTCGGTGGTAACGCGGGAAGATCTGAGATAGAAAACCAGCGAGCGTCTTCAAGCTCATCATGGTCAACAGTCAGTTCACCACCGGCGTACTCAGCCACAAAACCGGCCATTATTTGCGAGGGAAAGGGCCAACTCTGGCTTCCTACGTATGTGATTTCAGCAATGTCTATCCCCGTTTCTTCACGAACTTCTCGTGCCGCACAATCCTCCAACGATTCTCCTATTGTGACAAATCCTGCCGCCAGGCTATATCGACCGGCCGGCCATTCCGCATTTCTGACCAGTAGCACCTCAGCATCACGCCTCACCAGAACGATGGAGCACGGAGAAATTTGCGGGAATTGCTTGGTGTTACAAACAGAGCACTGCCTGCCCCATTCATGGAGAAAAGGACCGGTTCTTCCACCGCACAACGAGCAGAAGCGGCTCTGTTGTTCCCAGTGGATAATCTGTCTGGCAAGACCGCTGATACCGAGAGTGGCATCGTCAATCGTTTGTACTGCGGCATTAAGAGCCTCAGCTATAAACGGAGGACGGATGGCGCATTTTGTATCTATTGAAAAAAGACGAAGCGGACGGCCGTGCCACGAGCCAATTGGGATCGGGACCTCCGCAGTTTCAAGCCAGCCGGGGAGCGCTCCAAAGGCCAGATTTGGCCCGGTTTTCCCGCTTTGCAGAATGGTCTTGTTGTCCTGAATGATGACCCAGTATCCGGGTTCAAGCGAACGAGGGGAGTGCTGTGTTCCGCCAGGTACAAACACATCTTTTATGAAGCTGTTATTAAAGGGAATATTTATCAGATCAGGGTAGTTCGACATTGAAGCAATATCCCTTTTACGCTGTTATCACGCATGGAATTGTTTATTGTAGCGCCTCTACACGGTCGCAATAATTCCCATAAAAGTGCACGTCAATTTCATCTCCTTTGGCAAAAAAAACACCTTCGGCAGGGAGAACAGCCAGCGCCTGAGCATCTACCATGGTCTTGAGAATTGCGGTCGCCTGATTGCCTGCCGAGCTGGCAAACCAGTTCCCCTCATCAAATTCCAGATTCACCCTGACAATCTGAACCTTACCAGGTTTTTTCCCGATATCTTCCCGTAAAACGGCCTTAAATGTTGGTCGCAGCACCCGCTGATGCCCCAGCATTTTCAGCAAGGCGGGACGAACGAATTCCTCGAAGGTAATCATGGTTGAAACAGGGTTTCCCGGGAGGGAAAACACCGGTGTCGTTTTGAACATCGCAAAAGCGGTCGGCCCCCCCGGTTTAATGCCGACCTTCCAAAAAATCTGTTCTACGCCGAGTTCACTCAGAACGTCACGTACCAGATCACGATCACCGGCTGAAACACCGGCAGAGGTGATAAGGACATCAGCGTTTAATCCTTCCTGCAGTTTTTCAAGGTGGCTCTCCCGGGTATCTCTGGCGATACCGACTATACGGGGTATACAGCCCATTTCTGCCACAGCGGCAGCCAGAGAAAGCGCATTGCTGTTGATAATTTCTCCCGGCCCGGGAACCCCTCCCAACTCAACCAGTTCATCACCGGTGGAGAGTATCGCCACAACCGGGCGACGATACACATCAACCAGAACCTTGCCAAAGCTTGCCAGAATATTTACTTCAGGCGGCCTGACAATGGTTCCTCCGCGAATAAAAAAACTGCCGGACGCTACATCCTCTCCCCGCAGACGAACATGTTGCCCTTTTATAACCGGCTGCAGCAGAGTCACGTCCAGTTGGCCATCATCGGTTTCCTCAACCGACACAATCGCATCACATCCGGCGGGTGATGGCGCTCCGGTCATGATCCGCACGGCGCAGCCGGGCTCAACCTTTACGCCTTCTCCACTGGCTCCGGCCGGGATGTAACCGGACACCTTCAGCGTGCAGGGAACCTGCCTGCAGTCGGCGCTGCGTACCGCATAACCATCCATAGCCGAATTATCCCAGCGAGGCATATCCCATGGCGTAACCAGATCATGTGGCAGCACCCGCCCAACGGCCTCCAGTAAAGTGACCTGTTCAATTCCAACAGGCGCACTTTTTTTAAGTATAACCTGCCGGGCCTGCTCAAATGAAAGCATACCGCAACCTCCCATCTCTTCTTTACTTTAAATGCGTATTTCCAGCCTATTCCATTTGTACCGATAACTTTGGGCAGAGCGGCAACAGTACGGTAAACTGTGTCCCTTCCCCCTCGCAGCTCTCCACCTGTATCTCACCACCATGACGTTTAACAATATTGTAACTCAAAGCCAAGCCGAGTCCGACCCCCTCGCCAACTCCCTTGGTGGTGAAGAAGGGGTCCCAGATGCGGTCGATCACATCAGGAGCAATGCCACAGCCAGTATCATGAACAATAACATAAGCAGCCTGGTCCTTGTCGGCATATGTTGCCGAAATTTTGACCTGACCACCATCTTTAGTTGCGTGACAGGCGTTTACTAATAGATTCATAAAAACCTGGCGCAGACCGGAGGGGTCACCAAGTACTGCTGGAATATTTCCCTTTAGATCTGCAATAATATTCAAGTCTTTATTGCTCGGCTGGTGTTTCAGAAGTTCAATGATTTCCAACAGGAGTCCGCTTAGGTTTACGGTACAGTTCAATCCTTCAGACTTACGGCTAAAATTGAGCAGACTACCTATAATCCCCTTGCAGTGATACGATTCCCGAATGATGACCTCAAGATATTTCGGAAAAACATCCAGTCTGGTATCAGTCCCCAACGAAGGTTCATCTCGAAAACGGCGGAGAAGCGCCTCTGCATACCCCGCTACCGAGGTGAGCGGATTATTTATTTCATGGGCAATACCGGTAGCCAGGACTCCTAAACTCGACATTTTTTCAGTCTGTATCAGCTGCATTTCTTGAAGACGTTTCAATGTTACGTCCCGTAAAAAAACGAGCGCACGGGTTTTTTCGCCAAACGCATCTTTTATCGAATTGGCGGTAATATCGATATAACGGGTGTTGTGGCCTGCCCGAACTACAACCTGAGATGTTTCTACCCGCTTGCCGAGAAGAGCCATCTCAACAGGGCACGTCTGAGGTGATAAGGCAGAGTCTGAATGAAAAATATCCCTGCATCCACCAACAGCAAGGACCTCAGGAGAGAAAAATTGCGAGCAGATGTGATTATGATGTTGAATCGCTCCATTATGGTCAAATACCATGACACCATCGTTAACTGAATCGAAAATTGCCTGCAACTCGTTTTTTTTGTTTCGTAACCTGACCTCGTGTTGTTTTCGTTCGGTGATGTCCTGGGTAGTGCCATAGAGCTTCACAGCCTGTCGAGCAATGTTTACGGATGGATCTACGATGGTATACACCCACTTGGAGGTGCCGTCTCTTAGCAGCAGGCGATGTTCAGTTTCGTAATTCACGCCGTGCTCAGCACTTTGTCGCAGGAGGACCATGGCGAGTTCTCGATCTTCCGGATGGATAAGATTAGCTAATACTTCGGCAGTCGCTTCTTCGCGGTCCAGCCCCATTATACGGAGCAGTTCGTCTGAGACGCGTAATTCCCCGGTCAGAGGATCTGAACGCCACGATCCAACATGGGACATAGATTGAGCCTTGGCAAGATTATATTCACTCTCTCGCAAAGCTTTTTCCGCCCGTCTCCGTTCGGTTATATCCATAAGTGCGGCATAGCACTCGTCGCCGGATTCTGTCATCATTGCTTCTATGCGCACATAAATGGGAGGTTTGCCACCATTAGTCAGCCTCAATCTGCAGGTCATTTTTTCATGGTTCGAAAATACGTTGCGCAGAAAATCGGTAAAGACTGGTAGATCTTTAACGGTGACAAGTTTACTAAAAGACAGGTTAATCAAGTCAGTGCGCTCAATTCCTACCAGGTTGGCTCCGGTCAGATTGACGGTTCTAATATCCCCTTTTTGGTCAAAAATAAAATATCCGACGGGTGCGAAGTCATACAACAGTTCATATTTATCCCGCGACGCTTCCAGTTCTTGATTGGACTTTTTTAATTTTGATATCTGCTTTTCCAACTCTTGCTGGCGTGCTTGACATTCTTGAAGTCGTTGCTGCAGGGTTTTCTTGCCCGGTCCGGGAAACAAGACTCCCACATCACCGATGACGTGTGAAGATGAACGATTCTTCTTCACCGGGAAGCCTTTTTGTACCGTAATCCGAGGGCATCAGCCGTCCAGATGGCAGCCTCTACCATCTCCGCCGCAACAGGAAACCAGGTTGAATGAATGGTCTCTCCTTCTGCGACTGCTGCTTCAGCCACCTGCCCGATTTCTGATATTGTAGGGTTTATAATATCAAGATCCTCCAGACAGACTGGCAAGCCGACGCTGAAACAAAAATCCTGAACTTCTCTGATAACAGCGGAAGGCCGCCCCTCCAAGACAAGTTGGGCAAGCACCCCAAAAGCTACTTTTTCACCATGCAGCTTATGCTTCGTAGACTTCAACGTTGTTAAGCCGTTATGAATCGAATGTGCGCCTGCATGCCCTCCGTTCTCGGAGCTTAAACCGCTAAGGAGAGTATTAGCTTCAACTATTGCGTCAACAGCGGGAGTGACCACATTCTTTTCAACGGCCAATTTTGCCTGAAGACCTGATTCAAGCAACGTTTCGTAGCAGACTCGCCCCAGCGCCTTGGCCGCCAGAGTGGAACTTTCCGCGCCGGTGAGCAGGTTAGGTTTTCCGCTTCTGGAGCAGGTGTCAGATTCCCAAAAGGTAGCAAGCGCATCACCCATTCCTGCCACAATAAATTTAGCCGGTGATTGAGCTACTAATGCGGTGTCGACCAGGACACAATCGGGGTTTTTTCTCAAAAACAGATAGCGTTCGAATACCCCCGACTCCGTGTAAATAACAGATAATGCGGAGCATGGTGCATCGGTTGAAATGACTGTGGGTACGACAATAACCGGCACTTTCATCTCATTCGACACGGCCTTGCCGGCATCAATTGAGGCGCCCCCGCCAAGAGCAATGATCACATCAACCCTGTTTGCTGCGGCAATCCCCGCAAGCCGCCTGATTTCTTGCTGTGTCGATACCCCTTGAAAAAGTTCTTGGTGGCAAGGAATTCCTTTTTCGGCAAGGCTTGTCTGGATGTCGGAACCACATAACGATAACGCAGTTTTTCCTCCGATAACCAGAGCGCAGGTCCCTATACGGGACGTATGTTCACCGATTTCTCTTATGACACCTGCCCCCTGAACATATCGACTTGGTGAAAGCAGCATTCTGCTCATGGCATATCTCCTTATTAACGGAATCCATCAAATCTGCTTGACTCCAACCAACCACGCTATGAAAAATACTTATCCAGACCAAGATGGTCGTGCAGGGTACTGAAATCCTCGTGGCTCATACTGAAATAAAGCCGCAGATAGTGACTTCCTTCAAACGGGAGTGCATAGCGCTCCAGCCCCGGTTCCGTGCAGGTCGCACATTCGCTGGACTCGCAGACCCCACGGCGAAAGCGCGCCGCCTCTGGTGAACGAATAAGCTCTGCCAGTGGTGCCTCGGTTACATTTCCCAGCGGCGCATTAATAATCGGGCAGCAAAAAAGTTCTCCGGTACTCCTGATGAAAAAATAGTTAAAACCGGCCGAACAGGGCTTTTCCATTCGCCCCGTCTCCAGAAACCGGAGCAGTTCCGTACGATAATAACTCCAGCGGAAGCGCGGAGAGTCATAGAACCTCTTGAGCTTTTCCCTGTCAGCAGAAGAAAGTGCCAGCAGTCCCTCCTGGTCAATATTGGCATAACGGTTAGAGGTAAGAATATACGGCGATATGATGGTGAAGAGCCCCTGCTCATCGGCGTACTGACACACCTGTTCCAGTTCGTCGATATTGTATCTGGTGACAGTGGTTTTGATTCCGATTACCAGGCTTGGATGCCGTTTGCGGACTTTTTTCAGCCCTTCAATGGTGGCATGAAGACGTGCCCATCCGCCAGGAACGCCCCTGATATTGTCATGAACGTCGCCCACTGCGTCCATGCCGCAGGCAAAAACCAGCGAAATCCCGGCCAGTTCCAGGTCGCCGATGATGGCATTCACAACGTCCAGAACCTTCTGCGTCAAAAAACCGTTGGTCGTGATTGCAATGGAACGCAGGTGAGGCAAACGCCCGGCTTTCAGCGCACCGACACCGAGGAGGAGTTGAGCCAGGTCATCCCGCAGGAACGGCTCACCTCCGGTTATGTCCAGCTCTTTTAGCTCAGAAAGGACCGGCGACCCGAGAACCGCCAGCCACTCATCCGCAGTGAGCTCCGTGAGATCGGCAGGAGTCTGCCATATGTTGCACATGACACAGCGGGCGATACATCGCCGGGTGATCTCGATGCTCAAGGCCTCTGGGCGGCCGGGCTTACCGGTAGCCTTAAGGTGTCGGAAGCGCCTGGCCCTGGCAGCGAGGCGGAGAGGTAAATTCGGTTTCATGCAGCCTCGCAAGTCTGACGTATAGTTGTTTTTCCCACATCATCAGGTCGGCACTTCAAAAATACTCAGCGGCTTCAATAACCACCGCAAATGCCGTCCATAGGTACCTGCTTGATGGAAATCTCTGGTTCCTTAGTGGCCTCTGCTCCCATAAGCAGGTCTTCGTAGAAAGCTCCAAACAACTGCTTTGGGTGGCGGATATGTATTTCCACCATCCAACGGTTTGGCGAAGGATGGAATGTAATTTCAGACAACGGTCCTTCGTAATGATTCCCGCTAGGGTAATTCCCCAGACGGTGACCACCTAAGTCGAGATTTAACTCCCATCCCAAATCTTTTGCCATCTGTAGTGCATATTGATAGAGTTCTACACCGGTGGTTGTCTCTGCTTTCCACTTTTCCGCGACTGCTTGAAAAATGGCTTTGGCGTCACATGCACAGCGCATCAGTTCCGGATTGCTTCCGGTGACAAACGTGTCGCCGGCGTCACCCTCGTAGCCATCCCATACTGGTCCAACATCGATAAAGAAGACGTCATCTTCGCCCAACTGTATTCCCGGGTCTGAGTCGGCCCCGAATGTTTTTACGGTATTGGTGCCAAAGCGGATATAGGGTTTATGGAAAGCTTTCGTAGCACCCATTTCCTGCAGGGTCGCAGCAACTATTTTGTTGGCTTCTTCTTCCTGCATTCCGGTCCGTACCTGGGCAGCGATCCTGCTTACAGCTTCTTGTGCTTTTGCCCTAGCGTCAAGGAATTTTTCTAAACTGAATCCTTCGTTGGTGGCTTCCAGTGCGGCTGCATTCTGGGTCGTCATGGCTTTACTCCTTCGTTCAGGTGATGTTATTCATTTGAATTCAGACTTACCCCGAATGCGGTTTACCGACATCTTCGAGGCCGACAACCCCGTGACCACCTTCAACATTTGGCGCTGTGTCTCCCAAATGAGCCGCGCACAAATTTTCCGAGCTGTTTGCCTTGGCGCCACATTGTCTGCATTCTACCGTGGGATTGTCTGAAAGACTCTTGATAAGGGCTACTTCTCCCTGCCTTTTGAGGGCACACATATGCAGGTGGTGATCTTTACTATCGCAACTCATGGTAACTCCTTCTTTATTAGTATGTTGGTTCTGCACGGTCACCAATGACTGCGACCGGATGGATCAAAAACCGCTGGTTCACCACTCCCACCGCGGGTATAATACTCCGAGGAATCGTAGGTCTCAGCAACTTTCGCTTCCCGTATCCGCTTTTTATCAAGCGGATGAGCATTGTCGGCATATATATCCCGGAGCAGGTCTTCCACGACCAGACTCAGGTCATCAACCGTTTTTACGACCTCAACCTTGTCGCAGTACGAGCCGTACGTTTCCATCAGACAGTCGCCGCGACTCCAGGTATCACGATCTTCCGGGGTAAGCCAGAGCATGTAGCGGGCCTTTTCACGGATTTCGTCCAGCACCCAGTCGTTGGCTTCGCCATAGTTGTTGCGTGCGTCTCCCAGAATGATGAAGGCCGGTCTGCCGCGCAGGTTCTCCAGATATTTTTTTTTGAAACTGAGGAAAACCTGACCGAAACTGCTGTTTTCATCCAGATCGACAATATCTCCCTCGTCGATGGTTTCCATCAGATCATTGACCGGCATATTGGAAAGCATCTCGGTTATCTCCGCTACTTCACGGTTGAAGATAAAACTGCGGACATCCAGCAGCTGATTATGCAGGGTATGGAGCAGCAACAGCATGAAGCGGGATGCATGGCTGACAGAAAAACTTACGTCACAAAGTACCACCAGCCTCGGTTTTTCCCTGCGTTTGCGGCGCAGTGCCACCACGAACGGCACCATGTCGTGACGGTAATTTTTCTGGATTGTCTTGATGACGTGGAGTTTACCGCGATTCTGATCGTTCTTCAACCGGCGCATATCTTTGCGGAGGCGCACCATCATGCGTGAAACCACATCCTGCATGGCGGCCTGCTCTTCGGGGGAAAAGGTTATCTCCCTGCCGACACTGTTACTCTTGTTAAGTTCGATAGTGAGAGGATTCTGCGTATAGCGTCTGGTCGGACGGGGGGCTTTCGCCTTGCCGCGATAACCCTTTATCTGCACAACAGTTTCATTGCCGTCCGAATCGTCCGGATCAACCTCGGTCAGACTTTTCAGCTCCTGTAAATCTTCCGGATTAATATCGCTGTCGAGTTTAAGCAGGGGTCCGGGCTCATCGTGGTCGTCTCCCTGCAGTTGGTCCAGATTATGGAATTCACCCTCCATGTCGACGATGGCGGCATCCATGAGCCCGGAAATATTGATTTCCGGGTCATTAAACTGGAACCGGTTAAAAAAACGGTTAAAGACCACATCGAAAGTCGGTATGTCATTGACGTTCTTCACCAGTGTCAGGCGCAGGAGTTGCCGGGATGACCTGCGCCCTTCCATTCCGGCCAGAGCCAGAGCCTGGACCGCATCCAGACTTTCGCCTGGCGAGACGCGAATACCGCTTTCACGAAGTGCCGCGACAAATCTGGCGACTATCCGTTCCATCGCTAGCCCAATTCCTGAACAGCCAATTCCGTGACCTTTTGCAGATCTGTCTGGTGTTTGGCAATAACACCAACGGTATTGGCAACTATCTCAGGCGTGAGCTTGGTTGCCTTCAGTATCGAAAGCACCTGGGCCCAGTCAAGGGTTTCGGAAACACTGGGGGCCTTGCGCAGATTCAGTTCTCGTGCCTTACGCAGGAAATCAACCATCTGGCGTGCCAGTATTTCGCAGAGATCGGGGAATTTTACCCGGACGATCGCAACCTCCCGCTCCAGTTCCGGATAGCCGATATAAAGATAGAGGCAGCGACGGCGTAATGCATCAGAGATCATTCGTGTGCCGTTACTTGTCAGAATCACCAACGGCTTCCTCTTTGCCTCGATTACTCCCAATTCGGGGATCGAAACCTGAAAATCGCTCAGGCACTCCAGCAACAGAGCTTCAAACTCGTCATCGGAGCGGTCAATTTCATCGATAAGGAGCAAGGAGCGTTTTTCAGACATAAAACTGCGTAGAATCGGGCGTTGCACCAGAAAATTTTTCGAAAAAAAGAGGCTCTCTTCGGCAGAAAGACGTTCGACAGCTTCCCGCAGGTCGGCCGATACGGAGAGATATGAATCAAGCTGGGTACGCAGCAATTGGGTATACAACAGTTGTTTGCCGTATTCCCAGTCATAGAGCGCCTTCCCCTCATCTATCCCTTCGTAGCACTGCAGTCTCACCAGCGGAAAATCCAGCGCAGTAGAGAGCGCTTTGGCCAGTCCGGTCTTTCCGACGCCGGGAGGCCCTTCGATAAGAATCGGCTTTTCCATGCGAAGTGCCAGGAAAACGGCGGTGGCAATGGCATCATCAGCAATATAGCCGCCTGTGTGGAGAAAATCCTTAACCCCTTGTTCGGTAATCATGATGGCCTCGTCTCGTTGAATTTTGGTAACAGCTCTAACCGGGAAGGTGGCTGTAAAACAGAAAACCAGCCTCCTTCTCTCCCTTCTCTGATGCAATAGTTGCGCCTGTTAGAGCCATTTTTTGATGATGATGCATTTAAGATACATATGGCATAAAAAAACCGCCGGCACCCGGTGAGGGAAAATTTTCCCTTCGGGGCCGGCGGCATAAAATTAAAGGAACACACTACGAACTACGGTTTTATTTAGCGGCACTGGTTAAAGATGCCGATCATGTCTTGCAGGCCGGTATCTGTGGGGTTGCCCTCTGTGCAGATATCGTTGACAGCAAAACGTGACAACCCTTCAACGTCTTTTTCAAGCAGACCAAGATCTGTAAAGTTCTTGGTGATACCCAGATCGGCCTTCAGCTGGGCACATGCCTCGATGAATTTTTCACCGGCGGCCATGTCGGACAAGCCGGTCACATCACATCCGGCTGCTTTAGCCATCATCTTGAAGCGTTCCGGGGCGGCAGGCAGGTTGAATTTACAGACTGGAACCAGGCCGATAGCATTGCAGAGACCGTGAGGAGCATCGTACATACCACCCAGAGCGTGAGCCATACTGTGGATAAGTCCGAGACCGGCGCTATTGAAGCTGTAGGCTGCCTGCATTTCTGCCCAGACCATTGCTTCGACAGCTTTGTCGTTGTTTCTGTTCATTGCTGATTGACGCAGGTTTTCAAAAATAAGTGTAATTCCGTGTAATCCCTGTCCATATGCGGAAATAACACCCAGACGGGATGCAACCGCTTCTACGCAGTGTGCAAGGGCGTCCATACCGGTATAGCCGGTCAGGTCCCCAGGCATGCACTGGTGAACCAGCGGGTCATTTACGGATTTATTGGGTGTGCAGTTTGGATCAAAAAGCGCCATTTTATATTTTTTATCTGTATGGTTGATGATCGAAAAGCATGATACTTCCGAACCGGTACCAGATGTCGTGTTGATGCCGAGGAGCGGAATACTGTTAGCCTTGGTCGCCTTAAATGCACCTTCAAAACTTCTGACATCCTGGCCGTCGTGGCAGTGAACAAGCCTGATGGCCTTGCAGGCGTCATGGGAGCTGCCGCCGCCGAGGCTGATCAGACCATCAAATTTACCGGCTGCCAATACCTTGGCGCCTGCCATTACTTCGTGATCTTTAGGGTTTGGCGTAACTTTATCAAACACTTCGGAAGCAACCCCGGCTGCCTTCAGAACACCCTGGATTGTTTCAACAATGCCGGTGCCCCTCAGGCCAGTCGTTACAATCAGAGCATTGGTCATCCCAAGAGCCCTGGCGTCATTGCCAACCATTGTATGTGCGCCCCAGCCGACATTTACGGAAGGATATGCATGCATCATTTTGATCGGGTATTCTACTCTTTCATTTTTAAGGGTCCGTTTGACATCTTTGTTGTGTGACATGGGTACTTCCTCCTTGTTTGGTGTGAGTTTTTTTGACTGTTGTGATTGCATAAAACTGCTACGGGCACCGCTGTTTCTCTCCTTTCCTGATTTTGGCCACCACCTCCTCATAACCTGGTTTTAGGATAACCTCTATATGTTGCAAATGAGCCGAATATCTCTACTGTTGGACTCATGACATTTGGATTACCAATGACTTAGCAAGTAGAGTGCCAACTTTAATGCATGTGTAATTACTGATAGTTACGTTGATCAACCGGGGAAGGGCAACGGGAGGGAACATGGATGCGTAGTGATAAGAAACAGTTTTATATAATAATGTCCACAATGTGTACCATTATTGCTATGGATTTTATCTACAGTGGGTAATTTACACCCAGTTGTTTTGAATGACTCAAAAGCAGGAACTGCACCCCCTCTGATATATGGCCCGTCTCGACTCGCATCGGTCGTCTGCACAGAGCAGCGTTCCAAAACTGCCCCAGGCGCGCCCCATGCATCCTCCGGCACAGAGTACTTTTCCGGGGCAATCCTGGCACTCCGGCATTGAATCGGCGCGACTGCGGCTGATATCAAGCAGGGATGACCAGAGCGGTGCACCTTCGGCAAGGGCGGCAACAAGCCCCTTCTCAAAAACAGCGGTTACGGAGAATTCGTCTGTATGGCACAGCAGGCAGGGATAAAGCCGGCCGACTTGTGTGAGGTACGGATTTTCGACAAAAGTACAGGAGTCGTGGCGAACAGCATCGCCCCTCCACCACTCCAGCGCTGCCACGGTCCCAATCTTATCGTAAAGATTCCGGAAGTGTGCATCACTATCGTAACGATCCAGCAATTCCAGATACTGCTCAACCTCAGGTGGCGAAATCAATGACGTTTCGGCAGCACGCCCGCACAGGACCATGGCCCCGGTGGAAACAGACCCGATCCCTACTCTGTCGGCAAAATCGAGGAGCTCAGGGATTTCGTGGAGGTTATGGTGCATCTCGGTGAAAAAAATCGCAATCCTCCGGCCGAGTCCTTCCTGCACAAGTTTCATAACCCCGTGCAGAGCAGCCCTAAAGGCACCTTCACCTCGGACAAGATCGTGCGTGAGGGGCGTAACCCCATCCAGGCTGATCTGAATTAAAAGGCCGGGGAAATCAAGTTCATGCAGGGGTGCAAGGTGTTCATCACTCAAGAGTATGGCATTGGTCTGAAGAGTGATCGTTTTGAACTCCAATGAGCGGCAAAGACGCATTATATCCAGCCAGTGCGGGTGGCACAGCGGTTCTCCACCGGTAATGCGGATACCGTCTCCGCCAATTGCCCTAAACTCCTCAATAACGTGGCGCACTGCGTGTACTGGCACATGTGTGACAGAGGGGGCTTCTCCTGACCTGACCCAGCAATGGCAGCACATAAGATTGCAGGCATCGGTGATGGCGAGCGTCAGCACTCTCGGAGGGCGTAAACCAGCCAGAGCCAGTTGATGTATGGACTCTGAAGATGTCATACTCTGACCTTTTTCTATAAAATGTAGTTTTATGCTACGATGGGTATTTTTTACACAGTATTACCAGAAGAGGTACATGACGTAGGTTTGCGCAAAAAAATAATAACAAAATAGTATACATAGGTAACTACATGAAATATACGGGTCAGAACGCGAGGTGTACTATCGGACTATATGGGGAAAACCGCTACAAAGTCACTAAACGTGAGGGCCCTGCAAAGCCCGAAAAACAGTGTTCCATACTATGGAGCGATGGACGAAATTTCGATCTCAATCTCGGTACCGGCTGTCACAACCCCTCCTTTAAGCACTCTGGCAAAGATACCTTCCTTGGGCATAACACAGTCTCCAGCCTGATAGTAGATTGCACAGCGATTGCGGCATTCCTTGCCGATCTGAGTGACCTCCAAAAGAGCTGAACCCAGCACGAGTCTGCTGCCAACCGGAAGTGAGACAAGATCAATCCCAATGGTAGTAATCTTTTCGGCAAAATCACCTGCACTTACACTCAGCCCATTTGCACACATTTTGTCGATGCTTTCCTGCGCAAGAAGGCTAACCTGGCGGTGCCAATTGCCTGCATGGGCATCTCCTGCGATCCCGTGTTCCGGAACAAGTTCAACAGCGGGAACCGTTTTTTTTCGTTCACCTTTATTTTGGCTGATACAGACTGCCAGAACTAAACCGGACATAGTGTGGCTCCTTCATATTCTTAGGGAATTGATGCTCAGCCGCCTATGGATGACATGCTGAATGCTTGGTGATAACACTCTTCCGGGTTCATCTGATGACGAACCGGCTTGGTTTCGACAACTGAGCCCAATGCTTGGTTGAGAAGCATATTTGAGCCATTCCGTAAGGCCAGCTTCAGATCAACCTGCGACGTTGAGAATAGGCACCCCTTAGCCAATCCTGAAGCAGTAACCCTGATACGGTTGCATTCGGAGCAGAAATCGTGTGAGACGGGGGTAATCACTCCCAGTGTGCCGATGGCACCGGGGATACGAAAGTTTCGCGCCGGTCCGGCCGTTTCTGACTGTTCAACAGGAACAAGGGTAAAGTGCTGTGCTAGTCGAGACAGGATTTCTGATCCCGGGACCACCAGCTTTTGCCAGTTATGTTCACGGATTGCCGGCATATATTCGATGAAACGGACGGTGATCGCAGAGGTGGTTGCAAGCGCAGCGAGGTCAACTATCTCATGATCGTTGATTCCGCGCAT
>CAINRC010000130.1 GCA_903852495.1 uncultured Geobacteraceae bacterium | reverse complement strand
TCACATAAAGAAACAAAATACATTGACCGGAGAATTACTCCTAAAATCAGGGAGATAGTTGAACAATTCCCGGTGACCGTCCTGACCGGAGCGCGTCAAGTTGGGAAAAGTACCCTTCTCAAGCATGCGTTTCCCGATTTCACCTACCTTACCCTGGATGACTATGCAGTGCGAGAGCAGGCCAAACTCGATCCGCATTCACTTTTGGGTGGTACGGATCGGCTCATCATCGATGAAGCCCAGAAGCTGCCGGAGTTATTTGATGCCATAAAACTGGCGGTAGATAATTCACAGCGCCGCAAAAAAATCATCCTGTCCGGCTCTGCCAATCTGCTGCTGATGAAAAACGTCACTGAATCGCTGGCCGGCAGAGCGCTCTATATTGAGTTGGGGCCGATGACGTACGGTGAGGTAGAAGGGGTCACCGAAGCTGCCAATTTTGGCCGGTTGTGGGATCCTGACTATCGCGAAGCGGAGCGGGTTGTCGGGAGCGTCGATCCATTACCACTCCTTTTGCGGGGATTTATGCCGCAACTGGTTACGACTACGAACCATAACGAGGTACTTAACTGGCTGGAAGGCTACGTGCGCACGTATCTGGAGCGTGATCTGCGCGAGCTATCCCAGGTTGATTCATTGATAGACTTCCGGCGGGTCATGCAGGTACTGGCACTACGCACGGGCAATATCCTCAATCAGGCAGATGTGGCGAAAGACAGCCGTATAAGTCACCCTACTACGCATCGCTATATAAAACTGCTGGAAGTATCCAACATAATAAGCCGTATTCCGGCCTTTAGCGTCAATCGGACCAAGCGGTTAGTTAAGTCACCCAAGCTGTTTTTTGTCGATCCGGCGCTGGCCATTTTTCTTTCCGGCTATTACGACGCTGAAAGTCTGGGGAAATGCCGGGAGTCCGGCGGATATTTTGAAACGATGGTTGGACATCACCTGCGCACACTCTGCGAGCAGATGACACCACGGGCGCAACTTTGTTACTGGCGCACCACAACCGGTAAGGAGGTTGATTTTGTCATCGAACATGGCCGACGCCTGTTGGCTCTTGAAGTTAAGTTAACCACCAGGCCAACGGTTCACGATATCCAAAATCTACTGTTGTTTATGGAAGAGTACCCAGAAACTGTGCGCGGTGTATTGGTGCATGGCGGCGATCAGATACAATGGCTGCATTCCAAGGTGATTGCAGTGCCGTGGTGGTGGCTGGATGTTTGAAATTGATTGACATTTTAGAAACAAAATCAGCACGGCTCTGCCCTGCCTGAGCCTCCTCAACATTAGCCCCAATGCTGGTACCAGACCGGATGAGCTGTTTTGATATAACAAACTCGTTAGCCTTACAGAGCTTTCGGTAAACTAACTCCTGACTGAAGTCAGAAGCTTTATGGTAGACGATTATACCATCCCCACATACGGGCGATTTACAGCGCCCGTTGATGCAACGGCAGTCGCACCAAGCCTCGCAAGATTCCGACTTGCATTCAAGTCGCTGTGCGCGAGACTGCCACAGGTACAGGAGAAACGATGCTTTACGCGAGTGCCAAGAAGTCCACATACCGAACAGGTCTGACTGGTGTATGCAGGGTTGACGTATTCAACTCCGATTCCAACAGGTTGAGACTTGTAGGCGACAAAAAACTGCAACTGCGCCCACGCCCAACGGTGTAGGCGGGAGCGCGTACGCTTACCGGCCTTGATCCGTTTGCGGATATTAGTCAGATCCTCCATGGCGATTGTACTGCATTCGTTTCTTACTGCTTCCGCGACAATGGCTTTGCTGACTTCGTGGTTGACGTGTGTCACATGGCGGGCTTCGCGACCAGAGACTTTCTTCAGCAGTTGACGTGCTGATTGAGAGCCGTTGCGTTGAAGCCGCCCACGAAGGGCGAGGAATTTGTCACGGTCATGACTGAGCTTACCGCCACCAAAGAGCTTTCCGGTATTCATGGCGGCGATATTGTTTTCACCAAGATCAACGCCTGCAACATAACCGGGTTCTCTCTGCTCGGCTTCGGGAAGATCGAGTACCAGGTTGAAGAAAAACTTACCGCTACGGCAAACCAGTTCCGCTTCTTTGGGGATGCCCTTGTCGAGGAAGTCTTTCTGGAACTCTCCCAGTTTCATCGGGACAATAATCCGTCCCTCAGTGGTGAACAAGGAAATGGCGTTACCTTTGATGCTGTAGGTTCTTTTGTCGAAGTGGACGGAACTGGTGTCTCTGAAGTTGATCGCCGGCCAAATGGACTTCTTGAACTTCGGGTTGTTGGACAACAGGGATTTGTAGGATTGAGCAACTGCAGCGATAGCGTTGCAGGCCATTTGGGAGCCAAGATCAGGGACGGTTTCCCTGATGCCGTAGTATCCAAGGTGGTGAAGCGCAACACGGTTACGACAAGAGTTCTCAACAGCAAGCGGCACCAGCACATTACAGGCGTGGGCAAACTCCCGCTGCAGGAGCGACAGTCGTCTATCTTGTTCAGAAGATGTGCCCAGTTTTATGCAAATAGTGCGTTTCATTCAGCGCCTTCCCTTGATGTGTTCGGTTCGTTCGATGTATCGCTGAATTGTTTCGGCGCTGACGTTACCGGCAGTACCCACGAAGTAGGAGGGCGACCAAAGGTTGCCACCCCACAGGTTTTTCTTCAATTCGGGGAACTGGGTAAAGAGCTTCCGGGCGGTAGATCCTTTCAGGATCTTTACGGCATTGGCCACGGCATCAGCCGGTGGAATCGACACAAACAGGTGGAGGTGGTCGGGTTGAATCTCCAAGGAGATAATGTCCCATCCATGTTCGGTGCAAATATCCCGCAGCATCGCTTCAAAGGCAACAGGGATGTCACCCGTCAAAACCGATTTCCGGTACTTCGGGCACCACACCATATGGTACGCTGTTTGGTAGATACAATTCCTGCTATTAACTGTTTTAATCATAATCACATGGTAGCATTTAATGCCAGTTTAGTCAACTGCAAACGCTTCCTCCCCCGATTGAAATCAGGGGTTTCCGCGCAAAAGTGGATCTATGAAGAGCGATTATCTGCAGAGCAAAATCATAACTCTTGTGTTGAACTAAACCGCTGCGCGGTAATTTAAAACCAAACCAAAAGCATCAAACCAGAGGCATCTCCCCGGAGGTGCCTTTTTTGTTTCTTCAATCAGCATGGTCTTTGTCTTACCTT
>CAINRC010000129.1 GCA_903852495.1 uncultured Geobacteraceae bacterium | reverse complement strand
GGGCGGGCCGTCGTGGGTGAGGTTGCACTTCCCGCCGCCGCTGATGCGGAGCTTCACACCCAGCCGCCCGTTGGCCTCCAGCAGCCGCACCCGGTGCCCCAGCGAGGCCGCCCGCCAGGCCGCCGCTGAAAATCCGGATGTGGCTGTAAAAGTACCGGGTAAAGTTCATCACCTTCCCCCGACCATCTGGAAGAAAATGATCGGCGAAGCGCAGAATCCTCTTGATAAGGCCATTGGGAGGACTCGTGACTTCTTTTTTCGTGAACAGCTTCCTGAGGGCTACTGGTGGGCGGAACTTGAATCAAACGCTACGATAACGGCTGAATATATTATGCTGTTCCATTTCCTTGGCATGGTTGACAAACTGCGCGAACAAAAAATGGCCAACTATATTTTAAGCAAGCAGACGGAGGAAGGTTCCTGGTCGATCTGGTTTGGCGGTCCGGGAGATCTTTCCACGACGGTGGAAGCATATTTTGCTTTGAAGCTGGCCGGTTTTTCTGCTGACGATCCGGCAATGTGCAAGGCGCGCGACTTCATTCTTGCCAAGGGGGGCATCCTCAAAACACGTGTGTTCACCAAAGTGTTTCTGGCGCTGTTCGGCGAATTCTCCTGGCTGGGTGTGCCGTCGATGCCGATTGAACTTATGATGCTGCCTAATTGGGCATATTTCAATATTTACGAATTCTCCAGTTGGTCACGTGCGACCATTATCCCGTTGTCCGTTGTCATGTCTGAGCAACCGGTAAGAAAGCTTCCGCCACGTGCCAGAGTGCAGGAACTTTATGTTCGTCCGCCCCGTACCCGTGATTATTCATTCTCCCGCCATGACGGCATATTCAGCTGGAAGAACTTTTTTATCGGTGTCGATCATCTAATCAAGGTGTACGAACTCTCCCCCATTCACCCCCTCAGAAAACGGTCTGTTGACCTTGCTGAACAGTGGATACTGGATCACCAGGAACCGAGCGGTGACTGGGGTGGCATTCAGCCGGCCATGCTCAACTCGATACTGGCACTTCATTGCCTTGGTTATGCAAATGATCACCCGGCGGTTGTAAACGGGCTTGAGGCGTTGGCAAATTTTTGTATTGAGGATGATGAAAGTCTGGTGCTGCAATCGTGTGTTTCTCCCATTTGGGATACGGCACTGGTTCTGGTGGCGATGCAGGAGGCGGGTGTTCCGACCGATCATCCGGCTCTGGTCAAATCCGCCCAGTGGCTGCTGGACCGGGAGGTTTGCACAAAAGGAGACTGGCAGATCAAGTCGCCCGATCTTCATCCGGGTGGCTGGGCGTTTGAATTTTTGAATGACCAGTATCCCGATGTCGATGATTCCGGATTCGTCATGCTGGCGCTTAAAGACGTCAAGGTACGTGACAAAAAGCAGAAAGATCAAGCCATCAAGCGTGGAATCACCTGGTGCCTCGGGATGCAGAGCGCCAATGGCGGTTGGGGTGCCTTTGATAAAGACAACACCAAATACCTGCTTAACAAGATCCCTTTCGCCGACCTTGAGGCGTTAATAGATCCTCCCACGGCTGACCTTACCGGCAGAATGCTTGAACTCCTTGGCGGGTTTAACTATCCAAAAGATAACCCGGCGGTTGTCAGGGCGCTGGATTTTCTCAAGGCAGAACAGGAACCTGAAGGTCCCTGGTGGGGGAGATGGGGCGTAAACTATATATACGGCACGTGGTCCGTTCTTGGCGGGCTTGAGGCTATTAAAGAAGACATGACCCAGCCGTACATCAGAAAGGCTGTTAACTGGATCAAGTCCAAACAGAATCTGGATGGCGGGTGGGGAGAAGTTTGCGAATCCTATGATGACCGTACCCTGATGGGGTGCGGGCCAAGTACCCCGTCTCAAACCGGGTGGGCTGTTCTTTCTCTTCTCGCCGCCGGAGAACTGAATTCAAAGTCGGTACAGCGCGGGATCGAATATCTCGTTGCCACCCAGAAGGGGGACGGTTCCTGGGATGAAGAGCTGTTTACCGGCACAGGGTTCCCGAAATTTTTCATGATAAAGTATCATATTTATCGGAACTGTTTTCCTTTGACCGCTCTTGGCAGATACCGTCGCTTACTACTGGAAAATGTTAAAAAACAGGGTAAATGACTTTGTGGGTCAGCGCATCTAACTATCCCCGTGCAAAAGTTGACAGCCGGTTCGGAATGATTATGCCGGCGCCCGTATTTCTCCTATGAAAACATTTGTCACCGGTGCCACCGGGTTTATTGGTGCCAGTATCGTGCGTGAACTGCTCAGCGAGGGGCGGGAGGTGCGGGTGCTGGCGCGGCCGTCTTCGAATCTTGCCAATCTGAATGGTCTCGATGTGGAGATCCGGCTGGGGGACCTCCTTGATCCCCGGAGTTTGCGCGCCGGTCTTGAAGGGTGTGATGTCCTGTACCATGCGGCTGCCGATTACCGGCTTTGGACGCGCAACCCTGAAGAGATGTACCGCTCCAATGTTGGGGGTACGACCGCAATTTTTGAAGCAGCACTTGAAGCCGGCATATCCAAGGTCGTGTATACCAGTAGTGTCGGCACTCTGGGCAATCCGGGGGACGGGACGGCGGGGACTGAGGAAACGGCCGTGACGCTGGCCGATATGGTCGGACCGTACAAAAAAAGTAAATTTCTTGCGGAGCGGGAAGCGGAGCGATTTTTCGCACTTGGTCTGCCGGTGGTGATCGTCAATCCATCCACCCCCGTGGGGCCATGGGACATAAAGCCGACCCCTACCGGAAAAATAATTGTCGATTTTCTGAAACGGAAGATGCCGGCCTATCTGGATACCGGTCTTAATCTGATTGCCGTCGAGGAGTGTGCCCGTGGTCATCTTCTGGCAGAAAAGAAGGGGATTCCCGGCAGGAAATACATACTGGGCAACAGTAACCTTTCCTTGTGTGACATCTTTGTGATGCTGCAGGAAATAACCGGTCTTCCGGCACCGAAAGTCCGTCTGCCCTATGCTCCGGTGCTTGTTGCCGCCTGGCTTAACGAGGGGTTCTCCCGCATTACGGGGCTCGAACCGCTGATCCCGCTGGCCGGGGTCCGAATGGCCGCTCACCATATGTATTTTGACTCGGGGAGGGCGGTTCGTGAACTAGGTCTGCCGCAGACACCGGTAAAAGAAGCCCTGGAACGGGCGGTAGAGTGGTTCCGCATGAATGGTTACGTTTGATACACTAATGAGGTCACAGATTTATGCTGCTTGAAACTATCCAATCACCGTCGGATCTAAAGAAGCTGAAGCCGGAACAACTGCCGGCCCTCGCTGCAGAGGTTCGCGCATTTCTGCTCGAAACGGTTTCAGCCACCGGAGGTCATCTCGGCTCCAACCTCGGGACGGTTGAGCTGTCAATTGCCCTTCATTACTGTTTTGACTCCCCCAACGACAAAATAATATGGGATGTGGGGCATCAGGCCTACACACATAAGATTCTCACCGGTCGGCGCGACCAATTTCACACACAGCGCCAGTACAAGGGAATTTCCGGTTTTCCGAAACGCTCGGAATCAGAACATGATGCTTTCGGCGTGGGGCACTCGTCCACGTCCATCTCGGCGGGTCTTGGTATGGCTGCTGCTGCAAGCCTTGACGGAAAACAGAGTCATTCGATTGCGATGATCGGTGATGGCTCCCTTACCGGAGGAATGGCGTTCGAGGCGCTTAATCAGGCAGGGCATCTGAAAAAGAACCTGATTGTTATCCTCAACGACAATGAAATGTCCATTTCGAAGAATGTCGGTGCGTTCTCCGCATTTATCTCCCGCAAGATGACCGGCCGTTATTACCGTGATCTGAAAAAGGAGATGCAGGGGTTATTGAAGCATATTCCTGCATTTGGCACAGACATTCTCCATTTTGCGCGCCGGGCGGAGAATTCCCTGAAAGGCTTCCTTACCCCCGGTTCTCTGTTTGAAGCGCTTGGTTTTGACTACCTCGGCCCTCTGGATGGCCACAATCTTCCGCAGCTGGTTGAAATTTTCAATAACATCAACGAACTGGACGGCCCGCTGCTGGTGCATGTCATGACGACAAAGGGGAAGGGATACAAGCCCGCCGAAGAAACCCCTGCCAAGTATCATGGTGTCGGAGCTTTTGACGTTACCACCGGCCAGGGTGCTGCCAAGTCGTCAGTGAAATCCTACACGGATCTGTTCGGCGAAACGCTCGTGCAGTTGGCGGAGGAAGATCCGAAAATAGTCGCCATTACCGCTGCCATGCCCGAAGGTACGGGGCTTAACCAGTTTTCTCAGCGTTTCCCGGATCGTTTTTTTGATGTCGGTATCGCAGAACAGCATGCCATGGTGTTTGCAGCGGGACTTGCTGCCGATGGTTTCAAACCGGTGACGGCAATTTACTCAACGTTCGTCCAGCGCGCCTATGATCAGGTTTTCCATGACATCTGCCTACAGAAACTGCCGGTGACTATCGCCATGGATCGTGCCGGTCTGGTGGGGGATGACGGCCCAACCCATCATGGTGTGTTCGACCTTTCCTACCTGCGTCATCTTCCCGGGATCACCGTTATGGCTCCCAAGGACGAGAACGAATTGCGTCACCTGCTGAAAACGGCCATTTATTCGGGGCTTCCCATGGCGCTCCGCTACCCCCGAGGCAGCGGGTTCGGCGTGCCGCTTGATCGTGACCTGAAATGTCTGGAGATCGGCAAGGGCGAGCAGTTGCTGGACGGCGCTGATCTGACGCTTGTGGCGATCGGGGCAACGGTATATCCGGCGCTACAGGCGGCCGAGATACTTCGACTACAGGGGATCGCTGCCGGGGTTGTCAATGCCCGTTTTGTCAAACCGCTGGATGCAGAACTTATTCTGTCTGTCGCCCGTCAGACCGGCAAAATCATAACTATTGAGGAAAACGCCCTGCAGGGCGGTTTCGGCAGTGCCGTTCTGGAGCTGCTGTATGATAATAACCTGCAAAATGTGCAGGTACGCCGCCTTGGTATTCCCGATCACTTTATTGAACAGGGGAGTCAGGCCCAGCTGCGCAAGGATGTGGGAATTGATGCGGAGGGCATTGCCTCTGCCGCTCTGGAATTCATGAAGTGAGGATGCCATGACGTTAGAGGAAGCACGCAAAAAAATCATATTTGCTCTGGATGTGCACGGTCTGGATGATATTGACCGGTGGGCCGGGGTGTTGGCCGGTAAGGTTGGTATGTTCAAGGTCGGCAAGGAACTGTTCACCTCCTGCGGTCCGGCGGCGGTCAAGGCTGTGCAGCGCCATGGCGGTCAGGTATTTCTTGACCTCAAATATCACGACATACCGAATACGGTTGCCAGTGCCATGTTTGTGGCTGCCCGCCTTGGTATTCAACTGGTCAATCTGCACGCACTGGGCGGCGCCGAAATGATGGAACGAGCCGTGGCTGCCGTGCATGGTGGCTTCAGCGATGCGGAGCGCCCCCGGCTTCTGGCGGTGACCATTCTGACCTCATCTACAGCGCACACGCTGCAGCAGGTGGGCATTGACTATTCGGTCCAGGATATGGTGGTACGTCTGGCACGGTTGGCCAAAGAATCGGGTATGGACGGGGTGGTTGCCTCTCCCCAGGAAATCGGCCTGATCAGGGAGGCCTGCGGCCCCGATTTTCTCATTGTTACTCCCGGAGTGCGCCCCTCTTTTGCTGCGCTGGATGACCAGAAGCGTGTCATGACCCCGTGTGAGGCGGTGACCTCAGGAGCGGACTACCTGGTTATCGGCCGCCCAATTGCCAAAGCGGTGGATCCGGTTCTGGCTGCTGAGTCGATAGCAGCGGAAATAGCGGAGGGTACTCCGTGAAAGGCGAACTGATTTTCGGGGTGAACCCGGTGAAGGAATCGCTGCAGGGAACGCGCGGAGCCTATAATCTGTACGTTCAGATCAGTGCCACTGACCACCGGGTTGAAAAAATTATCAGGCTGGCAGAGGAACGGGGTATTGCGGTGCACCGCCGGGATAAGGGGGATCTTACCAGGATGTGTGCATCGTCGCACCACCAGGGGATCGCTCTTGAAGTGGAGCCGTTCCGTTATGCCGATTTCGATGATCTGCTTGCCTCTATCAGCCAATCCGGTACGTCCGGATTTTTGCTTGTCCTCGACGCCATTCAGGATCCTCACAATCTTGGTGCTTTGATCCGTTCGGCCGCCTGCGCCGGGGTTGACGGTGTCATCATTCCCAAAGACCGGGCCTGCGGCATAACGGCAGCCGCCGAAAAAACGTCCGCCGGTGCGGTGGAAACGGTGCCGGTTGCCATGGTGACTAATATTGCACAATCACTTGAAGCGTTGAAAAAACTGGGCTACTGGGTCTATGGACTGGATGGTGCCGCCCGGCAGTCGGTCTACGGAACGGATTTTTCAGGAAATGTGGTGCTTGTGGTTGGCGGTGAAGGGGAGGGGATACGGCCACTGGTGCGCAAACAGTGTGATGTGGTCATGTCAATTCCGCAGTTCGGGGGGGTCAGTTCTCTGAATGCTTCCGTTGCCGGCGGGATCGCTCTGTTTGAGGTTGCCAGAAAGGTGCGGAGCTAGGGCTTCAGCCATTTTTCATCCAGCAGCCGGAAATATTCCTCCCGGCACCAGTTTTCGATATCAACCAGCCCCTGAAATGCAGTGCGGAAATCGGTCATGCCGATACTGAAGATCCCGTGCCCGTAGACAATAGCCGAACCGGTTCTGCCGATGACCGGCGGGACGCTTTTGGCGATACCGCCCGCACCAATCTCCCCCGCAACAACCGGAGTACCTCCAAGAATACGTACCTTGACGCAATCCTTCCAGCAGTCTGTAACAGCACAGCCCTCTTTCTCCTCACAAATCATACTCATTACAACCGAAAAACGGGGGTGACCGTGCAGAATGGCCCGGCAGCCGGTGGTCTCGAAAATGGAGCGGTGCGCCACCAGTTCGCTGGAGGCAGTTATGCCGACGGTTGAGCTGTTGCCGAATGGAACCGGATCGATACAGCCGGGAAGTTCGTCCAGGCTGGACGCGGTTTGAGAGATATACATCAGGTCGCCATTTGAATAGGAAACGTTGCCGAAAAATGAATCGACCAGACGGCGCTGGACGGTGTAACGGCCGACCCGGGCGATCTCATCCAGAATAATCTGTTTATCGGCAAACGGCCCTTCTCTGAATTCAAGGCCATCGGCTGACAGCGGTAGCAGATCGCGGCGGAAAAGTTCAAACATCTCCTTTTCTCCCGGCAGCATAAAGCCGGTTTCGAGCAGATCCTCAAGATATTTGATATAGGTTGAATGGAACACCGACGACCAGTTGATATACGCCTGTTCAACGGTCAGTGCTCCGGTTGCGATGATCCCGATTCCCTCCACGACGATCCCCTTGCGGTTGCCTAACAGCGCGGCAATGGTTTCTGCCGGGGCTGAGCCGAGTTCATCACTGCGTACAACCGGAATGTCATGCAGGAAGGTACGGGTTTCGGTATCGCGCGGGACAATTTCATGCTCGTGGCCGACTGTTCTCCTGATGAGCAAATCAGCAAACGGGAGTGACGGCAGGGCTGCAACCAGAGCGAGACAATTAAGACGGGACAGTACCGATTCCGCAAGCGCGGCCAGAGTACGGTTTCCAGCGGAATCCATGACATCATCCTGGGCGGCAAAAGCGATCTGCCCGGCCTGGGCTGATCCGTCTGCAACCAGTTTTCCGCTGTATTTGGCAATGTGGTCGTGCATCAGGGAATAGAACCGGGAAGATTGGTGAACAGTACCGATCCGTCGGAAAGGACCTCACTCCTGAAACGCTGCGCCCGTTTTCCTCCACCGGCAAGTGCCGTTTTCTGGAGTATTACGCCGCTGTCGGGAAGAAAGGCCGGGGTGATGTTCGTTCCGGACTGCCATGCTTCAAAATGAAGGTGCGGTCCGGTTGATCTTCCGGTTGAACCGGAAAGCGCCAGTGTACTGTCTGCCGATACGGCCTGCCCCTCGCTTACCAGAATTCGGCTGTTGTGGGCGTAGAGTGTGATAACTCCGTTGTAGTGCTCCACTATGACGGTATTGCCGTAACCGGAACGGCTGCCGCTGTAGACGACTACGCCTGGTGCTACCGCCTTGACCGGAGTTCCGGTGGGGATGGCAATATCAATGCCGTTGTGCTGACGCCAGACGCCATCGATCGGATCAATTCTCATGCCGACCTTTGACGTGATCATACCGCCGACCGGCGGCAGGTGGGGCGTAAAGCTGTCATTTCCTGTTTCTGTGGGATTGAGAGCAGCGGTCACCGCTTTTTGGGCAATTTCATCGAGAGAAATGTCATGGACTTTCTGCTTCTTGGCTGTTCCATTCTTTTTAGCGCCAGGTACCGGGCGATCTTTCATGATCAGGGCGGCGCGCTTGTCGCTCGGAGCATCGGTAAACGTTTCAACTCCATCGACGGTGATAAAACGGTAAATATCCGCCTTTGCCGGGGAACATGACAGGGAGAGAAAAAGGAAGGCAGGCAGAACTAAAAAAGCGAGCAAAGATTTCCGGATACACCGGAGCGCTTTAGTGGAGAGTGTCAATTCTGCTTGTTGTTCGGCGCATTTTCTGATAGGTAAGTTCACTCTGCGTATATAGCTCATTTTACTTAATAGTACAATTCATCATCTTCGAAGCGCCTGGAGTGATCCAGAGGAAATAGAACACAAAAGTGGCAGGTTCTTCTGCCTGATTTATGTGCAGCCCTGCCTTCCGTATGACTGCTAATTGAGCAGATATATACACTGTGTTCGCTCCTGCCGGCGGTACAGGCGGCTAACTACTCAAATAAGCGCTATAAAAATTTGGTGACTAATTGGCAAGAAGCTTGCTTTTAAAGCAACGAGATAATTAGTCGTACCGTGCGTGAACCTGTTTCCTTGCCTCATAAAATCTCAAGTATCAGGAGGGTTAAGTCGTGAAAAAAGTCGAAGCGATCATCAAGCCGTTCAAGTTGGACGAAGTCAAGGAATCGCTGAATGAAATCGGTATTCAGGGTATTACGATAAGTGAGGTGAAAGGTTTCGGACGCCAAAAAGGTCACACGGAACTGTACAGGGGTGCAGAATATGTAGTGGATTTTATCCCCAAAATTAAAATAGAAATTATTGTTGCCGATTCGATTTTAGCACAGGTTGTTGAAGCGATAGAAAAATCAGCCAAAACCGGGCGCATCGGCGATGGCAAAATATTTGTTACCAACGTTGAAGAAGTGGTTCGTATCAGAACTGGTGAAACCGGAGAAGATGCACTGTAGCAAAAACAAATCCTGAAAGGAGTAACAGATGACCCCGAAACAAGTTGTTGAATTTGCCGAGAAAAATGGCGCGAAGATGGTTGATTACAAGTTTATGGATTTTGTAGGCACATGGCAGCACGTTTCAGTACCTATTACTGAATTCGGCGAAGAAACCTTTGAAGAAGGTCAAGGATTTGATGGTTCTTCAATCCGTGGCTGGCAGCCGATTCACGCATCGGATATGATTCTTCTACCGGACCCCACCACCGCAAAAATGGACCCTTTCATCAAGGTTCCGACCATGTCAATCATTTGCGATATTTTTGATCCGATCACCAAGGAAGATTACACCCGCGATCCGCGTAATATCGCGAAAAAAGCTGAAATGTACCTGAAATCAACCGGCATCGGCGATACCGCGTTTTTTGGTCCCGAAGCTGAATTCTTCATTTTTGACGATGTCCGCTTTTCCTCAACAGCCAATCAGTCTTTCTTTGCCGTTGACTCATCTGAAGGTGCCTGGAATTCCGGCCGTGAAGAGTTCCCCAACCTGGGATACAAACCGCGCCACAAAGAAGGCTACTTCCCCTGTTCACCGGTTGATTCCCAGAATGATCTGCGTAACGAAATGGTTCAGGAACTTCAGAACGTCGGTATCCGTGTTGAATGCCAGCACCATGAAGTTGCCACCGGTGGCCAGGCCGAAATCGATATGCGCTTCTCTTCGCTGGTTGATATGGCTGACCAGCTGCAGTGGTTCAAATACGTCATCAAAAACGTTGCTTATCGTAACGGCAAAACTGTAACTTTTATGCCGAAACCGCTTTACGGCGACAACGGTTCTGGTATGCACTGCCACCAGTCAATCTGGAAAGACGGACAGAACCTGTTTGCCGGCGATAAATACGGCGGGCTTTCCCAGATGGCTCTCTGGTACATCGGCGGGATCATCAAGCATGCCAAGGCACTCTGCGCCATCACCAACCCTACCACCAATTCGTACAAGCGACTGGTGCCCGGTTTTGAAGCACCGGTCAACATGGCATACTCAAGCCGTAACCGCTCAGCTTCACTCCGTATTCCAATGATGTCCACCAACCCGAAAGCCAAGCGCGTTGAGTACCGTACGCCGGATCCTTCCTGCAACGGCTACCTGGCATTTGCCGCCATGCTCATGGCCGGCCTCGACGGTATCGAAAACAAAATTGATCCGGGCCAGCCGCTGGACAAGGATATCTACGGTCTTTCTCCGGAAGAACTCAAGGACATCCCGTCTGCACCGGGTACGCTTGAAGAAGCGCTGAAATGCCTCAAGGATGACCATGACTTCCTGCTGAAAGGTGATGTCTTTACTCCTGACGTTATCGAGAAATGGATCGAGTACAAAACTGAAGCCGAAGTCAACCCGGTCCGTATGCGTCCGGTACCGCTTGAGTTTGAACTGTACTACGACATTTAATTAGTATCGAAGGTGCACCATAACAACCATGAGAGGCGGGAGCGATCCCGCCTCTCATGCGTTTTTGAGCGTGCCGAGCAATTGACTTTGCTGGACTACTCTGTTAGAAACGATGCAGATTTATTCAGTTTAAAGGACACTAAATGGAAAATTTCTTTCTCAAGCTTTCGGTGATGCTTGTACCCGGTATGCTGGCAATAGTTTGCCATGAAGTTTCCCACGGTTATGTTGCCTGGCGCTTTGGCGATCCAACCGCGCGCATGATGGGGCGGCTGACGCTCAACCCCCTGAAGCACATCGATATTGTTGGCACACTCATGATTTTCTTTATCGGTATAGGGTGGGCCAAGCCGGTACCGGTGGTGTTTGAAAACCTCCGTAACCCCAAACGGGATATGATCTGGGTTGCCGCTGCCGGACCGATTACCAATATCATTCTGGCAACAGTCTCAGCGCTTCTGCTCCGTGGTCTGGTGGCAATCGGCAACCCGGCCGTCTCCGGTTCTCCGCTTGCCATGCTGTTGGAGCCGATCGTGCTGATGCTGGCCTTCTCGGTGTACATAAATCTGCTTCTGGCCATTTTCAACATGATCCCGGTGCCGCCGCTGGATGGCGGGCGGGTACTGGTCGGACTGCTTCCCTATCGCCAGGCGGCAGCCTGGTCACGCATTGAACCCTACGGGATGATTATTATTATCGTGCTGGTGTTTTTTACCAATATGTTTACCTACATTATTTCCCCGTTTCTCAGGATAGGCGTACAGATTCTGGCAGGTCCGCAAAGCGATCTGGTGCTGGGTGTGACCAGGCTGATGATGCACTGAGCACCCCTCAAGCTCTCCCGCAACTCTAAGCAACTTCCACACTTCAGAGGAACTGAATGAACGATCCCAGAATCAGGCAGTTTGCAGAAATACTGGTTGATTACTCGACCAGGGTAAAAAAAGGGGATGTGGTACTGATCAATGCCGCAGGGCTGGAGTCGCAGCCGCTGGTGAAGGAACTGTACGCTCTCTGCCTCCAGCGCGGTGCCAAATATGTGGAGTACAGTTTTTCCGTGCCGGAGATCGACCGCTTCTTTATCAATACCGCCACTAAACAGCAATTAGCGCACTTCCCGCAGCATAAACTGGATTTCTATAAAACGGTGACGGTGTATATCGGTATTTCTGCCGGTAATAATTCCATGGTCATGGCAAACGCCCGTCAGGATGCGGTGGTGGCGTATGCAAAGCTGGTCAGACCCATTATCGATCAGCGCGTCAGACACACCCGCTGGTGTGTGACCCGCTATCCAACCCATGCTTCAGCCCAGGAAGCCCGGATGAGTCTGGATGAGTACGAGGACTTCCTGTTTTCGGCCTGCTGCATCGACTGGAAAGCAGAGTCCAAGAAACAGGAAAAACTGAAAAAGCTGATGGATCGTACCAAATCAGTGCGGATTTCCGCTCCCGATACGGAGCTCTGTTTCAGCATCGATGGCCTGCCCGGCATCAAATGCGATGGGCGCCTCAATATGCCGGACGGCGAAGTGTTCACCGCCCCGGTCAGAAACTCTGTTCAGGGGCATATCACCTATAACTGCCCGAGCATTTATCAGGGGAAGGAATATAACGGCGTCCGTTTTGAATTTATGGACGGCATGATTGTTAAAGCAAGCGCCGAAGGGGGCATGAGCAAGGCTCTGAACAAAATTCTCGATGCTGATGAGGGCGCCCGGTATATAGGAGAATTTGCCATCGGGGTCAACCCTGGGATCCTTCAACCCATGCGCAATATCCTTTTCGATGAAAAAATCTTCGGTTCAATTCACTTCACCCCCGGTCAGGCCTACGACGAGTGCGATAACGGCAACCGATCCTCGGTCCATTGGGATCTGGTGCGTATTCTGGCTGACGGCGCAATCTGGTTCGACGATGTGCTGATTCAGAAGAACGGTCGCTTTGTCCACAAAGATCTGCTTGAACTTAATCCAACGAAATGAGTGCTGAAAATATGTCGCAAATTCCCGAGATCGAGTTCGAACAGGATGACTTTGATTTTACCACCATCGACGAGGAACTGGTGGTGGATGAGCGCTGTCAGCAGATCCTGAAACACTTTTATCTGTTCCTTCAGCAGCAGGGGATGACCCCTGAAGAGGCCTCTGATCTTGCGTTCAGTGCAGACCTTTACCTGAGGGATTATCTGATCGACTTTGGCCGCCAGAATATTGTGCGTCCCAAGCCGGGGATTGTCACCACGTTTGCCGGATCATGGTTTATCACCCATACACTGGATCCGGAATTAGCTCTGCTTGAGCGCCATCTGACGGCACTTTCTGAGTTGTACCGCTTCATGCGTCGTCAGCATCTGATCTCTGCGTATGAATTGGCCTTCCTGCTGAATGAGGCGGGGCATCTGGATTTTTTCCGCCAGCGGATTGATTCGTTCCTGAACCTTACCGGTGATGGGTTTGCGGCGTGGGATGCGGCCTGTCCGGCGACGCTGTAACCGTATTTACGGAGAAACGTATATGGCACAAAAAAAGGTTAAACAGATAGTCCTGGCAATCCACGATCAGAAGCATATCAAAAAAGATTGGTATGTTGACTTTGACGGGACGGAGTTTCAGGGGTTTCTGGCCCGGTTGACCGCCGAAATGAAGCGGTTGGGGGTGGCGGTAACCGTAGTGCGGAACAGGGACTCGGTGGTCTCTATTTCGAGCTATGCCGACCTGCTGAATGTGGTGAAACTATCATCGCCGGACGACGGGCACAGTAACCAGTGTGTCGGGCATATCATCGGTAAGAGCGAGGCGCTGAATATTATGGATGATATCAGTGCGGCTGTCAGGCGTGTGGCCTTTGCGCCTGAAACGATCGCTCCCTCCAGCGAATTCAGAAAAGTGTGTCATAATTGCGGATGCGGCTGCTAGGAGCATGATGATTGATTATACGGAAAAATTTGACTCTCTCCTCGCCACAATCGGTACTCTGGTCGAGCGTTTGGCTCCTGTGTGCGACGTTCCCGCTGATTTCAGTGCCAACCTTGCCTTTCGCTGGGAACGGACCGGGGATTCCGGCCGGCTTGTTGCGGTGCCGCATCCGCATCTGTTTGACCTGGCTGAACTGGTCGGCATTGATGATGTCAGGGATGAGGTTGTTCGCAATACGGCCCAGTTTGTGGCGTCGTTACCGGCCAATAACGTGCTGCTGTGGGGGGAGCGGGGGTGCGGGAAGTCGTCGCTGGTCAAGGGCCTTCTGAAAATGTTTGCTCCCCAGGGACTGCGGATTGTGGAACTGAAACGGTGGGATATCCTGGCGCTGCCGAAGATTACGGCAGAACTGCGCGATGCTCCTTTCCGCTTTATCCTGTTCTGTGACGATCTTTCTTTTGATGAAGGGGAGGGGGATTACCGGGCGCTGAAAACTGTGCTGGATGGAGATATTGAAGAGCGCCCCTCGAACGTTCTGATCTACGCCACGTCCAATCGGAGACACTTGATGCCGGAGCGGATGTCCGACAACAGTTCCGATTATGAAATACATCCGGAAGAGGCGGTCGGTGAGAAGCTGGCCCTGTCGGACCGGTTCGGTCTTTCGCTCGGGTTTTATGAATTTGAACAGGATGAATATCTGGATGTTGTTCGTGCCTATGCTGCCTCAAGAAAACTTCCTTTAACGGATGAGGAGGTATGCGATAAGGCATTGAAATGGGCCCGGTTTACCGCCCGTAGAAGCGGTCGTTCTGCACGGCAGTTCATTGATGATCTGGAAGGGCGCACCCTGCTGGAACAGCAGGGGTGACCCCCTCCAGACAACGTACCCGGATTATTCTATGGGTGCCGGATCACACAGATTTTCAGCACAGTTGGCCTCACCGCCGCAGGTGAAACAGTAAAATTTTGGATCGCTGCTGATGGTTGCAATTTCATCAGCCAGCAGGTTGCTTCTCAGCATGCAGAGATGCCCATGGTGCTCGGCGCCGCAGCGGCAGGTACCTTTTGTTGTCATAGTAATTCCTCCGTAACAGGGATGTATGGCTGCTGATGTGGCGCAACAGTATCAGAACCGTAGTCAAAAGAAAACAGCTTCCATACTGACACTTCCCGTAAAGGAGATACACTGCCGTGACATTTATTCCAACGTCTGTTCTTGTTACCGGAGGGGCCGGTTTCATTGGTTCCAATTTCATTCATTCATTCATTGCCAATAATTCCGACTGTACGGTTACAAATCTTGACTGCCTGACCTATGCCGGCAACCTGAAAAACCTGACCGCTCTGGAAGGGAACCCGCACTACCGTTTCGTCAAAGGGGATATCGGTGATGCCGCACTGGTTGCCGGTATTCTCGCTGACCAGCGGATTGATGCGGTTGTGCATTTTGCCGCCGAGTCACATGTTGACCGCTCCATCACCGGGCCGGAGATCTTCGTTCGCACCAACGTGCTCGGTACCCAGGTTCTGCTGGAAGAAAGCCGCAAACATTGGCAGTCCGGTGCCGTCGCCGCGTTCCGCTTCCTCCAGATATCAACTGATGAGGTGTACGGCAGCCTGGGTGACACCGGCTACTTTACGGAAGAAACGCCGCTGGCCGCCAATTCGCCCTACTCGGCAAGCAAGGCGGGCGCCGATCTGCTGGTGCGTGCCTATCACGAAACGTTCGGCATGCCGACCCTGAACACCCGCTGCTCCAACAATTACGGCCCCTACCATTTCCCGGAAAAGCTGATTCCGCTCCTCATCCACAACATCATCAACAGAAAACCGCTGCCGGTTTACGGAGACGGGCTGAATATCCGCGACTGGCTACATGTCCGTGATCATGCGGTGGCAATAGAAACCGTCCTTAAAACCGCTGCGCCCGGTGCGGTGTATAATATCGGCGGCAACAACGAATGGAAAAATATCGACATCGTTAATCTGGTCTGCGACCTGCTTGACAGTCGCCTCAGACGTGCCGACGGAGAGAACCGTGGGTTGATCACGTTTGTAAAAGACCGCCTTGGCCACGACCGGCGCTATGCCATTGATGCGTCTCGTCTCAAGGCAGATCTCGGTTGGGGCCCGTCCTATACCTTTGAGCAGGGTATTGCAGAAACGATCGACTGGTATCTTGCCAATCAGGAATGGGTTGCCGGGGTTACTTCCGGCGCGTATCGCGAATATTACAAAAACCAGTATGACGGGGGTGCTGCATGATTCTTGTGGTGGGAGCAAAGGGCATGCTGGGGCAGGACCTTATGGCGCTTCTCGGCGACAGGGGGCACGGCATTGACATTGGTGAAATAGACATTACCTCCCCTGAATCGGTGCTGAAGGTTATTGGTGAACTGAAGCCGGAAGTGGTTATCAACTGCGCCGCCTATACGGATGTGGACGGCTGCGAAAACAACATTGAAACGGCTATGGCGGTCAACGGAGAAGGGGTCGGCTATCTGGCGATGGCCTGCCGGGATATGGGCTCCTTGCTGGTACATCTCAGCACTGACTATATTTTTGATGGTGGCAAGGGCACACCATATGTTGAGGATGACGCCCCGTGTCCCCTCAGCATTTACGGTGAATCCAAACTGGCGGGAGAGATGAACGCCGCATTCGCCCCGGAGCATCTTATTGTGCGAACCCAGTGGCTGTATGGACTGCACGGCAAAAACTTCGTCGAAACCATGCTCCGTTTGGGAGCTGAAAAGGATGAACTGACCGTTGTGGATGATCAGATCGGTTCACCCACCTGGGCGATTGATCTGGCCCGCGCCATTGTCGCACTGATAGATGCCGGCTGCCGTGGCACGTACCACGCTGCCAATGCGGAATACTGTTCCTGGAACGAATTTGCCAAAGCGATCTTTGAGGAAGCCGGGTTGAACGTGACTGTCCGGCCGATGACCACTACAGAACTGAACCGGCCGGCCCGGCGTCCGCTCTACTCGACGCTGGCCTGTGATAAACTGGCGACTGACACCGGGTTGCATCTGCAGTCCTGGCGCGACGCATTGCGCTGCTATCTGGAACTGCGCTCAAAATAACCGCACGAAAGGACACGCTATGGAACGGGGAGAACGACCGTGGGGAACCTATACGGTTCTGGATGAACACGCCAGTTATAAAATCAAACGTATTGAAGTACTGCCGGGTCAGCGCCTGTCGCTGCAGATGCATCACCATCGGAGCGAGCACTGGATTGTGGTGTCGGGAACCGCCCTGGTGACGTGCGGGGATCAGCAGCAGATTATCAACGTCAACGAGTCGACCTTTATTTCGGTCGGGCAGGTCCACCGCCTTGAAAATCCGGGCAAAATCATGCTGGTCATTGTTGAGGTACAGAGCGGTGAATATCTGGGCGAGGATGACATAGTCCGCCTCGACGATGATTACCACCGCTGTGAAGAATCTGATGCCCGGTAATATCCGTTCCGTCAGAAGTGTGCTGCTTCCGTATCTCCTGCTCTGTCTGCTGTTTGCCTGTGCGGGGTGCGCCGCTTCCACCACAACGGTCATTGAAGAGGAGGTCGTTACCAATCCCAAGCCGATGTACCGCTATACAGCGCTGCTGATCCGGGATCTGGAACTGAAGCGCGAGCTGTACACCGACTCGCCCGATGATGCGGGGCTGGGGACGCGTGAACTCCGCTACAAGAACCTTCCGGGGGAGTTGTCAGAGCATATTGAGCGCTACGTCAAATCCCACCGCACCTATGCAAAAATCTCCCGTACCGGGGTGCCGGATGCGACCACGCTGGTGCTGAACGGAAAGTTCACCCGGCTCGGACGGTTCAAAATCTCGGTCGCAATCAGCCTGCGTGACGGAGCCACCGATCAGGAGGTTGCCCTGTTCCGCCAGACCTTGTGGGATGTGCTGGACACCACCGACTCTTTCAGCCAGCTCGGGCGTGAAGTATCAGATTTTATTGAGAGAATTCAGTACAAATAACAGGGGCTCAGTTATGTATATTGTTATTCTTGCCGGTGGGTCAGGGACCCGCTTCTGGCCGCTTTCACGGGTAGCTCTCCCCAAGCAGCTGATCTCCATTACCGGTGATCGCAGTATGCTGCAGAGAACGGTTGAGCGCGTACTGCCGCTGAATCCGAAACGTATCCTGATTATCACCAACCACCTCCAGGCGGAGGAAACCAGCCGCCAGATGCAACGGTACGATTCGGTACCGATCGACGTCATTGCCGAACCGGTCGGCCGCAACACCGCCCCGGCCATCGGCCTCGCTGCCGCGCTTATCGCTTCCCGCGATCCCTCCGGAATTATGGCGGTTCTGCCTGCTGATCACTTTATAAAAAAAGAAACGGTTCTGCGCGATACCCTGACGTTTGCGGGTAAGGCCGCAGCCGGCGGATCGTTGATCACCCTCGGTATTCTGCCGTCGCGCCCCGAAACCGGGTACGGTTATATCGAAGCGGGCAAGGATTCACTCAGCGGCGGACAGGGGCCGTTTCCGGTCAGACGCTTTGTGGAAAAGCCGCCGCTGGCAGAAGCCGTACGGTATCTGGATGAGGGCAATTATTTCTGGAACAGTGGCATGTTTATCTGGCGGGCCGATACGATTCTTGAAGAAATGGCTGCGTTCATGCCGTCCCTGTACGGTAAGCTTGCCACTCTGCTCCCGGCCGGCACACCCTGGGAAGATGCAGGTCTGAAGGAGCGAATAGCGGCCCTGTATGTGGATATCGAAAACATTTCGATTGATTACGGAGTCATGGAGAAATCCGCCCGGGTGCAGATGGTGCCGGTGGAGATGGGGTGGAGTGACGTGGGGAGCTGGAGCGCCCTGCCGGAAGTGATTGAGCCGGACAGCCTCGGGACGGTCTGTGTCAACGCCGCCGGGCATATCGCTGTTGATTCCTCCGATAATCTGATTTATGTCGACGGGAGAATGGTTGCCACGGTCGGTGTTCATAATGTCGTGATCGTCTCCACGCCGGATGCCATTTTGGTGTGTGATCGGGAGCGCTGCCAGGATGTGAAGAAGGTGGTTGAGCGTTTGGGGGCGGATGGGTTGACCCGTTTTTTGTAGGGTTTGCTTGTGTTTTTGGTGTGATTGCTGGTGGCTGGTAGGCAATCAAGATGACATCAATGTGTAGGGGCGCGGCTTGCTGCGCCCGATCCGAGTGAAAAAGCGGCTCCCCTTTTTGGATGTTCTATCATATTTTTACCGGAGCAATAACTCACTATGCCACACGTCAACTCGTGGAAAATTCTGTACTATGGTCACAGCTGACGGAGGAATACGATGGTCGCACAGTATAGGGATAAAATAGACGAGGCGCTTGCCGACAAGGAAAGAATCAAACAGGCCATGGCGTCAGCAGTTCACGACGCGCTACTGAAGCACAAACAGGCCGGCAACCCTGTTGTTTGTATGAAAGACGGTAAGATGGTCTGGCTGCAACCAGACGAAATCAAGCCATAACCTGCTGTTTAATTGGCTGTTTTTACGACTTTATCCCAGTACGGTTTTTTTTGTTAGGCGAACCATAAAATCTATTGGGCGATTAATAAGCCACTTTACCGGCATGGTGCCGGTGGGGTGGTTTTTTTGTGCCATAACTCACCATTCTCATGGGGTGACTGCCATGTCATTCTAATTCCAGTTCAATAACCCAGTCTTGGCTAGGTCGTCCCCAAACCGGCCTACCGTCTATCTTGTCCCCGTCGCTACCTTTGAAAGCATAATGGAGCAACCTGATGACCAATATCTCCTCCAGTTGGTAAAAGATCGCCAACAGGAACGGAACGTGAAGGTGTCGCTTGATGAACTATGAACTTGTACTTAACTTTGGTTTCTCTAACTTTGATTCCTCTATTGCAAAGATCAAAATAATGACCTAAAATAGGCTCTAAATAAATTAAGGAGCCAATCATGCAAACTATGCTTGCTACAGCTACTGTCAGTATAAGCGACCTCAAGAAAAATCCTTCTGATATCATAAAACGTTCACACGGTGCGCCGGTTGCCATACTCAACCATAACCGGCCTACAGCCTATCTAGTTCCGGCCGCTGCCTTTGAAAGCATAATGGAACAACTTGATGACCAGTATCTCGTCCAGATGGTAAAAGATCGCCAGAAGGAGCGCAACATGAAGGTGTCGCTTGATGATCTATGAGCTTGAGTTCAAAGAATCAGCCCTCAAGGAGTGGCAAAAGTTGGATAACAGCATCAGAGAGCTGTTCAAAAAACGGCTGGTTGAACGCCTTGTGTCACCACGGGTTGAATCTGCACGATTGGCCGGATTACCTGACTGCTACAAGATCAAACTCCGCGACGCCGGGTATCGTCTTGTTTACCAGGTTTGTGACAACCTTGTCCTGATTGTCGTCATTGCCGTGGGCAAACGGGAAAATAACCTCGTCTACCGAAACGCCAGGGAGCGGGTATGACCGCGCATTAAGCTTCGGACGTACTACGCAGCTGGTTCTGCTGCACACATACAATTCTCCAGTACAACCTCACTTTTTTTCCCACATCGTTCTTATCGATTCTAAAATTAATTCTTTTTCCTTGAACAGCTTGTCAACCTTTGTATAGTATGCGGGTTAACAATGCGGAGCTGCCATGAACAGAACAATACAAAACGAACTTGATGATATCAAAAGCCGTGGATTGCTGCGGCGCACCAGGCTGATCAGTGGGCGGCAGTCGGCGCATGTCCGCTGCAATGACCGCGATGTTCTGCTGCTCTGCTCCAATAATTATCTCGGCTTGGCGGATCATCCGGCGCTGGCCGCCGCTTCTGCTGCGGCTATCGGCCTGTATGGCACTTCCAGCGGCGCTTCCCGACTTGTGTCCGGGACGATGGAGCTGCATGAACAGCTGGAGCGTGCCGTAGCCGCGTTTAAGGGGCGGGAGGCGGCGCTGCTTTTCAACAGCGGTCATGCTGCCAACACCGGTATCATCCCCGCTCTGGTGGGGCGAGGCGATGTTGCTTTCTCCGACCGGCTTAACCATGCCAGCATCGTGGACGGGATTCTCCTTTCCGGCGCCCGCCTGGTGCGCTATCCCCATAATGATTTCAACGCTCTGGCACTGCTCATGGCAAAACATACCGGGGGACGCCGTCTGGTCGTTACGGATGGTGTGTTCAGCATGGACGGTGACGTTGCCCCGCTGGCGGAACTGGTCGAATTGAAGCGGAAACACGGCGCTCTGCTTATGGTTGATGATGCTCATGGCAGCGGCGTTCTGGGGGAAAAGGGGCGGGGGAGTGCCGAACTGTGCGGTGTGGACCGTGAGGTGGATATCCTGATGGGAACGTTCGGCAAGGCGCTGGGAAGTTTCGGCGCTTACGCCGCTGTTTCTGCCGAACTGCGCGAACTGCTGATCAACCGAGCCCGGAGCTTTATCTTTTCAACGTCGCTGCCCCCTTCGGTGCTGGCTGCGTCGCTGGCCGCCGTCCAGCTTGTGCAGGCTTCGGAGGGTGCCGAACTGCGGGAGGTGCTGTACGCCAATACCCGCTTCTTCAGAAACGCCCTTGCCGATGCCGGTTTCCAGATACCTGCCGGTACGACCCAGATTGTCCCGATTCTTGTCGGTTCTGCCGAAGCGACCATGCAGTTTTCCGATGCGCTGCTGGAGGAAGGGTACTTTGCCCAGGGGATCCGCCCTCCGACTGTGCCGGTCGGCACCAGCCGCCTCCGCTTTACCCTGATGGCTACCCATGCTCAGGCGGACCTCGCCGGTGCGGTTGCGTGCATCTGCCGTGTCGGGCGCCGCCTTGGGGTTCTGTGATGTCGTGGTACGAAAACAGGAGAGGGGAAAACCTCTGGTATGAGGATCACGGGGCAGGGTGCCCGGTGGTGCTGCTCCATGGCTGGTGCATGTCTTCCGCTGTCTGGAAGTACCAGTTCGAGGGGCTGACTGATTCGTGCCGGGTTATTGCGCCGGACCTGCGCGGTCATGGCCGCTCTCGCGAGATCTCGACCGACCTGACTTTCGGCCGCTTCGCCGAAGATCTGGCTGATCTGTTTGAGTATCTTGACCTGCAGAGTGCGGTTATCGTCGGCTGGTCCATGGGGGGGCAGATTGCGCTTCATGCGTCTGCGGCACTCTCCGACAGGCTGTCCGGCATGGTGCTGGTCTCGGCAACTCCCCGCTTTACCGCCTCGGATGATTTTCCCCACGGCCTTGCTGCTCAGGAAGCCAGCGGTATGGCGCTTAAAGTCAAGCGGAGCCTGAAACGTGCGCTGGATGGATTTTTCAGCCGCCTTTTTGTTGAAGGAGAACTTGATGAAGATGCTGCAAAGGAAATCGGGCAGCTGCTTGCGTCAATTACTCCGCCTGAGACGTGCGCCGTGCTTGAAGCACTGGATGCCCTGGTCACGGCGGATATGCGTGATCTGCTGGCCGGCAGTGCCGTTCCGACGTTTATTATAAACGGCAATCAGGACCGGATCTGTTTGCCTTCGGCTTCGGATTATCTGAAGGAGCATATTCCGGGTGCGGAGCAGACCGTGTTGTCCAACTGCGGTCACGCGCCGTTTTTAAGTCATAGGTACCAATTCAATGCCGAAATTATTCGGTTTACAGGGAGCGTTTGTGCACAGAATGCCTGATGCCGGCACGGTTGCCGCTGCATTTCATCAAAAAGCGATGGCGTATGACCAGCATGTTCTTGTCCAGAAACGTGTTGTGGCACAACTGGTAGATAGTGTGAAGCTGCACCTGCAGCAGGCACCGCGTCAGATTCTCGACGTCGGCACCGGCACAGGGGCACTGCTTGAGAAACTGCATCGCCGGTTTCCGGATGCTCACCTTATCGGACTTGATTGTGCCCTTAACATGTGCCTGCGCACGCAGGAAAAGCTGGGAACGGCATGCCGCACGGTTAATGGTGATGCCCAGGCCCTTCCGTTCAGAGACGGGGCTTTTGATCTTGCTGTGTCGTCATCCGTTCTGCAATGGGTGGGCGATTTATCCGCTGCTCTCCATGAGATGCGCAGGGTTGTGCAACCGGGGGGGCACGTCAGCCTGGCTTTTTTCTGCCACGGCACTCTTGCTGAGTTGCAGTCCTGTTTCCGGGATGCGGTTTACCTCCGCAGAGGTGATGGGGGACAGGGTGCGTCCCGGCTCCACAGCTTCTGGACTGTTGATGATGTGACGTCAATTGTGGAGCGTATGGATTTCAAGAAGGTTGTTGTCACGGCTGAATCGGAAGTTGACTGGTATGATGATCTCCACTCCCTGCTCCGGGCGATAAAAAATATCGGGGCCGGCAGTGTGTCGGGCGGATCCGGAGGCGGTTTGGGGTGGCGGGGGATATTGCAGGGTGCTGCACGGCTGTATCAGGAAAGGTATGGGGTGAACGGCAGAATTCCTGCCACGTACAAGGTGCTGTATCTTTCTGCAGAAACCGGAGTGTGATCACTGGTCTGATCCCACTCCGGGGTGCATCAACAGTTATATTGTATTGATAATTCTCTTCGCAAACTCATTGGTAACGCTGTAGTGAACTTCCACTCCGTCACGTTTTCCTTCAATTATTCCCTTGTTTTTAAGCAGCGCCAGATGCTGGGAAACGGTAGCCTGCGGCAATCCGAGGCATTCCCAGATATGCTTGACGTTGCATTCCCGGGCACAGAGACCGGCAACGATTTTCAGACGGATCGGGTGGCCGAGTACTTTTAACACGTCTGCTTCTGCGGAAAACTTCTTTTCTTTATCAAAGGCCATTATTCCAGCTCCTACTGCGTATTTTTGATTATCATATATATGGAAATCAAGTCCGTCAACCTAAAACTTAACTAACCTTTAAGTTCATCCATACAGACTATTGCTCAGGTGGCAAGCGGTACTATGTCCGTCTGAGTAATCCGTCAGCGTGGGGGATTCGTGGCGGCAGCGGTCAACCGCATGACGGCAGCGCGGGTGAAAACGGCACCCGGAGGGGATCGACAGTGCCGACGGCAGGTCATCCTGCAGCAGTTCACTCTTGGCGGCAGTGGTGTGTAAACCGGGTATTGCGGCGATAAGCGCCTCGGTGTACGGATGCCGGCAGCGGGAAAACAGCTTCGCAGCGGGGCCGCTTTCCACAACCGCCCCAAGGTACATGATGATAATCCGGTCGCAGATGTGCCGCAGAATCAGCAGGTTATGAGAAACGATCATCATGGAGAGGGTGAAGTCACACTTCATCTGCAGCAGGATATTGATAATTTGAGCCTGAATTGAAATATCCAGCGAAGAGACCGGTTCATCGGCAATCAGAATCTCCGGCGATGCGGCCAGGGCCCGCGCAATACCGATACGCTGGCGCTGCCCCCCGGAAAACTCATCCGGAAAGCGGTTGGCCGCTTCCAGTGACAGCCCGACCGACGCCATAATACGCTCCAGTTCGATGCGCTGCTGCGGGGCCGCCATCCCGGCAATTTTGAACGGTTCAGAGATGCTGTCACCAATGCGCATCCGGGGATTCAGGGATGAGAAGGGGTCCTGAAAAATCATCTGGGTTTTAAGCCGAAATATAATCCCTTCGTCCCGGCCAAGTTCTGATAGCGGTGTCCCCTTGTAACAGACCGTTCCGCTATCTGGCGCCAGAAGGCCGGCCATTATTTTAGCCAGTGTAGACTTTCCGCAGCCGGATTCCCCGGCAATGCCAAGAGTTTCACCAGCTTCAAGGCGAAGAGAAACCTGGTCAAGAGCGGTCAGGGAACGGGTTGAGTGACCCTGGGAAGAAACTCTAAATGTTTTTTTCAGATCTGCGGCGCTGAGAATGGATAGGGTATTCATGAGTTTTTCCAACAGCGGAGTGAATGTGAGGGGGCGATCTCCAGAAGCGGCTGAAGTTCAGCGCGGCATCTTTCCCCGGCAATCGGGCAGCGTTCCGCAAAGCAGCAGCCGCCGGCAGTGGCGCTGCGGATATTCAGTTGACCTGACAGTGCGGGAAGCGGCTTGCCTGGCTGGGCATATTGGGGCAGGGAGGCCATCAGCGCCTGTGTATAGGGATGCCGTGGTGCAGACAGCAACATGCCGGTCGGGGCTGATTCAACAACCTGGCCGGCATACATGACGGCGGTGTGATCGGCACGTTCCGCCACTATGCCCAGGTCATGGGTAATGAGCAGGATCGACAGGCCGCCGGATTTCCGCTGGGCATCAAGAAGCTCAAGTATCTGGGCCTGAATGGTGACATCCAGCGCCGTCGTCGGTTCATCGGCAATCAGCAGTGACGGGTCACACGCCAGCGCCATGGCTATCATGACCCGTTGCCGCATACCGCCGCTCAGTTGGTGCGGGTAGTCGCGCATCCGGCTGGCGGCAGAAGGAATGCCGACGTTGGTCAGCAGTTCGATTCCCCGCTCACGGGCGTCCCGGCGGGTCATGCTTTTGTGCAGGATCAGCGGTTCGCAGAGCTGATCGCCAATCTGCAGGACCGGGTTTAGTGATGTCATCGGTTCCTGGAACACCATTGAAACCCGCCGCCCCCTGATTTTCCTGAGCGCTTCATCGGAAAGCGCCAGCAGATCCTGTCCTTCAAAAATAATCTCACCGGCGCTGATATATCCTGGGGGCGGAACAAGCCGCATGATCGAGAGGGCCGTCATGGTCTTGCCCGAGCCGGATTCACCCACAAGTGCCAGTACGGATCCGGTGCCAAGGGAAAGAGAAATATCCCGTACGGCGGCAAACGTGCCGTTATCAGTCGGAAAGGAAACCTGCAGGTTGCGTACTGTGAGCAGTTCTGACATCGGGAACTCGTGGATTCAGGGATAAAATCAATTGCAAACGGTGCATAAATATCCGCCTGGGTGGATCGCACAGGGGCAAACATACAGCATGGGAATCAAAATGTGCAATAATGAACTTCATGCGCCCTGTTTGGGCCCGCAGACAATCAAAAAAATTGACACAGTGAGCTATTATGTGTTTCTATCCTCGGGTTTTGCGGCCCTCGTATCGTACGTACATAATTATCCTTTTAACGCTGGTAATGACCGCTGTGTCGTTGCCGGGGCGGAACCGGATTGATGCTGCAACTGTGGATGAAACCATCCGCATTGCCATTATTAAATCAGCACTCGAGGTGAAGGTGGCTGGCGACGGCCTCCTTGTGACCAATGAAAAAGGTGATGTACTTACCGTATCACTTCCGGTTACGGTAAAACCTTCCAAAGACGGTTTGCTGGTTGAGGGCAGACCGTATCGGCGGCTTCTGTTTTCAGCTCCCTCTGCAGTACTTGTGAATAACAAACCATATCGAGGCCTTGCGGAGCTGTCCGTTGCAGACAAGGGTATTCTGGTGGTTAACCAGCTGCCGCTTGAAGAGTACCTGGTTGGACTGATTAACTGTGAAATATCCTCCGCATGGCCGATTGATGCTGTCAAGGCCCAGGCGATTATTGCCAGAACATATGCGGTAAACAGAAAAATGGCTCGCTCGGCCCTTCCGTATCACCTGGAATCGTCGGTTATGGATCAGGTGTACGACGGGAGCCTCATAGAAGACAGCCGCTCACGCCGCGCGGTACAAGATACAGCGGGACAGGTACTGGTGTATGGCGGCGCCGTTATCCAGGCCTTTTACCACTCCAGCTGCGGCGGCCGGACAGAAGCATCAGAAAATGTATGGGGCGCTTCCCTGCCGTATTTGAAGGGTGTTGAGTGTCAGTACTGTCTGACATCTCCCACCGGAACTGTCTGGGAATACAAGCTTTCCCTGCCGGAAATTGAAGAACGTCTCCGGGCAGGCGGTCATAAAGTGGCCGGACTGTATGATATAAAGCCGGGACCGCTCAACTCACGGGGACGTCTAAAGCAGGTTATTCTGCAGGCGACAAAAGGGGGCGGGGCGATCAGCGGTGATCAGTTTCGCAAAGCGGTCGGTTACGGTGTCATCAAGAGTACCCGGTTTACGGTGAAAAACTCCAATGACGAAATAAGTTTTTCCGGCAGCGGTAACGGACATGGTGTCGGTTTATGCCAATGGGGTGCCAAGCAGCGTGCTCTTGACGGCTTTGCTTCTAACGAGATTCTGTCTTATTACTACCCCGGCACTGAATTAAAAAAGCTCTCTGAAATCAGATGATTGTGAACTGAATGCTCGTTAAAGACTTCACCTATGATCTGCCGCAGGATCTCATCGCCCGCCACCCGCCGGAACAGCGTGACGGGTCGCGCTTGATGCTGCTTGACCGCACATCGGGGCTGGTGGCCGAAGATCTGTTCTGTAACCTTCAGACCTATCTTCGACCGGGTGATCTTCTGGTTATGAATGACACTCGTGTCATTCCGGCGCGACTATTCGGGCAGAAGACCACAGGGGGGCGGGTGGAGATTTTTCTTCTGCGTCGCCTGCCGGGCAGTGAGGAACGGTGGGAATGCCTGCTCAGGTCGTCCAAGAGGTTTCGGGAAGGGCATGCTATTCTGCTTGAAACCGGTATGTCCGCTGTTGTATCGTCCCGTGCCGTTACGGATAACTGGATAATCGAATTCAGCGGAAGTGAGCCGTTTACCAGCTGGCTGGAGCGCGAAGGGCACATGCCGTTGCCCCCTTATCTGCAACGTGACGACTGCTCTGATGATCGGGAACGTTATCAAACCGTTGTCGCACGGGAACCGGGGGCTGTTGCAGCACCCACCGCCGGCCTCCACTTCACCCGGGAACTGCTTGACCGGCTGACGTCTGCAGGGATCGAAACCGCTTTTCTTACGCTGCATACCGGGCTGGGAACCTTTCAGCCGGTGCGTGTTGAGAATGTTGAAGAACATCAGATCCACACGGAGCGTTTTGTGATCCCGGCAGAGACAGCCGAGGCTGTCAACAGGACGAAAGCAGCGGGGGGGCGGGTTATCGCGGTCGGGACCACATCTGCCAGAACCCTGGAATATTCGGCGCAACAGGCGGGACAGGTTGTTGCCGGAAGTGGCGAGGCGGATATTTTCATTTACCCCGGATACCGTTTCAAGGTTGTAGATGCCCTGCTGACCAATTTTCATCTGCCGGAATCAACGCTTCTGATGCTGGTTTCCGCACTTGCCGGACGTGAATCTGTTCTTGAAGCGTACCGTGAAGCGGTGTCTCGCAGATTCAGGTTTTACAGTTACGGCGATGCCATGTTTATCTCCTGAGAGGTTGAGTGTCAGAAACATTTTCAGTCATACATCGTGATTCTTCGTGCAAAGCGCGACTCGGCTCTTTGAAAACGCCTCACGGCGAGGTTGAAACTCCGATATTCATGCCGGTCGGCACCAACGCCACCGTAAAGGCGATGACACCGGAAGATCTTCACGCGGTCAATGCGCAGATCATTCTGGCCAACACCTACCATCTGTATTTGAGACCGGGACACCGTCTGGTCGAACAGATGGGGGGACTGCACCGCTTTATGAATTGGGATAAGCCGATTCTGACGGACAGCGGCGGTTTCCAGGTATTCAGCCTCGGTGAATTGCGCAAAATCAGTGAAGAGGGGGTCAGGTTCCAGTCGCATCTGGATGGCTCCTATCACATGCTGACGCCGGAACTGGCGACCCATATCCAGGAAGCACTGGGGGCTGATGTCATCATGTGCTTTGACGAATGTCCGCCGGCCACCGCTGATTACGCGTATGTCAGCCGCTCTCTGGAACTAACGGCCCGCTGGGCAGCCCGCTGCAAGGGAGCCCACTCCCGCCCCGGTCAGCAGCTGTTCGGCATAGTTCAGGGGGGGATGCATTATGATCTGCGTGCCCGCAGTGTGGATGATCTCTGTGCCATAGGTTTTGACGGGTACGCTCTGGGCGGCCTGTCGGTGGGTGAGGAAAAAGAGCAGATGTACGGGGTGATGGAGTGTTGTTCCACCCTTCTGCCGGAGGATTCACCGCGATATATTATGGGCATCGGTTCCCCGGAAGACCTTGTGGAAGCGGTCTGGCACGGGTACGATATGTTCGATTGCGTCATGCCGACCAGAAATGCCCGTAACGGTATGCTGTTCACCAGTCAGGGGCGGATTAACATCAAAGCCAAGATTTATGAGGATGACGCCGGGCCGCTTGACCCGGCCTGCAGCTGCAAGGTGTGCCAGAATTATTCTCGTGCCTACCTGAGGCACCTGTACCGGGCGGGTGAAATTCTGTCATCTCAGCTAAATACGTATCACAACCTGCACTTTTATCTTGACCTTATGCGCAGAGTCCGCGAGGCTGTCAAAAATAATTGTTTCGATGAATTCCGCAGACAGTTTAAAAACACGATGGTGCAAAACCACTAAACGAATAACAAAAAAAGGAGGAAGACAACATGTTAGGATTAGCATTTGCGATGGGAGGCGCTCCAGGAGGAGCAGCAGGCGGGGCCGGTGGCGGAATGGCAGCGTTTCAGCAGGTGATACCGCTGGTTTTCATGTTTGCAATATTTTATTTTTTACTTATCCGTCCGCAGCAGAAAAAGGCCAAAGATCACAAGGCACTGCTTGAGGCGATGAAAAAAGGTGATAATGTTATTACCGCCGGCGGCGTCCATGGTAAGGTTGCTGCGGTGGAAAACGATCTTGTGTCTCTGGAGATTGCCAACAACGTAACCATCAAGATCACCAAGAGCTATATTGCAGCAATCAAGAAGGACTAGTTCAAAATTTTAAAGGGAGAACCATCCTTATGCCAAAAGAAACTGGCTGGCGTTTAAGCCTTATAGCTGTTTTTGTAGTACTGTCGTTCCTGTACCTTACTCCGACCCTGGCGAGCAAGCTGCCGTCATGGTGGGGCAACCTGCTGCCGAAAGACAAGATCCATCTTGGCCTTGACCTTCAGGGGGGGACGCATCTGGTGATGGAGGTTGACACCCAGAAAGCGATCGAAGGCTCTCTGGATCTTGTGGCAACGGATCTTGAAGATACGCTGAACAGCAAAAATCTTCGTTTCAAACGCATTGCACGCAACGGGTTTGACAAGGTATCGCTTGTTCTGTACGAAAAAGGGACCGCTGATGCCGTACAGAAGCTGATCAAGGATAAGTATCCGACCTACGAACAGAGTCCGACCTTTGATGAAGGGGGCTTTGTTGCCCTGACACTGCGGGTGAACGAGAAGGACGCCCAGGATCGTAAGGACAAGGCTGTTCAGCAGGCGCTTGAAACGATCCGCAACAGGATTGACCAGTTTGGCGTTTCGGAGCCGACCATTCAGCGTGAAGGGATCAACCACATCGTTGTTCAGCTTCCCGGAATCAAGGATCCGCAGCGGGCCATCGAGCTTATCGGACGTACCGCACGGCTGGATTTCAAGATGGTGCGTGAGGATATTTCCCCCACCTCCGGATCTATTCCTGAAGATGCCGAGTTGCTGAAGGAAAAAATGGTTGATGCAACAACCGGTGCCGTATCGGAAATTTCGATTGTCGTCCAGAAAAAATCCATGATTACCGGTGACCTGCTGACGGACGCCCAGGTTCGGATCGATTCACAGTTCAACCAGCCCTATGTTGCCATTGAATTCAACTCACTCGGTGCCAAGCTGTTTGATCAGGTTACTGCGGCGAATGTCGGTAAACGCTTTGCCATCGTGCTTGATAACAATATTCATTCGGCTCCGGTTATTCGTGAGCGGATCTCCGGCGGCAGTGCCCAGATTTCGGGCAATTTCACCGAAAAAACCGCTGCCGACCTGGCGATTGTTCTTCGTGCCGGAGCTTTACCGGCTCCGGTCAAGATCATCCAGAACGTAACCGTTGGACCATCTTTGGGACAGGATTCTATCAACAAGGGACTGTATGCCGGACTGATCGGCGTTCTTCTGGTTGTCGGCTTCATGGCGGTGTATTACAAGCTGTCCGGCATGATTGCCAACCTGGGGATGATTCTGAACATCGTGTACCTGATGGGAGCGCTGGCTGCCCTGGGCGCCACCCTGACCCTTCCCGGCATTGCGGCTATCGTACTGCTGGTCGGTATGTCGGTTGACTCCAACGTTATTATCTTCGAGCGAATCCGTGAAGAGCTCAAGTTGGGCAAATCGCCTAAAGCGGCGCTGGACGCCGGCTATGACAAAGCGTTCCTGACGATCATGGACTCCCATATCACCACCCTGATTACTGCGGCTGTTCTGTTCCAGTTCGGTACCGGTCCGGTAAAAGGTTTTGCAGTTTCCTTGAGCCTCGGGGTTATCATCAACCTGTTTACCTCGCTGATCGGTACCAAGGTGACCTTTGACCTGTTTCTGCACAAGGGTAAAGTTAAAAAAATGAGCATATAGGGGGTAACACCGTTCATGGAACTTCTTGGAAAAACAAGAATAGATTTTATCGGCAAGCGTAATATTTCCTTCATCATATCGGCTATTATTTCAATTGTCGGCATCATTGGTGTCATTCAGGTCGCCCGTGGAGCCGCCAATATGGGGATCGATTTTTCCGGCGGCACCGCCATGCAGCTGAAGTTCACCAAGCCGATCTCGATTGCCGACGCTCGCTCGGCACTGCATAAAAACGGCGTATCCAAGGCTGATCTGCAGGAAATTAAGGATGGCAACAAGCTGCTGGTCAAGATGGCCGGCGCAGCGGTTGGTAAACCGTCAGAAATGGTACAGGCAGCCTTCAAGAAAGAGTTTGCCGATAATGCCTTTACCGTGGAAAGCTCCACGGAAATTGGCCCCTCCATCGGCAATAAGCTGCGCAAGGATACCTTGATAGCGGCGATTCTCTCAATGCTGGGAATCATCATGTATATCGCCTGGCGCTTCGACTTTAAATTCGGGGTCGGTGCGACCCTGGCCACCATCCACGATTGTCTGGCCATGTTTGCGGCATTTTATCTTTTGAACAAAGAGATTAATCTTATGTTCATAACCGCCGTATTAACCATTGCCGGATATTCGCTGACAGATACTGTTGTTGTTTTCGACCGTATCCGCGAAAACCTGCATAAAAACCTGAAAGGTGCAATGCACACCATTTTCAATGACAGCATCAATGAAGTGCTTTCCCGCACAATTGTTACGTCACTGACCGTGTTTCTTGCCGCTGCTTCACTCTACTTCTTTGGAGGTGAGGTGATTCACGACTTTGCGTTCGCCCTTCTGGTCGGCGTTATTGTCGGCACCTATTCATCGGTGTTTGTTGCCAGTCCGATTGTTGTGATTCTTGAGAACCGTGCCTTGGCAAAAAAAGCCGGGGCTGCCTAACAGGACGAATTATTCAAGCTGAGAGGTGTATTGATGAACAAAGAATCAATCCTGATAGCAACTGTAGCCCTTATTGTTGGCCTGCTGGGCGGTTTTCTGATCTTCAGTATCAGCACTGCCGGTAAAGCCCAGCAGCTGAATACCGCTATCCCCGCCGGCGCCGGATCCCCTACCGATTATATGGAGCGGATTGCCCAGGCGGAAAAGGTTGTCGCCCAGGATCCGAAGAACCTCAACGCCTGGATCTCTCTCGGCAATGACTTCTTCGACACTGAGCAGGCTCAAAAGGCGATCAACGCTTACGGAAAGGCGCTGGAGATCCAGCCGAATAATCCGAATGTTCTGACTGACCAAGGTGTTATGTTCAGAAAAGTTGGCTGGTACGATAAGGCACTTGTTAATTTTGAGAAAGCCAACAAGATTGATCCGGGCCACTTGCAAAGTCTTTATAATACCGGAATTGTGTATGCGGTCGATATGAAACAGCCTGAAAAGGCTACCCCGTACTGGAAAAAGTACCTGTCACTGGATTCCAACAGTCCGACCGCCATTCAGATAAAAAGTATGATGGAACAACCGGGCAAGGCTGCAATGCCGCCGATGAAATAACTTCACCCCATCCCCCGCCAGTCGGGGGATTTTTTTTTACAGAAGGATCCCGGCATGGAGAAACAGTGGGTTGTCAAAACGGTTGACGACGCAGTAGTACAGGAACTGTCCCGAACGCTCGGCGTCTGTCCCGTAACAGCCGGCATTATTGCCGGCAGGGGCGTAGTCACGACTGCAGCCGGAGCGCAGTTTCTTGCTCCAACTCTTTCAGCCATGATTGACCCTTTTCTGCTGAAAGGTATGCACGAGGCTGTTGAACGGCTGCTGCGTGCTTTGAAAGCCGGAGAGACGGTCTGCATTTACGGTGATTATGATGTTGATGGCATCAGTGGCACTGCTTTGCTGGTTTCCTTTCTCCGTCACGTTGGCTTTACCTGTACATACTTTATTCCCAACCGCTTTGACGACGGCTACGGACTCAACGAGGGGGCGCTCCGGCAGATTATCGCTTCGGGAGCCACGCTGATCATGTCCGTAGATTGCGGCATTACGGCGGTCAGGGAAGCGGACTTCTGTCGTCAGGTCGGTGCCGATCTGATAATTCTGGATCACCACACTCCGGGTGCGTCCATTCCCGATGCCGCAGCGGTGGTAAATCCGCTGCAGCCGGGCTGCAGCTATCCGTTTAAAATGCTGGCCGGGGTCGGCGTCGCCTATAACCTGCTGGTCGCCCTGCGTAGCACTTTGAGGCGGGACGGCCTGTTTGCTGCGGGGGGTGAGCCGGATCTTCGTGACTGGCTTGACCTGGTTGCGCTCGGCACCATCGCAGACGTTGTGCCGTTGATCGGCCAGAATCGCATGTACGCATATTTTGGTTTACAAAAGCTGGAGTGCAGCGGCAGAGCAGGCATTACTGCGCTCAAAAAAAGTGCCGGAATCACCGGGCCGGTTTCCTGCGGTCAGGTCGGCTTCAGGCTGGCGCCACGACTGAACGCCGCCGGGCGCATGGAAAGTGCGGTGCCGGGGGTGGAACTGCTGCTGGAACCCGGGGTAGACCTCTGTACGCAGATTGCCGAGGAGCTTCATACGGCAAATGCAGAACGTCAGACCGTTGAGCGGAGCATTCTGGACAGTGCCGTAGCCATGGTGGAGGGGGGGGGGTACTATCCGGCCTGCAGGAGTATCGTACTTGCTTCACGTGACTGGCACCAGGGGGTTATCGGCATCGTTGCGTCACGCATGGTTGAGCGCTATCATCGTCCGACCATTCTGGTCGCCATTGATGAGGCTGGCATTGCCAAGGGTTCCGGTCGCAGCATCCCCGGATTTCATCTTCTGGATGCGCTCAACCTCTGCTCCGATCATCTCGACCGTTTTGGCGGCCACCGGTATGCGGCCGGTGTCGGTTTGCTGGAGGAGAGTATCGCCGGTTTTGCCGCCGGGTTTGAAGCCGCTGCAGTGCAGATTCTGGGTGATGCCGAACTTGTACCGCTGCTTGATATTGATGCTGAAGTGCGCCCGGATCAGGTGAATCTGCCCCTGGCTTGCGAGCTGCAGCGGATGGAGCCGTTTGGTGCGGGTAATCCGGAACCGGTTCTGATGCTGCGCGGTGTTACCGTGGTGGAACGCCGAACTGTCGGAGACGGGCACCTCAAATTGCGCGTATCTGCCGGAGGCCGGAATTTTAGCGCCATAGCATTCCGCCAGGCAGAGTGCGCAACGGACGGGGTGCTGGACATCGCCTTCTTCCCGGAAGGTAACAGCTGGAACAATACGACCACACTGCAGTTACGAATCAAGGCGATCAGGAAAGGCGGGGATAATGCAGCGTAATGAGCGTTTTAATAGCGCCGATCGGATTATTCAGATCGGTTTCTGGTTTAATGCCGCACTGATGGTCATCAAATTGTCTGCCGGGTACTGGGGACATTCCGATGCGGTCTTTGCTGACGGTATCGAGAGCGCCTGTGATTTTATCGCCATATTTGCCACCATGGTGGCTCTCAAGCTGGGGCGCCAGCCCTTTGATGCAAACCACCCGTACGGCCATGGCCGGGCCGAAAGCCTTGCTGCGCTGTTCGTTGCGCTGGTGATTGTCGCAACCGGCTGCTGGATCCTGTACCAATCTGTTGTTACGGTTATCGGCGGGGTTTTTAAGTCACCCGGCTGGATTGCCGTTGTCGCAGCTGCGGTGACCATTGTGACGAAAGAGTGGCTGTACCGGTTTTCGACCCGCACCGGGAAAAAGCTTGAAAGCCCTGCGCTACTGGCGATTGCCAAGGATCATCGCAAGGATGCTGTCACGTCTGTTGCCACACTGGTGGGGGTTATCGGGGCATTTTTCGGGTGGGGAATCATGGATCCACTGGCGGCGGGAGTGACGTCATTTTTTATTCTGCATATCGGCTACCATACGTTTCGTGAAGCGGCTCATGATCTGATGGACGGGACAGCTCCGGCCGATTTTATCGCTGCCCTTGAAGCGCTGGCGGAAAGCGTCGAGCATGTTGAACATGTGCATGAAATGCGGGCCCGCCGCTCCGGACAGTATATGATTGTGGATCTGAAGCTTGAGATGGATCCGGACATGACGGTTAAGCAATCCCACGATGTGGCCACCAATGTAAAAAAGCTGATCTTCGACCATTATCCGGGGGTAGGGGACGTTATGATTCATGTTAACCCGCATGATGAGGAACATGAAGATCTGATCAGGCTATAGGGCGGTAGGTTCCGTTCTTCGAACCCCTCGGCAGCTTTCCCCGGTACACTCCCGTATCAAGACCGGCACTTCTTCGTTTACCAGCGTCAGGTCTCCGGCAGATGAAACAGAAATGTAATTGCGTGTCAATCCCTTGCAAACTCCCGCCCTGGCGTCATACCCCTGCATCAGAACAGATAGTTCCTTCCCGATAAAACGTGCCAGAAACTCTGCTTTCTTCCGTTTGGCAATAGTTCTCAACTGTGCAGCACGGCTGGTAACTACGGCAGAGCTGACGTGTTCCGGCATGCCCGCAGCCCTGGTACCGGGGCGGCTGGAGTAGGGAAACACATGAAGGTCGGAGAAGGGCAGCTCTTCAAGCAGCCTGACGGTTTCGCTGAATTCACTCTCCGTTTCACCGGGGAAACCGGCAATAACGTCGGCACCAATAAATGCTTCCGGTAAGGCGGATGATATACGCGTCATGAGATCCCTGAAAAACCGGGATGTGTAGGGCCTTCCCATGCGCTCCAGCACCGAATCACTACCGCTTTGCAGCGGCAGGTGCAGATGCGGGCAGATTGATGATGACCCGGCCATCATCTCCAGCAGTTCTGTAGTGACCTCATTCGGCTCAATCGAGCCGATACGCAGCCGGGGGACGATCCCTTCGGCGTCGATCCGCCTGACCAGATCCGTCAGCGTGGTGGGCAGCGGAAGATCAATGCCGTACGCGCCAAGGTGGATGCCGGTCAGCACAACCTCCTTGAATCCGCCGCCGGCAAGGTCGCGCACTCCCTGCAGGACATCGTCAGGTTGAACGCTGCGACTGCGGCCACGGGCATAGGGGACAATGCAGTAGGAGCAGAAAGAATTGCAGCCGTTCTGTACCTGGAGGAAAGCACGGGTGTGCTCGGCAAAGCTGGTCAGTTTGAGCGGTTCGGCGTGATCTGCCTTGGCAATATCGGCGACCGAGGAGGCGGAGGATTCCAGAAATGCGGCAATGTGCTGCTTCTCCTGATTGCCGAGAACGCAATCCAGTTCGGGTATTTTTTCCAGCTCTCCGGGGGCCACCTGGGCGTAGCAGCCGGTCGCTACTATTCTTGCAGTCTGATTCAGGCGGCGGGCACGCCGGATGAGGCGGCGGGTCTCGGCGTCGGTACGGGCGGTGACCGTGCAGGAATTGATGATATAAAAGTCGGACGGTTCGGTGAAAGGGACGACCCGGTAGCCGGCCGCTTCCAACTGTTCGATCATGGCGGCCGATTCAAATTGATTGGTTTTGCATCCCAGGGTGCTGATTGCTACGCGCTTCATACGTTGACCATATCCTTTTCGAGTTTGGCAAGTGTTCTGCTGACATACAGGACGACGACCAGCGCCGCTGACCAGGTTACCCCGAAAATCCCCCACCAGACGCCGACCAGGCCTAAGCCCATAACGGTTGTAAACAGATGGAAGACAACAGCGGGGCCGGCAATCTGGCGGTACAGACCGATAATGAGGCCGAACAACGGCATTTTGATTCCCTGCATGGCGGATATGCAGACGTACAGCAGTACATAGGCCGGCAGTACGTATGCTTCGACGGCAAGAAAGCGAACTCCGACGTCAATGACGGCAGGGTCGGCGGTGAAGATTCCCATTAATTCACGGCTGTACAGGAGCGCTGCCACGGTGCCGGAAACCGCAAGCAGGGCGCCGTAGCGGAGCGAAACCTGTACCGTTTCCCGAATCCGGTCGATCCGCTCGGCGCCGAAATTCTGGGCGGTCAGGGCCAAAGTTGAAATATTGAGTCCCATGACCGGCAGGAGTGCTATCTGCTCAACGCGTGTGCCGATGCCGTAGGCCGCAACCGCCTGTTCGCCAAAGCGTCCGACAAACCAGGTGATGATGAAAATGCCGAGGGACACGGTCATCATGTTCATGGCAGAGGGGAAGCCCTGACTGAACAGTTCACGGAAATAGTGCCAGCGGGGGCGGAGATCGGCAAGAGTCAGGGATGGCATACTTCCGGTTTTAGACAGCTGGCTGAACAGGTAAAGTACCCCAAGGCACTGGACGAGCACCGTCGCCAGGGCAATTCCGGCTAAGCCAAGGGTCGGGAAACCTCCGCCACCATACATGAACCACGGGTCCAGAATGAGGTTGAGAAAAAAACCGCCGACCAGAAAATTCCGGTACGCCAGGGTGTTGCCATGGGCATTCAGGATGGCGTTCATTACGAAATTGAGCATAAAGAAAGAACTGCCGGCGAAGATGACGTTCATGTAGCTCAACGCATGGGCGAGATAGTCGCCCCTGGCACCCATCAGGTAAAATATATGTGGTGCCGCTGCAATTCCTGCTGCGGTAAGGACCAGCGCATGGATCAACGCAAAGGAGAGAGACTGGGCTACGTAGCGTTGGGCTTCTTCGCGGTTGCCGCGTCCGAGGGCATTGCCGATCAGCGTGGTTGCTCCGGTGGAAACGCCGCTGCCGATCGCCAGAATCAGGAAAAATACCGGGAAGGAAAGAGACATTGCGGCCAGGGCGGTGGTGGAAAGTTTCCCACCGTACCAGGTGTCCACAACGTTGAACATGGTGTTGAAGAAAAAGCCGGTTCCGGCCGGTATGGCGAGACGGCGGACAAGCTGTGGAATTGGTGCGGAGGTCAGGTCTGAAGTCATGAAAGCAGGGTAAGTGGTCAAAGGAAAGGGGTCAAGGAAAAACCGCCGGTGGACTCCGGTTTCGCTTTCCGCCGTTTTTGTTGAAATAAATGTAAAAAACAGCTAAAACGGAACGCAATTTTATTTATCAGGAAAAACGACTGTTTTTCTTATCTTATGGAGGCAGACATGAGCATTATCAAGTTGTATGACACAACACTGCGGGATGGAACCCAGGCAGAGGATATCTCTTTTCTGGTGGAGGACAAAATCCGCATCGCCCATAAGCTTGACGAACTGGGTGTCCACTACATTGAAGGGGGATGGCCCGGAAGTAATCCCAAGGATGTCGCCTTCTTCAAGGATATTAAGAAAGAAAAGCTGACCCATGCCAAAATTGCGGCGTTCGGCTCTACCCGCCGTGCCAAGGTGACTCCTGACAAGGACAGCAATATTATCACGCTGGTAAAAGCTGAACCGGATGCGATCACCATTTTCGGCAAGACCTGGGATTTTCATGTGCGCGAAGCTCTGCGCATTTCGCTGGAAGAAAATCTGGAGCTTATTTTCGATTCCCTGGAATATTTGAAAAAGCACGCGCCTGAAGTGTTCTATGACGCGGAGCACTTTTTTGACGGCTATAAAGCTGATCCGGCCTATGCCATCAAAACTCTGCAGGCGGCGGAAAGTGCCAACGTTGACTGCATCATTCTTTGCGATACCAATGGCGGTACCATGCCGTTCGAGATTGCCGAGATCATAAAGTCCGTGCAGAAGCATATTAAGACGCCGCTCGGCATACACGCCCACAACGATGGCGAATGTGCCGTGGCCAACTCGCTCCATGCGGTTGATCTGGGCATCGTACAGGTTCAGGGCACCATCAACGGTTTTGGCGAGCGGTGCGGTAACGCCAACCTTTGTTCGATCATCCCCGCGCTGAAGGTGAAAATGCAAAAGGGGTGCATCAGCGATGAGCAGATGCGACACCTGCGGGAAGTTTCCCGCTATGTGTACGAACTGGCCAACATTTCGCCAAACAAGCACCAGTCCTATGTGGGCAACTCCGCCTTCGCCCACAAGGGGGGGGTGCACGTCAGCGCCATTCAGCGCCACCCGGAAACCTACGAACATATGCGTCCGGAACTGGTCGGCAACTGCACCCGCGTCCTGATCTCCGATCTGTCCGGTCGATCAAACATCCTGGCCAAGGCGGAAGAGTTCAACATCAACCTGGACAGTAAAGATCCGGTCACCCTGGAGATTCTTGATAACATCAAGGATATGGAAAATCGCGGGTACCAGTTTGAGGGAGCCGAAGCATCATTTGAATTGCTGATGAAGCGAGCGCTTGGCTCTCACAAGAAGTTCTTCAGCGTACTCGGCTTCCGGGTTATTGATGAAAAACGGGGAGAGGACCAGAAGCCGATGGCCGAAGCAACCATCATGGTCAAGGTCGGCGGGAAAGTAGAGCATACTGCCGCCGAAGGGAACGGCCCGGTTAATGCCCTTGATAACGCTATCCGCAAGGCGCTGGAAAAATTTTACCCCAAACTGAAAGAGGTACGGTTGCTGGATTACAAGGTGCGCGTACTGCCGGCCGGCCAGGGAACCGCCTCGTCAACCCGCGTGCTGATCGAATCCGGAGACAAACATTCCCGGTGGGGGACAGTTGGTGTGTCTGACAATATTATTGATGCATCCTATCAGGCTCTGATTGACAGCATAGATTACAAACTTCACAAAGTAGAAGAGTAGATTGGGTACGAGCAGAATGCAGCGGCTTGTGATGATTGCTTGCGCTGCGCTGTTCCTTGTGCCGCTGGTATTGAAAGGCCGTACTGTTCAGGATCCACCTGAACGTGCGGCCTTTCCTGTTTCATCGGGCAGGACGGAATCTGTTAAGGTTAACGGAGATGTGCGAAATCCGGGCATTTACGCCGTTAACGCCAATGCATTGGCGGAAAGCGTCATAATAATGGCGACACCGGTGCGCCCGCTGGCACAATGTAGAACGCCTCTTCCGGTGCTCCCGCTCCACCACGGCGCATCAGTTACCCTTTTATTGCTGCCGGATGGAGAATGTCGACTGGCGGTAGGGCAGATGACCGTTTCCGAGCGGATGATTCTGGGCATCCCCCTTGATATTGCAACAATGAGCGAAGCTGATTTCGATCTACTGCCCGGAGTTGGTCCCGCTTTAGCAAAGCGGATTACTGCCTGGCGTCAAAATAATGGCGGAAAGCTGCGTGTTGAGGACCTGTCAGCGATTGAGGGGATTGGCGAAAAGAAGCTATATATAATTCGAAAATTCTTTTAACCGTCAGTAATTATTAAATAAATATTTTTCTGCCCGATTTCGGTCGGGTGATTTACGAATTTGGCATGCTAGATGTATCTGCTGGTCTACTTCATGTAACTATCGGTAGCCAGGGGGGGTCTATGCATTGTCCACGTTGTAAAGGGCGTATGTTTGCTGAGACGTATTATGATTTTGTTCGTTCCTTTGATGCATGGAAGTGCACAAGCTGTGGAGAACTTTTAGATCCCACCATTCTTGCCAATCGGGCGTGGAGCAATAACACTCATCTCGGATAGTCATACCGTCTTTATTCATCTGTCCAGCACAAGGGGGCCTGTTATTTGGGCCCCTTTTTGTTTTTTCTGTAGTTCCCCACTATTTACGCATCCAAATAATTCCGCACATATCACGGTACAATCTTTTCAAATCAATTAATCAGTGCTATTAACTATGTCATTTAATACCTGCGTTCAATTTGGTGGCAGGACTTGAATTACTATGCCCCCAGGAGACGCTTCATGAACAAGGCATACCAGTTGATTTGGATCAAGGCCAAAGAGCGTAGGGCTGTTGCTGTTGAAATTGTTAATGGTAGAGGCGTCCCGCATTCGATACGCATTCACGCATCAGTTCTTGCCGTTTTGCTGATGCTGTCTACTACAGGAGCTTATGCACTCCCCACCGGTAGTCAGACTGTCTCCGGCCAGGTCTCAATCAATACCCCCTCCACAGGTCAGATGCAGATCATCCAAGGAACCAATCAGGCGATCATCAACTGGAAATCTTTCGGCATCGGCAAAGGTGAAGCGGTTACTATTGCTCAGCCATCCAGCCAATCAACCCTCCTTAACCGTGTATTGGGTAGTGACCCCTCCCAGATCTTTGGTTCGCTCACCGCTAATGGACGTGTTTTTCTGACGAATCCTTCAGGTATTCTTTTTGCCCCCGGAGCCAGTGTCAATGTGGGCGGCCTGGTGGCTTCCAGCCTTGCAATACATGACAACGATTTTTTGGCCGGAAACTATTTATTCTTGGTTCGTCACAGTAATCAATGCGTGACTTTGTTCTTTAACAATTGAAAAGCATGAGTTCCATCAGGTAGTTATGGGAGTGCCAACCACCATATCTATCTGCAGGAGGAACCCATGCT
>CAINRC010000128.1 GCA_903852495.1 uncultured Geobacteraceae bacterium | reverse complement strand
GGGTGCGGCCAAAGGCCATGAAGAAGGTAAGACAAAGACCATGCTGATTGAAGAAACAAAAAAGGCACCTCCGGGGAGATGCCTCTGGTTTGATGCTTTTGGTTTGGTTTTAAATTACCGCGCAGCGGTTTAGTTCAACACACAATTAATGGGGGATTTATGTCGGATACCACTCAATCGTTTGAAACTCTTACACTTCATGCCGGGCAGACTCCGGACCCTACCACTCTCTCACGGGCGGTCCCGCTGTACCAGACCACTTCTTACGTATTCAAAAGCTCTGAACATGCGGCTAATCTTTTCGGCCTTAAGGAATTCGGCAACATTTACACCCGGTTGATGAATCCCACAACCGATGTGCTTGAAAAACGTCTTGCCGCGCTGGATGGCGGTGTTGCTGCTCTGGCGGTTGCTTCAGGTCAGGCTGCCATCACCTATGCGGTCCTCAATATTGCCAAGGCGGGTGATTCGATTATCTCCTCTAATTATCTCTACGGCGGAACCTATAACCTGTTCCATTACACGCTGCCGCGTCTCGGCATCAACGTTACCTTTGTGGATACGTCTGATCCGGAAAACGTCCGCCGGGCCATCACCCCTTCAACAAAACTGGTGTACACCGAGTCGGTCGGTAACCCGAAAAACAATATTGATGATTTTGAAGCCATTGCCGCCGTTGCCCATGCAGCCGGTCTGCCGCTGGTTGTGGATAATACGGTGACCACCCCCTATCTGTTCAAACCGCTTGAGCATGGTGCCGATATTGTGGTGTATTCGCTGACTAAATTCATTGGCGGTCATGGCACCAGCATTGGCGGCGCTGTGGTTGACGGTGGTAAATTCCCCTGGGACAACGGGAATTTCCCTGAAATGACCGAGCCGGATCCTTCCTATCACGGTCTCAGATATTGGGATGCCCTGGGCAATATTGCCTACATCATCAAGATGCGGGTGTCGCTGCTTCGCGACATGGGTGCCTGTATTTCTCCCTACAACTCCCTTCAGATCATTCAGGGGCTGGAAACGCTGCATGTCCGGATGGCGCGTCACGTTGAAAATGCCCGTACCGTTGCTGCGTGGCTGGAAGCACATCCGTCCGTGGCCTGGGTTAATTACCCCGGTCTGGCCAGCCACAAGGATCACGCCAGGGCGCTCAAGTATCTTCCGAAAGGGGCGGGGGCGATCATCGGCTTCGGTATCAAGGGGGGTATGGAAGCGGGCAAGAAATTTATCGACAACGTCAAACTGCTGTCTCACCTGGCCAATATCGGCGATGCCAAGTCGCTGGTTATCCACCCCGCCTCAACGACGCATCAGCAGCTGTCTCCGGAAGAACAGGTCGCTTCAGGCGTAACAGCCGATTTTATCCGCCTTTCGGTCGGTATCGAATGTGTGGATGATATCATCGCAGACATCGAACAGGCGCTGGCCGCTTCACAGGGCTGATACCGGTTCTTTTTTTCCGCTTGTACGGGCAACCACTTGTGGTTGCCCTTTTTTTTGTGTAGTATCACCCCGGAATTTCTTGAAGCGTACACCGATAACTAACTGGAATTTCTTTCCAGACAGAGGAGCTGTTCATAATGTATATGCTGACAATCCGTACCAGTTTTGCCGCCGCACACAATCTGACAAATTATCAGGGGGATTGCGAAAATCTCCATGGTCACAACTGGAAGGTGGAGGTTGCCGTTACCGCCCGTGAGCTGGACAAAGCGGGCCTGGGGATAGATTTCAAGGTGCTGAAGCGTGAAGCGGGCGCGATCATCAACGAACTCGATCATAAATATCTGAATGATAACCCGGCCTTCCGTGACAGTTCCCCGTCCTCGGAACATATTTCAAAATATTTGTACCAGCGCATTTCAGAGCGGCTGAATAATGACAATATAACGGTTGATTCGATTACTGTATGGGAGTCTGATAACGCATCCGCTCGCTATTATGAGTGACGGTCTGTATATCAGTGAAATATTTTCGTCTATTCAGGGCGAAGGTATGCTGGCGGGACGCAGACAGATTTTTGTGCGCCTGACGGAATGTAATCTCAATTGCCGCTATTGCGATACGGATTTTGCGAAGCTGCCCCGGTGCCGCCTGGAATCGCACCCCGGTTCCGGCACGTTTGTTGACCTTCCGCAGCCGGTAGCGCTGCACAGAATAACCTCCCTCTTCAATGATTGGCTGTCACAGCTGCCGGGGGCCCATCATTCGGTAAGTTTTACCGGCGGTGAGCCGCTGCTTCATGCGGGCGTCCTGGCGGAGTGGCTGCCTGAAATCCGAAAACAGCTCCCGGTCCATCTCGAAACAAACGGCACTCTGCACAGTAAACTTCGGCTCGTAAAGCAGCAGGTGGATTATATCAGCATGGATATGAAACTTCCCTCCACCGCCGGCCTGACCGATCCGTTATGGGATCAGCACGCGCGGTTCCTTCAGGAGGCACACGGCAGTAACGTTTCAGTGAAGGTTGTGGTGGGGGAAACCACCTCCGGAGCGGAGATCAGCCGGGTGTGTGAGATCATATCTTCTGTCGACGCGGCAGTGCCGCTCTTTTTGCAGCCCCTGACCCTGACGGACGGCAGTATCGGCATTTCGGCGGCACAAATTCTCCGTCTGCAGGAACTGGCGTCATCCCGTCTGCCCGATGTGCGGGTGATTCCTCAAATGCATAAGCTGTTGGGTGCACTTTGATAATTGATACGATTACACTGGATTCAACTCTGACCGTTACGCTGCTGGACCAGACCCGGCACTATTTCGGCGGCTATTTTCACGTTAAGGTGCTGGTATACTGCGACATTCCGCTGGAGCGGAGCTATTTTGATGAAGGTGCGGAGTTTGAACAGGCAGTGAAGATTATGGGCCCTTCTGCCAGATTCCAGCGGATTCTGGAAAAGATGGCCGTTCCCGAGGCCGATCTGGCATCGGTTCGTGATTCGTTAATCAGCGCCTTTCATGATACAACACTGGCATATCTTTCCGACCCCGCTTTCCCCCGCCGTTTTGTCCGGAGCGAGTTTCGGAAATGTGTAAAAAAACCGACTGTAACCCGCAGTTCACGAGCGTAATGTGCGACCACCTGTTGCTGTTATTGAAAAACTTGCCTTTGGCGGCAGCGGCGTCTGCCGCATAGACGGTAAAGTCTGTTTTGTGCCGTTAAGCTGCCCTGGCGATGAAGTTTCCCTTCACATAACTACTCAGAAAAAATCATACTGTACGGCGTCGATTGCCGAAATCATACACCCTTCTCCACACCGTGTTGTCCCGCCCTGTGCACTTTTCGGCCAGTGCGGGGGGTGCACCTGGCAGCAGATCAGTTATCCGGTCCAGCTTGAGAGCAAGCGGAATATTCTTGCTGAAACGCTCTGGCGAGGGGCCCGTGTTCCGGCTGATCTGATCGGCGACATCGTGCCGGCAGCCATGCAGTACGGCTACCGGAACCGGCTCCAGTTCAAGGTTTCTGTGCTCAATGGCGAACTTTCTATCGGCTTTTACCGTCAGGGTTCCCACCAGGTGGTTAATGCGGCGGACGGTTGTCCTGTCGCTGCCCCGGTCATCAACCAGGTGCTGAGCTGTTTCAGAACCCTGCTCCGCTCGTACCCGGATGTTGAGATGGTTTCACAGCTCAGCATTGATGCCGGTGACAGCGGGGTGCTCGTCATCATACACCAGAGCGGCAGCGTTACGGCGAAACAGAGAAACTTCTTTCTTGGCCGGACCGGTGACTTCGGGGCCTGTACGGGGCTGTTCATCAGTACGGACAAACGGTCGCCCAGTGAAAAATTATGGGGGAGCCCGGACATCTGCTATCATATGGGGGGCGCAAACGACCGGAAACAGGTGGTACTGAGCTATCCCCCGGGCGGTTTTGCGCAGGTGCATCAGTTACAGAATCAAGCCATGCTCGCGGTAATCAGGCGCTTTGGGGATTTTACCACTGCCGAACAGCTGCTGGATCTGTACTGCGGCAACGGTAATTTTTCCCTTCCCCTGGCGGCGGAAGTTGCCTCGGTGACCGGTATTGAGGGGAATGCCGATTCAATCCGTGCCGCAGAACAAAACAGGGTCATAAACAGTGTTGCAAATGCCCGATTTTTTTGTGATGATGCCGCATCGGGTGTCCGGCGACTTGCTGCTGAGGGGCGGCAGTTTGACACGGTACTGCTTGATCCGCCACGCGCCGGAGCCGGTGATGCGCTGTCCGGCATTGTGCGGCTGCAACCGGAAAAAATAATCTATGCATCCTGTGACCCCAGCACTCTGGCGAGGGATTGCGGTCTGCTGGCGGAAAGCGGATACGCTGTCGTCGAATCAGTACCGATTGATATGTTTCCCCAGACCTTTCATATTGAAAGTGTCACTCTTCTCTGTAGTCAGAAAGGATAGTTTTGAATTTTATCAGCCGCTGGTTTTCAAAGACACCGTCCGATCTTCTCGGAAAAGGTGACAAATATATGGAGTCCGGCAGTTTTTTTGACGCCAGGACCTGTTTCGAAGAGGGTTTGAAGCTCTGCGCCGCTGACGATGCCGCTCTGCCGTCGGTTTTCTCCGCTCGCATTGATGCCGCCAATCGAGGTCTTGCCGAGTGCAATCTTCAGGAAGCGGAGTATGCCTATGCACGGGGAGATGTCGCCAAGGCAATCGACCATTTAGAACTTGTAAAAACACTGACTTATGACCAGGATGTACGGGAAAAGGCGGAGCTGCTGCTTGCCGGATATGCAAAACCTGACCGTGACCAGGGTGTACAGGCCAGCGTTTCGTCATGTGGATCATGTTCCGGTTCATCCGTTAGTGACTGCTCCGACAGCCCTGAAAGCACGTATTCAGAAGACTCTCTGTCGCCGCATGAATATTATGAACTGCTTATTCAGCAACTACCTGAAGATCAGCGCCAGCGGTACGCCGAATTAGGAGAGGATTTTGCAGAAGCGTACGTCGCTGCTGGGCATGACGAGCATCACACGGCTCTGGCCGGGTTTGAAAATTGTGCTGATTCGGTTCCTCAGGATATTTACTGGTGTGAAAAAGGGAAGGTGCTCCATCGGCTGGGCAATGACCACGAGTCCGAGCAGTGTCTTCGTAAAGCGGTTCAGTTGAATGGCACCAATTCACTTGCCTGGCTTTCCCTGGTGCTTGTACTGCGTGAGAGTAATCATCTTCAGGATGCCCTGGCTGCAATTGATATAATGGTGGCGGAGCGGATAATGCCCGAACAGGCGCAATTGCTGCGTGCTGATATCTTTGAGATGACGGGTGACCATGAAGGTGCGCTGAACCAGTATGTGGAACTTCTGCAAACGCCTGTTGCACGGGCCGCTGCCGAAAGATTGTACGGAATTCTTATTGAAATGGGTCGGCAGGAAGATGCTGCTGTTATCTTCAAAAAATATCTGGGCAAATCTTGTCATTAGTTGTCAATCGTTTCATCATACGCCAATACGGCTACGATTCTGGAGGGTCCTATGAATAAATCCGAGCTTATTGAACAACTGGCACTGAAGAAAGATATACCGGTTAAGCGGGCTGAAGAGCTTGTTAACCTGATTTTTTCTTCCATGAGCGAAGCGATGGTGCAAGGTGAGCGCATAGAAATTCGCGGCCTCGGCAGCTTCGTCATCAAAGAGTACGGTACGTATACCGGTAGAAATCCAAAAACCGGTGAGCCGATCAAGGTCAGTCCCAAAAAGCTGCCATTTTTCAAGGTTGGTAAAGATCTGAAGGAAATGGTCCTCGGATAATCTCCTAACTCTGCTTTTCGTCTGGGCGTCTGTTTAACGGCCCATTCAGGCTGTTACTTCCTCCGTGATAGCATTATCTCATCCATGCAAAAGTTGATGGTGCGGGGGTGCGGGCTTCGTGTGGAAACGGCGGGGTGGGCTGTGTTTATCTACTGTTCTTGTTTTTTGTATGCAGAGCAAAATGCGGTTCTTTTCCTCCGCGTTTCAACAATCTCTCCTGTGTGCTTTTCATTTCCATTCAAAACTGCTACATAATCACCCCATCTATCTCCTTCCGTTGTGAATATACGGTCCAGAATCGTGCGTTTTGCTGCACCCAGGGAAACCTTGCATGAACGATTATTGTGCTGCCATTGATTTCGGGACCAACACCGCCCGACTGCTTATTGCCCGGAGTTCACCTACGGGAATTATTCCTGTCCGCATTGAGCGTGAGGTGGTCCGGCTTGGCGGCGGCTTCACCGATGAGCATGGTTTGTCTGCTGAAGCTTGGGATCGCGGGTTGGCGTGTCTGCACAGATTTTCTGAAGTCATTGCAGAGTGTGGGGTGAAGCGGATACGGGCATCGGCCACAAGTGCGGTACGGGATGCTGTCAATGGGCCTGCATTTGTTGCTACCGTACGGCAGGAAACCGGCATCAATCTTGTCGTAATCAATGGTGATGATGAAGCTCGCTTGACACTTAGGGGCGTTTTGTCAGGTCTTAATTCCGCACACGACACTCTTGCAGTACTTGATGTCGGCGGAGGGAGCACCGAGTTTACGGTGTCAAGCGGCGGAATTCCAATTTTCATTAAAAGTATGCCGATTGGTGTCGTCCGGCTTACGGAGGGGTTCCCTGCACCTGCTGAAATGATTGGACGCGTCAGTTCTGTTCTTGACCAGCTTGAAAAGGAGCTGGCTCTGGCGGGAGTTTCTGTGTCGGGAGCGTTCGAATTGGTCGGAACCGCCGGGACGGCGACCACCATTGCTGCAATCAAGCTTGAGATGGTTGATTACGATTACCGCAAGGTTAATAACGTTTCGGTGAGCAGGAGCGATATCTCCGCAATTTTTCGTCGGTTGTCCTGCCTGACTCCTCTGGAGCGGTTGTCAATCAAAGGGATGGAAAAAGGGCGTGAGGATTTAATCATTGCCGGGCTGGTCATCACGACTTCTGTTATGGACAGGTTTGGTTTCGGCAGCTTGAAAATCAGTGATTTTGGACTGTTGGAAGGGTTGGCGCTATCCGATGAAGATTCGGTTTAACCGGCCTGGAGCCGGTCCTTGCTGTCGCAGGGTAATTTTATGTACATCGGGGGCAAGATGCTGAACAAGCGTGGTTGTGGCGTGCTGTTACATCCTTCATCATTGCCGGGACCGGACGGTATCGGTTCATTCGGCTCGGATGCCCGTCGTTTCGTGGATCTGCTGGCAGGCATGGGGATGACGTATTGGCAGGTGCTGCCGCTGACACCGCCGGCGTGCGGTGATTCGCCCTATTCAGCGTTCTCCGCTTTTGCGGGCAACCCCCTTCTGATTGATCTTGATCAGATTGTGGCTGACAGGGCCCCTGCTGCCACTGGCGGCAAAAGTCGCCCCAATGCTACGGCCGTAGATTTCACCACAGTGCAAAAAAAGAAAATGACGCTGCTGAAGGCAGAGGGCGCCAGATTTCTGGCCGATGAATCTGCGCCAGGTAAACATGAATTCTGGGACTTCTGCAATAAGACCCCCTGGCTTCATAACTATGCGCTTTTTATGGCACTGAAACAGCGGTACAAGGGGAAGTCATGGGATAAGTGGCCGGCCGGAATGGCTCTCCTGACACCGGAAAAGCATGAAAAAGCCTCCGTTGAACTGGGCCCCGAAATTGGTATCCAGAAATATATCCAGTGGCAGTTTTTCAGGCAGTGGTACGAGTTACGACGGTATGCTGCAGAGAAGGGAATCTCGATTATCGGTGATATCCCCATTTTTGTGGGATACGATTCTGCAGATGTCTGGAGCAATCGCGAGCTGTTTCTTCTTGATCTGAAGGGGAGGCCGACGGCCGTGGCCGGTGTACCGCCAGATTACTTCAGTGAAACAGGCCAGTTGTGGGGCAATCCTCTGTATGATTGGGAAATGATGGGGCGTCAGGGGTATGCTTGGTGGATTGAGCGTTTTCAGGCGATGTTTCATCTTTTTGATATTATCCGTGTTGATCATTTCAGGGGATTTGAAGCCGCCTGGAATGTGCCGGTAGAAGAAAGTACGGCCATTAACGGCACCTGGGTCAAGGCCCCCGGAACGGCTCTGTTTGATGAAATAATTGCCGCTCTCGGGAAATTGCCGGTTATTGCCGAAGATCTGGGGGTGATTACTCCGGAAGTTGAAAAGTTGCGTGACCGGTATGATTATCCGGGCATGAAAATAGTGCAGTTCGCTTTTGATTCAGGGCCCTCAAATCCCTATCTGCCGCATAATCATCAAGTTAATTCAGTGGTTTATACCGGAACACATGACAATGATACCACGGCTGGATGGTACCACTCCCTTTCTGATTCTCAGCGGAGTCGCGTGGACCAGTACGTTGGCGGCAGGGGAGAAGACACCGTTACATATATACTTCGCACTGTGCTTATGTCCGTTGCTAATACGGCAATAATTCCGCTGCAGGATTTGATAGAAGCGGGAAGTGAAGCCCGGATGAATGTCCCCGGTACTGCGTTCGGTAATTGGGGGTGGCGCTTTACCTGGGATATGATTGAGCACGATCTTGCCGGGCGTATTCGTGATCTGGTTAACTGCTACGGCAGGAGCAATCCGAGGTACCACTAAGAGCCAATCAGTAAATTCCTTGACAATTAGTGCATATTCCCTATACTGACTTGCTTTAAAATTTGTAACAGTTTTGACCTGTGGATGGTGCACGTGAATATTATTATAGATCACATCAAAGATACGCCGCTTGCAATTCACTTTGACGAACCGGTCGAAACGTTTCCTCTTCTTGCCGGTATGCAGAATGACAAAAGTTGTAACATTACCGGCAGGATACTGGGTGATGTTACGGCAACGCGCGAGTATGAAAATATACGGGTAACCGGCAGAGTGTCGGCGCCTTTAGAGTTGTCCTGCTCCCGCTGTCTTGCCGACTATACGTCTTTTGTGGATACAAATTTCACCATTTTTTTTAGGAAAGACCACGCAGCTGCCGCTTCATCCGAAGATGAACTAGAGCTTGGTGAAATGGATCTGCTTTCTTCTGTCTACACCGGTGAGGAGATCGATCTGACTCACGAAATTGAGGAGCAGATTGCGATGGAAATTCCTTTAAAGCCGCTCTGCAACGAGGACTGCAAGGGACTATGCCACGAATGCGGTGTTGACTTGAATATAGCAAAATGTACGTGCAGTAAAGAGCCGGTAAGCCTTTCATTCGGTGCGCTCAAAGATTTTAAAGTAACCAAAAAATAGAACGGTGGCACGATAACGTGCATCACCAGAAAAAGGAGATACACCATGGCTGTACCCAAGAAAAAAACCTCCAAATCCCGCAAGAATATGAGACGGGCACATGACTTCTTAACCACTCCGTCATTATCCGTCTGTCCTCAGTGCAAAGAAGCAAAGCTTCCACATCGTGCCTGCCCTGCCTGTGGCACATACAAAGGCAAAGAGGTTATCGACCTTTCATCCGCTAAGGCATAGAGAGCTTTCCCGTGCCCCAATTAAAGCAGATGAGGATTGCCGTTGATGCAATGGGCGGAGACAATGCTCCTGTTGTTGAAGTGGAAGGGGCTGTTGCCGCCTGTCGTGAGTTTGGGTTGGCGGTGACGCTTGTCGGCGACCGTACTCGATTGGAGGCGGAGCTTGCCAAGCACGCCATCAGCGGCCTGGACATCGATATCTTTCATGCCAGTGAAGTAGTGGGCATGCACGATTCCGCTTCAGATGCCGTGCGGAAGAAGCGCGACTCGTCCGTGCGTCAGGCCTTCGAACTCGTCAAGGACGGCAAGGCCTGTGCTGCGGTAAGTGCCGGAAATTCCGGTGCCACCATGGCGTCCGGTATGTTCGTCCTGAAGCGGATCAAGGGGATTGAACGACCGGCAATTGCCCAGCTGTTTCCTACTCTGAAAGGACAGACTCTGGTTCTGGATGTGGGGGGTAATGTGGATTGCAAGCCGTTGCACCTTGTCCAGTTTGCCATTATGGGTGAGGTATATGCGCGCTACGCCATGGGAATAGCAGCGCCGAAAGTCGGTCTGCTTTCCAATGGTGAAGAAGATTCAAAAGGGAACGAACTGACCCGAGAGACAAATGCGGTCCTGCGTGAAACCTCGCTTAACTACTCCGGATACATTGAAGGCCGGGATATTTTTGCCGGGGCTGTAGATGTGGTAGTTTGCGATGGTTTTGTGGGAAATATAGTTCTCAAACTTTCCGAGGGGTTGGCAGACGCTGCTGGCAAAATGTTGAAACGGGAGATCGTAAAAAGCTGGATCTCCAAGATCGGCTATCTGTTCGTGCGCGGCGCCTTTGGCCGGTTTAAAAAGATCGTTGACTATGCGGAATACGGCGGCGCGCCGCTATTGGGTATCAACGGTGTCGGTATGATCTGCCATGGTGGCTCTAACGTAAAGGCAATAAAGAATGCAATACGGTTTGCCCATGAGTATGCAAAAAACGGTGTGTCGGAGCATGTTGCTGAAAAACTGTCTGAAAACCAGTCGGTTTTGATACGAAGGGATAGCCCGCCGCAAACAACTGCAGAGTAATGGAGATTCAATCGTGAATGTCAAAATTACCGGAACCGGCTCTGCTTTGCCCGGAAAAATTCTTACCAATGCTGATCTGGAGCGGTTGGTCGATACCAGTGACGTGTGGATTACATCACGAACAGGCATTAAAGAGCGGCGTATTGCAGTTGAGGGCGAATACACTTCAACCTTTGCAGCGGAAGCGGCCAGGCGTGCTTTGGCAATGGCCGGAGCTCAGCCGGAAGAAATTGATCTGATCATACTCGGTACCGTTACTCCTGATTTCCCCTTCCCATCAACCGCCTGTATTGTACAGGACCTTTTGGGTGCCACAAACGCTACCGCTTTTGATCTATCGGCGGCCTGCTCTGGTTTTATCTATGGTTTGTCAATTGCAGAAAATTATATCCGCTCCGGTTCCGCAAAGAAAATTCTCGTCATTGGGTCTGAAGTGCTGTCGCGCATTGTAGACTGGCAGGATCGCAATACCTGTGTCCTCTTTGGTGACGGTGCTGGTGCTGTCGTTGTGGAAGCGACTGAAGATACTGATTGCCACACTCTGCTTTCCACCCACACGTTCAGCAACGGTTCACACTGGAACCTCCTTTATCAGCAGGGGAGCGGTAGCCGTAATCCTGCCACCGACAGACGGACTATTGATGAAGGCCGAATTTATCTGGCCATGGAGGGGAATGATGTCTTCAAACATGCCGTTCGCGGCATGGAAGAGGCCGCCGTTAAAGCCCTGGATGCCAACGGCTTGACGACATCCGACATCTCTCTTCTGATCCCGCATCAGGCAAATCAGCGCATTATTGACGCTACCGCAAAGCGACTTGGGCTTGATGCAAACCGGATTTTCATCAATCTCCACCGGTATGGCAATACATCTTCGGCATCAATTCCAATTGCGCTCGATGAAGCGAACCGACAGGGACGCATCACGCCTGGCAGTAATCTTCTGATGGTGGCATTCGGCGGTGGTTTCACCTACGGGTCTGCGCTTGTTAACTGGTAGAAGAAGCTAAACCTCACACATTGGACAAGGATATCCCTATGTCAAAAACAGCTTTTATTTTTCCGGGCCAAGGTTCCCAATACTCCGGTATGGGGAAAGAGCTGGCAGCTACGTTTGCCGTTGCGCGACATCTGTTTGAAGAGGCTGATGATGCCCTCGGGTTTAAATTGTCAGAGCTTTGCTTCTCGGGGAGTGACGCCGATCTCAAGCTGACGGCTAATACACAGCCGGCAATATTGGCTGCAAGTATCGCTGTCCTGCGTGTTGTGCAGCAGGAAACCGGTCTCAAGGCCGATTACGTGGCTGGCCATTCACTGGGTGAATTTTCTGCGTTGGTCTGCGCCGGGGCTCTTTCTTTTGCGGATGCTGTCAGAACCGTGCGCGCCCGTGGAACCTTTATGCAGGAAGCTGTTCCGGTCGGCACCGGCACCATGGCTGCCATGCTCAGTATTGACAGTGATGTTCTCGAAGATATCTGCCGTGAAGCGGCACAAGGTGAGGTCGTTTCGCCGGCCAACTTTAATTCTCCCGGCCAGATTGTTATAGCCGGATCAGTTGCGGCTGTCGCCCGTGCCATTGAAATTGCCAAGGGGCGCGGCTTTCGCAAGGCCATGTTGCTTCCTGTCAGCGCACCTTTCCATTGCGAAATGATGAAACCGGCTGCGGATCGTCTGTCAGCGGTGCTTGATGCGACAGCTGTCCACGATATGTCTGTGCCGGTCGTTGCAAATGCTGACGCTGCACCGAACAGCCAGAAGGAACGGGTAAAACCGCTGCTGGTCACCCAGGTATGCTCACCCGTGTTGTGGGAGCAGTCGGTCAATGCCATGAGCGCGCTTGGTGTGGCATCGTATATTGAACTCGGCCCGGGAAAAGTCCTGTGCGGGTTGGTTAAACGGATAAATAAGGAAGCGGTTCTGGCAAACATTGAAGATGTTGCCGGAATACGGACCGCCGGGGGGAATGCATGATGAACGGTCAGGTTGCGCTGGTAACCGGTGCATCGCGGGGTATCGGACAGGCAATATCTCTGAAGCTTGCTGCAGAGGGTATTTTTGTCATAGCGACCGCCACGACTGACACCGGGGCTGAGGCTACAGTCGCTGCAATCCTCGCTCAGGGGGGGGCTGCGAAGGCGGTCAGACTCGATGTTGCTAATTCTGCAGAAGTTGAAGCACTGATTAAAAATATTGCTGCCGAGCATGGGCGCCTTGATATTCTGGTAAACAATGCCGGAATAACGAAAGACGGACTTATGATGCGTATGAAAGACAGCGACTGGGACTCCGTCCTTGATACGAACCTTAAAGGCTCGTTCAACTGCATGCGCGAGGCCTCTAAAATCATGACCAAGGCCCGCTACGGGCGTGTGGTCAACATCAGTTCTGTTGTCGGAGAAATGGGCAATCCGGGTCAGGCAAATTACTGCGCCAGTAAAGCGGGTCTGTTCGGTTTGACAAAATCTGCGGCGCGTGAACTGGCAAAACGTAACATTACCGTTAACGCCGTCGCTCCCGGTTTCATCGAGACGGATATGACCGCCGCACTTCCTGAAAAGGGACGTGAAGCACTTTTGCAGAGTATACCGATGGAACGCCTCGGTTCTGCCGACGATATTGCGAACGCGGTCTGTTTTCTGGTATCCCCGCAGGCAGCCTATATAACAGGTCAGGTACTGTCCGTAAACGGCGGGATGTATATGTAGAAATATCGGTTGACTTTTAAGGATTTCATGCTTAATTAAGCACACAGCTTTATACACAAAACCTGCAAAGGTTTAAAATCACATGGAGGTGAAAGATGTCTGATATTGCAAAGCGGGTGAAGGAAATTGTTGCAGAACAGCTGGGAGTTGAAGAAGCTCAGGTATTAACCGAATCTTCATTTATGGATGATCTTGGCGCCGATTCTCTTGACACGGTTGAACTGGTCATGGCTCTTGAAGAAGAGTTCGACCTTGAAATCCCCGATGAAGATGCTGAAAAAATCCAGACGGTAAATGACGCCATCGAATACATTACCGAGCACAGCTGATAATTAACCGGGAGGGGCCTTAGGCCCCTCTCTTTTCGTTCTGGCAGAGAAGTTACTGCCATATGGAGCTACCTATCATGAGAAGAGTTGTAGTTACAGGTGTTGGAGCTGTTTCACCACTTGGGTGCGGAAATGCCAAGAACTGGGATGCGCTTACAACAGGAAAATCAGGCATTGGGCTAATCACCCGTTTTGACACGACTGATTTGTCAGTAAAAATTGCCGGGGAAGTACCTGATTTTAACGCTGAAGAGTATATTGATAAAAAAGAGATCAAAAAAATGGATCTTTTCATTCAATACGCTTTGGCGGCGGCTCATTTTGCCATGGAAGATTCCGGGCTGGTGATCAATGAAGAAAACGCTGAGCGCGTCGGTGTTCTTGTTGGTGCCGGACTTGGCGGCTTGCCGACAATTGAGAAATACCATACGCTGGTGGCTGAAGGTGGTTATAAGAAAATTTCACCATTCTTCATCCCGATGCTGATTATCAATCTTGCGCCAGGTCACATTTCCATCAGATATGGTGCGAAAGGGCCAAATGTTTCTTCCGTTTCTGCGTGTGCAACCAGTACACACTCGATTGGCGATGCCTATCACATTATCAAGCGTGGCGATGCAGATGCCATGATTGCTGGTGGCACCGAATCGGTTGTTACGCCACTTGGAATTGGCGGTTTTGCTGCCATGAAGGCTCTTTCCGACAGAAACGATGATCCGACAACAGCTTCTCGCCCCTTTGATAAAAACCGTGATGGTTTTGTCATGGGTGAAGGTGCCGGGATTGTTATTCTGGAAGAATACGAAGCGGCAAAAGCTCGTGGAGCCAAGATTTACGCCGAGGTTGTGGGCTACGGCTTGACCGGTGATGCCTATCATCTGACTTCGCCTGCTCCGAATGGCGAAGGCGGCGCACGCAGCATGAAAATGGCGCTTAAAAACGCTGGTGTTGCCCCTGAACAGGTCTCCTACATAAATGCTCACGGCACCTCTACTCCGATTGGAGATGTGTACGAAACAATGGGGATCAAGAGCATCTTCGGTGACCATGCCAAGAAAATGATGGTTTCATCGACCAAATCCATGACCGGCCATCTTTTGGGAGCTGCTGGCGGTATTGAAGCGGTGTACACCCTTATGGCAATGGATAAGGGCGTTGTCCCCCCCACCATCAACTACACTGAGCCGGATCCGGACTGCGATCTGGATTATGTGCCGAACACAGCCCGGGAAGCAAAACTTGAGTACGCCATGAGCAATAATTTCGGCTTTGGCGGCACGAACGCAACCCTGTTGTTCAAGAAGCTGTAGGCGGGGATACGACAATGATCATTATTGGAAGCGATCATGGCGGCTTGTCTCTTAAAACGGCACTGTGTGAGTATCTTGGTCGCAGGGGTATTGAAGTCGCCGACGCCGGAACCAACAGTGATGCTTCAGTCGATTATCCTGATTATGGTCAGAAAGTTGCTGAAACGGTTCGTGAGGGGGGGGCTGAGTCCGGTATTCTGATTTGCGGTACCGGCATAGGTATGTCGATTGCTGCTAATAAAATCCCCGGAATCCGCGCTGCATTGGTGACAGATGTTTTCATGGCCCGCATGGCGAAAGAACACAATAACGCTAACGTGCTGGTTCTTGGCGGCCGTGTCCTTGACGAACAGAAAGCGTGTGATCTTGTGGGTGCCTGGCTTGATGCCACTTTTGAAGGCGGTCGCCATCAATCCCGGCTGGACAAGATAACAGCACTTGAAATGAAATACTGCTAGCGACTGAAGTAATTAAACTTTTCAATTACCACAGGCGGGACCTGCTACGGCACGTGTCCCGTTTCCTGTTTACGATCAGTAAGTTATAAAATGAACTTTACAAGGAGAACCCATGTCTGTCCTTTCCCAGTTTGATCCCCAGGTAGCTGATGCCATTCGCCACGAAACGGAACGGCAGGAATATAATCTGGAACTGATCGCTTCTGAAAACTTTGTTTCGGAAGCGGTGTTGGAAGCACAAAGTTCAATCATGACCAACAAATATGCCGAGGGATATCCAGGAAAGCGGTATTATGGCGGGTGTGAGCATGTTGATGTTGTTGAACAGCTTGCTATTGATCGTGCCAAGGAACTGTTTGGTGCCGAACATGCCAATGTTCAACCGCACTCCGGATCACAGGCCAATATGGCGGTCTACTTTGCTGCCTGTAAGCCGGGAGACACGATCCTCGGGATGAATCTTGCCCATGGCGGGCACCTCACCCACGGCAGCCCGGTCAATTTTTCAGGTCGGTTCTTCAATATTGTGCCCTACGGTGTTTCTGCCGCTACTGAAACCATCGATTATGCTGAAGTAGAACGACTGGCCTTGGAACATAAGCCTAAATTGATTGTAGTCGGTGCCAGCGCCTATCCGCGCATCATTGATTTCCCTGCCTTCCGGGCGATTGCTGACAAGGTCGGCGCACAGGTGATGGTTGATATGGCCCATATTGCCGGTCTGGTTGCTGCCGGTGTTCATCCAAGTCCGGTGCCGTTTGCTGAATATGTCACGACAACAACCCATAAAACCCTTCGTGGTCCCCGTGGCGGCATGATTCTCTGTCGAGAAGAATTTGCCAAAGGGGTAAACTCACAGATTTTCCCCGGCATTCAGGGGGGGCCGCTTATGCATGTTATCGCCGCGAAGGCGGTGGCATTCAAGGAAGCACTGCAGCCGGAATTCAAATCATATCAGCAGCAGGTTGTAAAAAATGCCAAGGCGCTTTCAGAGGCTCTTACCACACGGGGCTTCAAGCTGACGAGCGGCGGCACTGACAATCATCTTATGCTGCTTAACTTTTCAGGAACGGATATTACCGGAAAGGCCGCTGAAGAAGCGCTGGATAAGGCCGGTATCACAGTCAATAAGAACACTGTGCCGTTTGAAACCCGCTCGCCGTTCGTCACCTCCGGAATCCGGATCGGAACACCAGCCTGTACTACCCATGGCTTGAAAGAGGCTGAAATGAGCCAGGTTGCGGCTTTCATTGCCGATGCCGTAGCACATATCGGCAATGATGAAAAACTGTCAGTAATAAAGGGCCAGGTTAACAGTTTGATGAAAAATTTTCCTCTCTATGCGGACAGGCTTGCCTAAATATAAAATTTCAGGTAGTTACGAGACCCACTGGACGTATTCCGGCGGGTCTTTTTTATGGTATGAAAATAACAACTGTCCCAGAGGAACCAAGGTATGGCAGGAACGAACCTTATAACGACTGAACAATTGCGGCTGTGGGATAAGCGCCATGTATGGCACCCGTTTACCCAAATGCAGGAATGGGAACGGGACACCCAGATAATTATCGTAAAAGGGGAGGGGTGCTGGCTGATTGATACTGATGGCAAGCGCTACCTTGACGGCGTAGCCTCCATGTGGACAAACGTCCATGGTCACTGCCGGCGGGAGCTTAACGACGCGCTGAAAGAACAGGTTGACCGCTTGGAGCACTCTACACTCCTGGGGTTGGCCAGTGAGCAAAGTATTATTCTGGCAGCACGGTTGGCCGAAATTACTCCCCCCGGCCTGGACCGTTTTTTCTATTCTGACAACGGTTCGACCGCTATGGAAGTTGCGGTCAAAATGGCATATCAATATCAGGTCCACTTGGGCCGCCCGGAGCGGAGCAGGTTCATAACCTTCAAGAATGCCTATCATGGTGATACGCTTGGTGCGGTGAGCGTTGGCGGGATCGAGATTTACCACACAACGTTCAAGCCGCTCATGTTTGAAACTCTGCAGGCCCCGGCTCCCTATTGTTACCGGTGCGAACTGGGCTGCAGCAGAGATTCCTGTAATATGAAGTGTCTTGATTCACTTGAAACCTTGATTGAGCGTAACGCCGGCCAGGTAGCCGGACTGGTGATAGAGCCGCTTCTTCAAGGTGCGGGGGGCATGATTGTCCAGCCGGCAGGTTTTCTAAAGCGGGTTCGGGAATTATGCGACAGGTATGACCTGCTGATGATTGCCGACGAAGTTGCCACCGGATTTGGCAGAACCGGGGAGATGTTTGCCTGCAACCATGAGAGTGTGGTACCGGACATCATGGCGATTTCCAAGGGTATCGCCGCCGGTTACCTCCCCTTGGCGGCAACAGTGACGGTTGACAAGGTATATTCTGCCTTTTTGGGAGAATATGCCGAGCTCAAGACTTTTTTTCATGGTCACACGTTTACCGGGAATCCGTTAGCCTGTGCTGTTGCGCTGAAAAGTCTGGACCTTTTTCAACAGGATAATCTCCTGGAGGAGTTACAACCCAAAATAGCCCGACTGAAACAGGGGCTTGCTGATTTTGCGTCAATGTCCCATGTTGGTGATATTCGTCAGTGCGGACTTGCTGCCGGTATAGAGCTTGTTGAGGATCGCGATGCCGGGACGCCATACCCATGGGAGCAGAAGATCGGGATCAGGGTTTGCCAGGAAGCGCGCAAACGAGGTGTATTTTCCCGTCCCCTGGGGAATACCATCGTCATTTTTCCACCGCTGGTGGTTTCGGACAGCGAGTTGGATATGCTGTTACGTGTTCTGCAGGAATCAATACGGGTCGTTACTGAATGACGGCAGGGGTTTGAGGCATAGTTATGAATGGACCAATCAAAATATTGGTAGTTGATGATGACGAATCAGGTTGTAAGGCTCTTACCAGCTTGCTGCGCTCAGTCGGGTATAACGTTACTTCTGCGGCAACGGGTGAACAGGCTCTGGAATTGACTGACAGTGAACAGTTTCAGGTCATTGTTTCCGATCTGTTCCTGCCTGGCAAAAGCGGTCTCGATATTCTGAAGAACGTGCAGAAGACTTCTTCCGGAACTGAAGTCATCGTTGTAACCGGACACGCTTCGGCTCAATCCGCTGTCCGGGCTATGAAAGACGGGGCGTTTGATTACATAACCAAACCAATAGATTTTGAAGAACTGAAAATAGTTATTGTCAAGGCTCTGGAAAAACAGAAGCTTCTTTCTGAAAATATGTATCTGCGCAAGCAGCTTCAGGGACGCTTCGAGTTCAGTGATATAATCGGCAGCTCGCCGGCAATGAATCTTGTTTTTGAGCGTATGAACCGTATTGTGAAAACAGATTCGGCCGTTCTGATCTCCGGAGAGTCCGGAACCGGCAAGGAGTTGATTGCCCGTGCGCTGCATTATAAAGGCTTACGCAAGGAACGACCGTTTGTGGCGGTAAACTGTAGCGCTATTCCGGAGGCGTTGCTGGAAAGCGAACTGTTTGGTCACGTCCGTGGAGCATTTACCGGAGCGATCAAGGACAAGCCGGGGAAATTCGAGGCGGCCAACCTTGGTACTCTTTTTCTTGATGAAATAGGAACACTGCCGCTACACCTGCAGGCCAAGCTGCTCAGGGTTCTGCAGGAACACGAAGTGGAGCGGTTAGGTTCAAACAAGGTCGTCAAACTTAATGTACGAGTGATTTCGGCAACAAATGCAGATCTCGAAAATATGGTTAAACGGGGGGAGTTTCGAGAGGACCTTTTCTATCGTTTGAATGTTATCCCGCTTCACCTCCCTCCTCTGCGAGAGCGGCAGCAGGATATCATGCACCTGACCGCTTTTTTTATCGAAAAACAGTGCCGTCTGACAGGACGTGCGCCCTGTACAATCACCAAACAGGCTCTTGAGGTTCTGGAACGGTATTCCTGGCCTGGCAATGTGCGTGAACTGGAGAATATGGTTGAGAGAATGATTGTTTTGACTGACTCTGCAACCATAACTATGGAGGATGTTCCTGCGCAGATTGTTGAAGAAAAAAAACCAGGTCTTGCCTATGACAGTATCATGCCGGGGCATGGTGGTGATCTCGTGGCAATTATCTCCCGGATAGAGAGGTCTCTAATTACGCAGGCACTGGCATCTTCAAATGGTGTAACGGCGAAAGCCGCTGTTCTACTTGGAATAAACAGGACAACACTGGTGGAAAAAATAAAAAGGCTGAAAATAGAAAAGTAACTATCAGAAAAGTGCAGAAAACAAAAAAAGGTGCCCTTTCACAGGCACCTTTTTCAGTATGGCGGGGTTGACGGGGCTCGAACCCGCGACTTCCAGCGTGACAGGCTGGCACTCTAACCAACTGAGCTACAACCCCAAAGAAGTAGTCAGATTAACTACATCTCTATGACATGGATTTCAGCTCTATGTCAAGCTGTTTGTGCCGAAATTTCCTGCTACGACGCTTATGCACACTCCGAGTAACCGCAGACGTGGCAGACAGAACAGCCACCCTCATGCTCAACAATACCACCGCATTCCGGACAGGCGCCGCGCTCATGACGGACTGATTCATTTTCAATGTCATAGCCGCTGTCAATCAGATGGTTTTGAATTGCTTTTGCAACTGCATCGGCACAGGAAAGTACGCGGTTATCACCGAAACCGGAAGGACAGTGGCAGGAGATCCCCTGAAGCTGTTTCACTACCTGGCGCGCCTGAACACCGCTCCGCCATGCCAGCGATACCATGCGTCCAATTGCTTCACTCTGGGAGGCTGCGCAGCCACCCGCCTTGCCCATGGTGGTGAAAAGTTCAAACAAGCCGTTTTTATCTTCGTTGATCGTTATGTATAGTGGACCGCACCCGGTCTGCATCTGGTGCGTGCACCCTTTAAGCGCTTTCGGACGTTCCCGCTTGACCGCTTTTTTTTCTTCTTCCACCGGCGTAGCGGCGACCGCTGCCTGCTCTTCCTTTTTCCCGGTTGAAAGTACCTGCTCATCCCTTGAACCGTCGCGGTAAATGGTGACGCCCTTGCAGCCCGTCTCGTAAGCGAGCATGTACACTTTTTCAACATCTTCGATGGTGGCGGAGTTTGAAAAATTCACCGTCTTCGAAACAGCATTATCGGTATACTGCTGGAAGGCGGACTGCATCTGAATATGATACTCAGGTGTTATCTCGTGGGAGGTTACAAACACGTTGCGGATATCTTCCGGGATTTCATCAATGCCGTGCACAGTGCCGTGCTCGGCAATTTTCTGCATGAGTGTTTCCGAGTAAAAGCCGCGTTCCTTTGCGATTCTTTCAAAAATCGGATTTACTTCAATCAGCACGTTTTTGTCCATGACGGTGCGGATGTATGATACGGCAAAAAGAGGTTCAACACCTGAAGAAGCGTTGGCAATGATCGAAATGGTTCCGGTCGGCGCAATGGTTGTGACGGTTGCGTTCCTCTGGGGAGCAGCGCCTTTTTTATCAAAAATCGAACCTTTGAAGTTGGGGAACGACCCACGCTTTTTACCCAGTTCCTGTGAAGCCAGATGCCCTTCATCATTGATGAATTTCATCACCTTCTTGCCAAGCTTCACCGCCTCATCCGAACAGTACGGGATACCGAGCAGGATCAGCAGGTCGGCCCACCCCATGACTCCCAGGCCAATTTTGCGGTTGGCATGGGTCATGTCATGAATCTGCTGCAGTGGGTAATTATTGGCCTCAATAACATTGTCCAGAAAATGGACGGCATTGTGGATGGTTTCGCGCAACCGCTTCCAATCTACCGTAAGGTCTTTGACAAAGGCGCCCAGATTGATTGAGCCGAGGTTGCAGGACTCATAGGGTAACAGCGGCTGCTCGCCGCAGGGGTTGGTTGATTCAATCTCGCCGACGAGCGGGGTGGGGTTGTCGCGATTCAAACGGTCGAGAAAGATAATTCCGGGCTCGCCGTTTTCCCACGCCTGCTTGACTATGCGCTGGAACACCTTGCGGGCGTTCAGGCTGCCGCAAACCTTTTTATCACGGGGATTGATCAGGCTGTACTCTTCATCGCGCTCCACAGCCTGCATGAATTTCTCAGTCAAGCCGACGGAGATGTTGAAATTGTTCAATTGCTTCTGGTCGGCTTTGCACATGATGAAATCCATCACGTTCGGGTGGTCGACTCGCAAAATAGCCATATTTGCGCCGCGTCTGGTTCCCCCCTGCTTGATGGTTTCCGTGGCAACATCAAAAACCCGCATGAACGACAGCGGCCCGCTGGAAATTCCGGTGGTGGTGCTGACAACATCGTTGGCCGGTCTCAGGCGGGAAAACGAAAAACCGGTGCCGCCTCCCGACTTGTGGATCAGAGCGGTAAATTTGACGGCGTCAAAGATCTCTTCCATGGAGTCGCCTACCGGCAGAACAAAGCAGGCTGAAAGCTGCCCTAGCGGGCGGCCTGCATTCATAAGCGTCGGGGAGTTGGGGAGAAATTCAAAGTTCGTCATCATCCGGTAAAATGTATCTGATAAGCTCTTTAGGTCCGCTTTTTTGTCAAATGTTTTATCAGCGCTGGCAATTGTGTCTGCTACGCGCCGGAACATATCGCTCGGCGTCTCCAGAACGGTACCGGTTTCATCACGGCGCAGGTAACGTTTTTCCAGCACGGTGGTGGCGTTTTTTGTCAATCCGGGGATGGCGCCGGGAGCGGAACTTTTTTTCATGATGGGACTCCTTGATGGGTAAGTATCTGATGATTCAAAGTGATTTTAAAATGACGTAAACAAAACATAAAACACAATATTTTGTGGAGGTGCTGAAATAAACCACAACATGTATGTGCTGTCAACAAATTTATTTCACAAAAAGTTACCAGAGGGAAAGAACTCTAAAATGCGTATACCAAGACCTGCCTGCACTGCTTTGAATGCAAAAAAACATTAAATTTACAGTTGAAATAAATCATGGTACTGATTCAGTGCGTTAGAGGAGATTGGATGAAAACATTCGTAACGGCCTGTATTTTTTTCTGTATGACAACTTTTGTGGCGGCATCTGAGCAGGCACCAACGGTTTACGACAGAACCGTGTTAACCGAAGATGCAACCTGGCGGGGTTTTATTCTTGTCAAAGGGTTTGTTGTTGTGGCCAATCAGGCCACTCTGCGCATTGAACCGGGAACCGTTGTACGCTTTGCCGCCCCTGCTGATCGACTCCTTCCGAATCTGGTTGTTCAAGGCCGCCTCCACGCCTCGGGAACCGCAGATCTGCCGATTATTCTGACCACTGACGGAGCGTCGCCAACCCGGGGTTCCTGGGGTGGTATCGTTTTCCTCTCCACCGAAAAACGCAATTTCCTGGAGCAGTGTCGCATTGAGTACGCCGCGACCGGGATTGATGTCTGGTCCTCCTCAGTTTCTCTCAAAAACGTTTCCATCAGACAGAGTCACACAGCCCTGCTTTCCCATGACGGGGTTGTGCAGATTATCGGCGGTTCTGTTTCAGATTCGGAGACCGGGATAGAAATTCACAACAGCGAATTTGACAGTAAAGATATGTCTGTTTCCACGTGTGAGCGCGGCTGTGTGCTGAACAATTCTTCAGTTGTGCTTGCGGCACCAAAAATTATGAATAACCGGCAGACCGGGCTTGAGGCCGATGAATGCCGTTACAGGATCACCGATGGGGAGTTTTCCGGGAACACATCCGGAGCGCGTATCAGGGGGGGCGAAGGGCAGGTCACTTCGACCGTTTTTCAGCAGAACCGGCAGACCGCCCTCAACCTTATTGATGGACGTGCTAAAGTCACGCGGTGTGTTTTTACGGATAACAGTCAGGATGCTCTGCGTACGGAAGATGGTCAGGTACTCCTTCTCAATAATGCGTTCGTCTCAAACGGCGGCTACAACCTTTATAACGTCGGGGTGGAATCTGTCGCTGCCTGGCAGAACTGGTGGGGGAGCAGTGATCAGGCGCTCATCGGACAAAAAATCCTTGACTCTTCGCGAGACAAAAAAAACGGCACCGTTCATGTTTTCCCCTGGCTGAGTGAAAAGCCCCGATTGATGCCGTAATAAAAGGAACCTTCAGTGTACCTCGATAATGCCGCCACATCATTTCCCAAGCCGGAGTGCGTTTATGAAGCGGTTCTTCATGCCATGCGTGACGTGGGAGCTTCTCCCGGACGGGGGGGGTATCGCCGCTCGCTGGAGGCCGGCCGTATTCTTTTCAAAACTCGTGAAGCGGCAGCCGGTTTTTTTTCAATTTCTGATTCATCCCGCATAATCTTTACGCACAATGCCACCGGAGCCATCAATCTGGCGCTGCACGGGACCTTGACCGCCGGCGACCATGTAATTACCACTTCCATGGAACACAATTCGCTGCTCCGCCCGCTGTATGAACTGCGCAACAGAGGTGTCGATCTGACGATCGTTCCCGCCGGACCGGACGGCGTTGTTTCCATTGCCGACGTCAGCCGTGCCGTGCAGCAGAATACGCGAATGATTGCGCTTAGCCATGTATCCAACGTCTGCGGCGCTGCCCAGCCGATACAGCAGCTGTCTGAACTCTGCCATAGTGCGGGAGCGCTTTTTCTGCTGGATGCGGCTCAGTCGGCCGGACATATACCTGTTGACGTTCAGCGCTTCGCCATTGACCTGCTGGCTGTCCCGGGGCATAAGGGACTGCTGGGACCCGGTGGAACAGGGATCCTGTATGCTGCGCCTCATGTTCGGCTTAAACCGGTAATTCAGGGGGGAACCGGCACCAACTCGACTGCAGAAGAACAGCCGCTGGTCATGCCGGACGGCTTTGAGGCCGGCACCCATAATCTTCCGGGTATCGCCGGCCTGTGTGCCGGCATTGAATTTGTCCGAGACCGGGGACTTGCTGCCATCCACACGCACGAGCAGTCCTTACTCTCACAGATGGAACAGAACCTGAAAAATATCCCGGGAATAACAATATACGGCCCAGCTGATGGGGCCGAGCGCTGTTCGGTACTTTCTTTCACCGCCTCCGGAGTTGACCCGTCGCAGCTGGCTCTGGAGCTTGATCATGGCTTTGACATTGCAGTCCGGGCCGGGTTGCAATGCGCTCCCCCTGCTCACCGTACTCTGGGTACTCTACCGGCGGGGACGGTTCGTGTCAGTCCCGGCTGGCTCACGACGAGCGAAGAGATTGCTTTCTTTTCTGACGCCGTAGTACAATGCATCACCAAAATTCGCAGATCAGCCTGAAAACTTGAGTTACAACAATTTCCTGCTTCGGCGCTCTGCCGTTATCCAGTTCACCCAGAAGGAGCCCCATGAAAAACTTCATCCTTGATACAAACGTATTACTCCACGATCCGCAGTCGCTGTTCAAGTTCCAGGATAACAATATCATCATTCCGATTACCGTTATTGAGGAGGTTGACCGCTTCAAAAAGGATATGAATGAAACCGGCAGAAATGCCCGCATGGTTTCCAGAATTCTCGATGCCATGCGTGAGAAGGGCTCTCTGGCGGGGGGCGTTACCATGCCGGGCGGCGGATCGCTGCGGGTCGAGATGTTTACCGAAAAATATTTCAAGAACCTGCCGGTTGATCTCCGTGTTGACAATGGTGACAACCGGATCATTGCTGTTGCTCAGGACGTCCGCGATCGCTTTCCTGACACCGTAACCATCTTTGTGACCAAAGATTCCAATTTGCGCATCAAGGCCGATGCTATCGGGCTGATCGCGGAAGATTATGAGTCGGATAAAGTTGATATCCAGGATCTGTATTCCGGTACCCGGTCCATTGATGTGCTGCCGGAAGCGATTGACCGGTTCTATGGACAGGGGTGGCTTGAGGCTCCGGCAGGACTGTCTCCCAATGAGTTTATAACCATTGTCGATAGTTCGAATCCGAGCCATTCTGCCATCTGCCGCAACGACCCTGCCAACTCCCGTATTGTGCCGGTGCGCAAGGTGCCGAAAGAGGGGATCTGGAGCCTTTTCCCGCGCAACCGGGAACAGTCCTTTGCCCTTGATGTACTCATGGATGACACTATCAAGCTGGTGACGCTGGTCGGCAAGGCGGGAACCGGAAAAACCCTTATGGCGATTGCGGCCGGTCTGCATAAAACGGCGGAGGAAAATATTTACAATCGTCTGCTGGTTTCGCGCCCTGTGTTCCCCATGGGGAAGGATCTCGGTTTTCTGCCGGGTGATATTGAAGAAAAGCTGACCCCCTGGATGCAGCCGATCTTTGACAACGTGGAGCTGCTGATCTCCGGTCATGAATCTGAAAAACGGCACAGCAAGGGGTACAAAGAGCTGATGGCCATGGGGCTTCTGGACATTGAGCCGCTGACCTATATCCGTGGCCGCTCTATCCCGAACCAGTACCTGATTGTGGATGAGGCCCAGAACCTGACCCCCCATGAAATCAAGACGATCGTTACCCGTGTCGGTGAAGGAACCAAGATCGTCCTGACCGGCGACCCGTACCAGATCGACAACCCCTATGTTGACTCCTCCAGCAACGGTCTGACCTACCTGGTGGAAAAATTCAAGGGGGAGCGGATTGCCGCCCATGTGACCCTGACCAAAGGCGAACGTTCTGAATTGGCCGAACTGGCCGCCAATCTGCTGTGACCGGTTGCACGTCCACAAGGCTTTCCTGAATGCTGCTCCTTGCCATTGAAACATCCTGTGACGAAACGGCCGCCGCGATAGTGCGTAACGGCCGCGACGTCCTGTCTTCGGTTATTTCCTCCCAGGTTGCCATCCACGCTGAATATGGCGGTGTTGTCCCGGAGATCGCATCCAGAAAGCATCTGGAGTCTTTGGCGCCGGTGGTCACTCTGGCGCTTCAGGATGCCGGTGTCGGCATGGATGAGTTGGAAGGGGTCGCCGTTACCCGTGGGCCGGGGCTGTCAGGTGCGCTGCTGGTCGGGTTTTCTGCGGCAAAGGCCATTGCCGTGGCCCGCAAAATCCCGTATGTCGGCGTACACCATATTGAAGGTCATCTGTTTGCATCCTTTCTGGAGCGGCCAGTGGAGTTCCCCTTTCTGGCGTTGGTTGTATCCGGTGGGCATACCCACCTGTACCATGTAACCAATTTCGGCCAGTACACCACCCTTGGCAGAACCATTGATGATGCTGCCGGAGAGGCGTATGACAAATGTGCGAAAATCATGGGGATGCCGTATCCGGGCGGGGCGCTGGTTGACCGGATGGCCCAGAGCGGTGACCCTGATGCGCTGCGTTTGCCGAGACCGCTGCTTCGTGACGGCACTCTCAACTTCAGCTTCAGTGGCTTGAAAACGGCGGTGTTGCAGCAGGTGGCGAAGAATCCGGTTACCATTCCTGGCGAGGCCGCCAATGACCTGTGCGCTTCATTTCAACAGGCGGTATGTCACGTACTTTCGGCTAAAACAGAGGCTGCCATCCTCCAGACCGGTGCTTCCCGTCTTGTGGTCGCGGGAGGGGTTGCCTGCAACAGCGGTCTGCGCAGCAGCATGACGGCACTGTGCCGTAAGCTTGGCGTCGAGCTGTCCATACCGCGCCCCTCGCTCTGTGGCGACAATGCGGCGATGCTTGCGGTCCCGGGTGACTATTATCTGTCTCACGGTCATGCCTCGCCCCTTTCTCTGGATGTCACCGCCACGTGGAATATGGACAGTATAAAGGAATCATTGACATGAGTGCTGCACGCCGCCCCCTGAAATCGCTGGGACAGAATTTTCTGGTTGACGGGAATATCATTGACCGGATTATCCAGGCCGCCAATATTCTGCCCGACCAGCCGGTGCTTGAAATCGGCCCGGGCCGGGGCGCCCTGACAAACCATCTGGTCGAGCGTGCCGGCAGACTCGTGCTGATCGAATTTGACCACGCCCTGGCGGCGTTCCATCGTAACCGGCATCAGGGAGATGAGCACGTTACTGTTATTGACGCAGATGTGCTTAAGGTCGATCTTGATACGCTTCTGTCCGAATCTCCCCGGAAATGGAACGTGGTCGCCAACCTTCCCTACAACATTTCAACCGAAGTACTGTTCCGCCTGTACAACGTCCACAGCAGGCTGGAGCGCATGACGCTGATGCTGCAAAAAGAGGTAGGTGACCGCCTGGCCGCACCTCCCGATTGCTCCGCCTATGGGGTGACGACGGTACTTCTTGGCTTGTGGTTCGATATCAGGCGCGTGATCGTGGTACCGCCCGGCTGTTTTCATCCCAGCCCCAAAGTGGATTCGGTTGTGCTGAATTTTATCCCCCGTTCAGCGGCGAAAGCTGAGGTTGGCGATGAGGATGTATTCAGAAGCGTAGTGAAAAGTGCCTTCTCCATGCGCCGCAAGACGCTTTCCAATTGCCTGAAATCAGCCGAATTCGCAAAAACTGTTGATTGTGAACAGTTGCTTGAGGTATGTGCAATTGACGGTCGCAGGAGGGGAGAGACACTTTCGCTTGAGGAGTTCGCCCTGCTGTCGTGCCGTGTGACGGAACTACTACGGGGGGCATTGCCATGATTCTGGAAATTAACCCCGATCATCCCCAACCGCACCAGATCTCCCGGGTTGTCGACAGCCTCAAGGACGGCCGGGTCATCGCCTATCCGACGGATACAACCTACGGCATCGGCTGCTCGATCTTCTGCAAAAAAAGCATCGAGCGTATTTATCAGATGAAGCAGCGTGACAAGCGCAAACCATTCTCGATTATCTGCTCATCTCTTTCGGAAATTTCCCGGTATGCCCGGGTCAGCAATTCTGCCTTCAAAATAATAAAACGGTACCTGCCCGGTCCGTACACCTTCGTATTTGAAGCAACGCATGAGGTCCCGGATCTGCTGCTGACCCGCCAGAAAACCGTCGGCATCCGCATTCCCGATAACAGAATCTGCTGCGATCTTGTGACCGCATTGGGAAACCCGATTATAACCACCAGCGCCAACCTTTCAGGCGAAGAGCCGGAAGGGGATCCACGCACTATTGCGGAAACCTTCGGCGGTCAACTTGATTTTGTCATTGACGGCGGAATTCTGGCAACTGATGTCAGTTCTGTCATCAGTCTGATAGGTCCGACCCCGGAGGTTTTGCGGGCGGGAATGGGGGACATCTCATGGTGCGGCAGTCAGGGGGTGTAGCCAGTGCGTAAGCGAACCGTCAGAAATGGTATGCGCCTGATCATGGCAGCGTTGATTTTAATCGTGCTGGTCAGTTATTGCCATGTACAGATCTCCGATCTGTTTGCTCTGACCCCGGCGGGGGAGAGCCGGTTGTACCGTCTCGGTATGTTCTGGGCTGCGGCGATTGGTGGCTACGGTGTTGTTGTGACTGTATTCGGCTTCGTACTGTCACCGCTGAAAAACGACGTCCGAATCCGTATTCTGCCGATTCTTTTCGGCATTGCGGCCATGATATTCCTTTTCTTTTTCCTGCTTTCCTCGTCTATTGGAACTCCGGCACGTGATGATCAGCGGCGGATGCGTCCGGGAGATACGATTACCATCTGATCTTCGCACCCCTGTGCCAAGAGAGGGACACACCATGATAAACCTGAAAATTCCTGATCTGCTGCAAACAGATTCTCCCGAAAAGTGGTATGGCCTGAAAGGGAAACTCTTCTCGCTGCTGCGGCTCACGTACGTTATTGCGGTTAATTTCATAACCCATCAGGGGCCGATGCGTGCCTCCGCTCTTACCTACACCACGGTTCTGTCCATGGTTCCGTTTCTGGCAATCGCGTTTTCGGTTCTGAAAGGACTTGGCGCGCAGAATGCCCTTGAGCCGATTCTGCGTCAGGTGGCGGGCGATTCCGGCGATACGGTTTCCCGCATTGTCAACTACGTGAATAATACCAATGTGAAATCATTGGGGGTGATCGGCCTTGCATTGCTGATCATTACCGTCATTTCTTTGATGGGAAGCATCGAAGAGGCATTCAACGCCGTATGGGGAGTGCGCGAAACCCGGTCTGTCCAGAGACGATTCAGTGATTATTTGAGTGTTGTTGTTGTCGGGCCGATCCTGCTACTGGCTGCGACCAGCATGACCTCATCTCTGCAGAGTCAATGGATGCTGCAGTGGTTGATTCAGAATACCTACCTGAGTGATGCAATTCTGCTGCTGTTTCGGTTCCTGCCGTATGTAAGCGTCTGGATTGCCATGGTTTTTCTGTACATATTTATTCCGAATACCAAAATTCGTTTTGCCTCTGCCGTGACCGGGGGGATTGTTGCCGGAACCGCCTGGCAGCTGGCCCAGTGGGGGTATTTCCACTTTCAGGTGGGAGTTGCCAACTATAATGCGATTTACGGGACGCTGGCCGCAGTCCCGGTGTTTCTGGTCTGGATCTACACGAGCTGGCTTATTGTCCTGTTCGGGCTTGAGATCGTTTTTGCCCATCAGCACCATGGTCACGGTATTTACGTCAGCGCCCTTCACCTGACGGAGACGGCGCGTGAAGAACTCTCTCTGGCACTGCTGCTTCAGGTGTGCCACCATTTTCAAGCCGGTGGTACTCCGCCATCAACCGGGCAACTGGCTGATGAACTTGACGTCCCTTTGCTGCTGATGGAGACCGTTTCAGATGAATTGCGGCTTCTGGGGTATATTGCCGCCACCGGGAGTAATGAATCCGGTTGGCTGCCGGTGCGTGACCCATCGGAGGTCCAGGTTCGTGATGTCATCGGGTCGCTGCGTGGTGTTTCGGAGCTCCAGAACAGCAGCAAAGCCCTTCAGTGTGCCGAGGAGACAGTACGCAAGGGGTGGGACGGCTGTCGTGTCAGCCTTGAAGGGGTGACAGTTCGTGACCTGTTGCGTACTGTTGAACGGCAGTGATGGCGGAGACCGGCAGTTTTGTAAAAAGCACAGCTGCCATACCTGACTGTGTAATTTCAGTGGGAGCAACGGGGATACTATGACGGACCGGAATTTTCTGGCGGCAGTATCAGGAGAATGGCTTGATGAGCACTACCGTCAGTGGCAGCAGTCACCCGATTCCGTGCCGGAGCAATGGCGGCTGTTTTTCTCCGGTTTCGACCTCGGTCAGGCAGGTGTGTCGGTCAGTGGTGGTACCCTTGACGAAAAGGGAGCGCTGAAGTTATCGGGTGTTCAGTCGCTTATCTACCGCTACCGCTCTCTCGGTCACCTGCTTGCGTGTACCGACCCGCTTTCCCCCTGCCGGTTATCCCATCCTCTGCTTGAACTCTCTGCTTTTGATCTTGACGACAGTGATCTTGACACCTCCTTTGCCTGTCGCCGCTTTCTTACACCGCACGCCACACTGCGAGAAGTTGTGCAAACCATGCGTGAAACCTATTGCCGGGAAACCGGTGTGGAATTCATGCACATTCAGGAACCGGATGAGCGCCAGTGGCTGATTGACCGGATGGAGCCGTGTCGGAATCATCCAGATTTTTCCCGTGCCGAAAAAATGCATATTCTGGAAAAACTCCATCAAGCTGCACTGTTTGAAGCGTTTCTCCATCGCAGGTTTATCGGGCAGAAACGTTTTTCACTCGAAGGGGGCGAAATTCTGATTCCGGTGCTTGACCGGATTGTCTGTGCCTGTCCGGGGGGTGGAGTCAGCGATGTTGTGATCGGGATGTCACATCGCGGGAGGCTGAATGTGCTGGCGCATATTCTGCGCAAGCCGTATGAAAACCTTTTTGCCGAGTTTACCGACAGTATTTCCCCCGGTTTCCTGGGAGACGGTGATGTCAAATATCACAAGGGATATTCGTGCGACATCGATTTGGACGGCGGCAGGGTTCACGTAACCATCGCCGCCAACCCGAGTCATCTTGAGGCGGTAAATGCTGTTGTCGAGGGGAAGTGCCGTGCCAGGCAGGATCACTATGGTACGGACGGGGTTCAGCGGGTGCTGCCGGTTCTGATTCACGGCGATGCTGCTTTTGCCGGGCAGGGAAGCGTCATGGAGACCCTCAATATGTCCGAACTGACCGGCTACGGCACCGGCGGGACGATTCATGTTGTGCTCAATAACCAGATCGGTTTTACGACGCTGCCCAAGGATTCCCGCTCCACCTGCTATGCCACGGATATCGCCAAAATGCTTTCCTGCCCGATTTTTCATATTCAGGGGGAAGCGCCGGAGTCCGCTCTCCATGCGGTCGACCTTGCCATGGAGTACCGCAGGACCTTTCACCGTGATGTGGTGATTGAACTGATCTGCTACCGTCGCCACGGTCATAACGAAGGTGATGAACCGGCGTTTACCCAGCCCGGAATGTATCAGATGATCGCGGGGCGTCCACCGGTAAACCGGATCTATGCAGGGGTACTGGCTGAAGAGGCCGGTATCCCGGCGGCGGATCTAATTCAACTTGAGCAGCGTGTCAGCGAGGCGCTGGAAACTTCGTTCAAAAAAACTCCTGAGGCGAAGGCGATCGGTTTTTCCGACCGATGGAGCGGCATCGATACCGCATACAGCAATACAGTTGTTGAAACGGCGGTGTCAGCGGACAGGCTGGAGGCTATGGCCAGGCAGTTGGCGGCTCTGCCCGCAGACTTTACGCCCCATGCAAAAATTGCCACCCTGATTCAGAAACGTTTAGATGCGGTCCTGAACGGGGAGGGGATCGATTGGGGAAATGCCGAAATCCTTGCCTATGGAACGCTGCTGGACCAGGGGTATTCCGTCCGTCTTTCCGGCCAGGATTCCCGGCGGGGGACGTTCAACCACCGTCACTGTGTCGTTATCGATAACAGAGACGAGCGGAGTTGCACGCCGCTGGAAGCCGTTGCCCGTGACGGAGCAGCTTTTCAGGTGTGGAACAGTCTGCTTTCCGAGTTTGCTGTGCTTGGTTTTGAATACGGGTATTCCCTGGAAGCGCCGCATTGTCTCACTCTCTGGGAGGCGCAGTTTGGTGACTTTGCCAACGGGGCTCAGGTTGTCATCGACCAGTTTATCGCCAGTGGCGAAACCAAATGGAATCGTGCCTCCGGTCTGGTACTGCTGCTTCCGCACGGGTACGAAGGGCAGGGGGCCGAACATTCCAGTGCGCGTATCGAACGGTACCTGCAGCTGTGTGCATCGGAAAATATGGTGGTGGTCTGCCCGTCAACGCCGGCCCAGATGTTTCATCTGCTCAGGCGCCAGATGCTGCAGTCATTCCGGAAACCGCTGATCGTATTTACACCGAAGAGTCTGCTGCGTCACCCGATCTGTGTTTCAAGCCGTGCTGAATTCAGTGCAGGGACATTCAAAACCTGTATCAGCAGCGCTGAAAATTATTCTGATGCCCGACAGGTCCTGTTCTGTAGCGGGAAAATATATTATGAGTTGGAGGATGAACGCATCAGGCTCAACCGGCAGGATACGGTAATCGTCAGGGTTGAACAGCTATACCCGCTGGATGCCGCAGCAGTTCAGGGCATTCTCGCCCGGTGCGGGACCGGATGCCGGCTATGTTGGGTGCAGGAGGAACCGGAAAATATGGGTGCCTGGCACTACATTGAGCGGCAGTTCAGAAACCTGTCGGCGACAGTCAGCTATATCGGTCGTCCGGCAGATTCCTGCCCGGCGGTCGGGTCACATCATATTCACGCCGAACAGCGGGCTGAAATAATGCGTCAGGCTTTCGCCCTGTAATCCGTCCGGAAGGCACTTTGAATCAGTATGCTATAACCGCTTGATATAAAAAATGTACTTGCATTCCTCCTGTCAGCATGGTAGGAAGAGATACAATTTATGTTCACTCAGTAAGTGGGCTCGCAAGGCTCACTTTTTTTTGTCCAATCGGGAATGGTATGGCCTCTCAAAAAGAAGATACATGCACAGTTGTCACCGGCATCGCTCAGCCAATACTCGAATCAATGGGTCTTGAACTGGTTGATATTGAATTCGGCAGGGTCGGCCCTGATGCCGTGCTGCGCCTGTTCATCGACAAAGAAGGCGGCATCATGCTGGACGATTGTGCCGCTCTCAGCCGGGAACTGTCACTGATATTGGACGTGGAAGACGTTATCGCCTGCAACTATACCCTGGAGGTTTCATCGCCCGGTTTGGATCGCCCGCTCAAAAAGCAGGCTGATTTTGACCGTTTTACGGGGCGCCTCATCAAGGTTCGTACCTATCAGCCGTTTCTTGATGACAGCGGCAATAAACGCAAGACTTTTCTGGGAAAGCTTGACGGTTTTGTTGATGGTGTCGTCAAGATGACGCTCACGGAGGGGCAGACCGCTTCCATTCCGTTTGATCGTGTTGCCAAAGCTAATCTCGAATTTGAAATCTGATCTGAAGTACCCATATATGCCAGCAAGGAGAAGTAACCGTGGATACAACTATTAATCTCAAGCATGCTATCGACCAACTTGTCAAAGAGAAGGGCATTGACCGTCAGGTCGTTCTGGAAGCCATGGAACAGGCTGTTTTGACGGCTGCTAATAAAAAGTACCGTAATACCCGCGAGCTGGAGGCTCATTACAACCATGAATCCGGAGAGGTTGAACTTTTTGAGTTTGTCACGGTTGTGGAAAATGTCGAAGATTCCTACAAGGAAATCTGCCTTGATGAAGCGCATGAGGTGGATCCTGAAGCTGAAATCGGCGATTCGCTCGGCGAAAAACTGGACGCCAGCGGCTTCAGCCGTATTGCTGCGCAAACAGCAAAGCAGGTCATCATCCAGAAAGTGCGTGATGCCGAGCGGGAAACTATCTATAAAGAATACAGTGACCGTACGTGGGAAATTATTACCGGTATGGTGCGTCGTTTTGAAAAAGGGGAACTGCTCATAGATCTGGGGCGTGCTGAGGCTGTTCTGCCCGCCAAAGAGCAGATGCCGCGTGAAGTGTACCGTCCCGGCGATCGTATCCGGGCGATTATCACTGATATCCGCATGACCACCAAAGGGCCGCAGATCATGCTTTCCCGTACTCACCCCAGTATGCTTGCCAAGCTGTTTGAAGCAGAAGTGCCGGAAATTGCCGAGGGTATCGTTGAGATAAATGCCATTGTGCGTGATGCCGGCAGCCGCGCCAAAATAGCGGTATCATCCAACGATCGTGACGTTGATCCGGTTGGAGCCTGCGTCGGCATGCGTGGTGCCCGGGTTCAGAATGTTGTGTCCGAGCTGCGCGGAGAGAAAATTGATATCATCCCCTGGTCCGAGGATATTGCCCGCTTTGCCTGCAACGCTCTTTCACCGGCTCAGGTTTCCAAAGTTTTTGTGGACGAAGAGAAACGTGCCCTTGAAATTATCGTGGCCGACGATCAGCTGTCCCTGGCTATTGGCAAACGCGGCCAGAATGTCAGCCTGGCTGCCCGTCTGACCGGGTGCCGGATTGATATCAAGAGCGAGTCAAAAGTTGCTGAAACACCGATACAGGAATTTTCATCGTTTGACGGCACTGAGGCTGAAGAGGAACCGGTTCTGGAACAGGAACAGGATGCCGCTTCTATCGCCACCGTTGATGAAACCGTCACTCAATAGTTCAGAATATGGCCGGTAAAGGGAACGCAGAAACTCCGCAGCGCAGCTGTCTCGGCTGTCGGACAAGCAAGGACAAGGACCTCTTGCTCCGCTTTGTCCTGACTCCTGAAATGGAAATTCTGCCGGACCTGGAAAACCGGTTGCCGGGAAGAGGCGCATATACCTGCACGGACAGGAACTGTCTCGCCGCCGCAGTCGGGCAGCGGCAGTTTAAGCGCTCCTTTAAGCAGGACGTAACGGTTATGCCGGCAGAACAACTTGTGGAGCATGTCCGGTTACAGATGCATGGCCGCATACTCGGGCTCATCGGCCTGGCCAACAAAGCGGGATTTATGACCGGCGGCGGTTCCATGGTGAGCGATGCCCTGAGAAGCAAGAAAAAACCGGGGCTGGTTCTGGTTGCACAGGATGTTTCGCCGGCAATCGGTGAAAAAATCGTGCAGCTTGCTACCGCAAACAAGGTGCCGCACCGTACAGTTATGACAAAGGACGATTTTGGGGCGATTTTAGGCAAGGCGCCCAGAAGTGCACTCGCCGTGGTATCAGGCGGTTTTGTGGCACAACTTATGAAAGCTATCGACAGATACAGAAACTTCCTGGGGGAGGTATAGAAAATATGGGCAAAATCAGTGTAGGTAGTTTGGCAAAGACGTTGGGCATCGAACCGAAGGATGCAATCGCCAGACTCAAAGAAATTGGTGTTGACGCAAAAACCGCGACATCGCAGGTTGATGAGGGTGTTGTGGCGCGCTTGACCGTCCCCCAGCAAAAGGATACCGCTACCAACGAGGTCAGGGTCGCATCGAATATCATCCGCCGCAGGGCCAAGGTTGTGCCCGCCGGAGAAGAGGTCGTTGAGGCAGCTGCTGTGGAAGCAGCGCCTGTGCAGGCACAGACCCCGGTTGTGGCCACGCCGGTTGCTGAGGCACCTTCCGTTGCTGCACCGGTCGTACCTGCCGCTGCCCCAGTCGCTGCAGTAGTGGAACATAATACCGCCGCTCCGGTCGTTTCCGTGCCGGTTACAGAGATCCCTGCGCAGCCGGAACCGGTAAAAGCGGGCCCGAATCAGGCGAGAATTCTCGGCATGGTTGAAATCCACGGTGTGACAAATCGCCCGACTCGGGTTGTGACCAGAGATACTCCCGTTACCCCGCGTACAGCTGTACAACATCCGGCAACAGATGCTACCCAGCAGCGCAGACCGGCACCTGCAGCAGCAGGTGATCAGAGAAGGCCTGCGCCTGGTGCTGACACCCGTCGCCCCTCTCCGGGATATGAGCAGAAGCGCCCGGTATCCTCAGCGCCATCCGCCCCGACAACCGAACTCGACCGCTCCCGCATGAAACAGGTTCAGCTTGCTCCGGCGGCAATGCCGGGTGGTGACAATCGTCGTGTCGGCAAGAAGGACGGCCCCGGATACGGTGATGCCGGAAAAGGTGTCAAAAAGGGTGTTCCGCCCAAGAAAAAAGAGCAGCCGCGCAAAAACGAAATTATTGAAAAACGTGAGCGGGCTTTTGATCCGGTCTACAAAGGGTCAAAGAAACGCGGCGGCAAAGAGCGGGTTTCTGAAACCAGAAAAACAGAAATCACTGTGCCGAAAGCGATCAAGCGTATCATCAAGATTTCGGAAAGCATCTCGGTCGGTGAATTGGCCAAGCGTCTCGGCATCAAGGCAAACGACCTGATCAAATCATTGATGAAGATGGGCATGATGGTTACCATTAACCACGCCCTTGATTTTGACACGGCGGTGATTCTTGCGTCCGAGTACGAATATGAAGTTGAAAACGTGGCGGTTGACCTTGATGAAATTCTTGAGTCAACACCCGATGCTCCGGAAACCCTGGTAAAACGCCCTCCTGTCGTCACTATCATGGGGCACGTTGACCATGGTAAGACTTCACTACTTGATGCGATCCGTGAAGCCAACGTTATAGCCGGCGAGGCGGGGGGAATAACCCAGCATATCGGTGCCTATGATGTTGAACTCAACGGTCGCAAGATAACCTTCCTGGATACTCCCGGACATGAAGCGTTTACCGCCATGCGTGCCCGTGGTGCCAAGGTTACTGACATAGTCATTCTTGTGGTGGCGGCCGATGACGGCGTCATGCCCCAGACCCGTGAAGCCATCAATCACTCCAAAGCCGCCGGAGTACCGATTATTGTCGCGATCAACAAAATCGACAAGCCGGGCTCAAAACCGGATCGCGTCAAGCAGGAACTGACGGATCAGGGACTTGTTTCCTCCGATTGGGGTGGCGATGTAACCATGGTGGAAGTATCAGCCAAACAGCGTCTGAATCTGGAAGAGCTGCTTGAAATGGTGCTGCTGCAGGCCGACCTGATGGAACTGACGGCTAATCCGAATAAACTTGCCAAGGGAACCATTGTTGAAGGCAAACTTGACAAGGGGCGCGGGCCGGTTGCCACGGTACTGGTTCAGGAAGGGACGCTCAAAACCGGCGACTATTGTGTTGTCGGGGTCCATTCCGGCCGTGTCAGGGCGATGCAGAACGATCGCGGCGAGAAAGTGATGGAGGCGGGACCTTCCATGCCGGTTGAGCTGGTCGGGTTGTCCGGGGTGCCGGATGCCGGTGATATTTTTGTGTCCATGAAGGATGAAAAACAGGCTAAGGAAATTGCCACACTGCGTCAGATCAAAATGCGCGAAGTTGAGTTTGCAAAACATACCAAGCTGTCTCTGGACGATCTTTACAAGCGTATTCAGAGCGGGGAGGTCAAAGATCTCAACGTTGTGGTCAAAGGTGATGTACAGGGTTCTGTCGAGGCGGTCAGTGAATCTTTGCGGAAACTGTCAACCGATGCGGTGCGTTTGAACGTCATTCATTCAGCCGTAGGTGCGGTTACCGAGACCGATGTAAATCTTGCCGCAGCATCGAACGCCATCATTATCGGTTTCAACGTCCGCCCGGAAGTCAAGGCGCAGGGCCATGCAGAGCGGGAAGGCGTCGATATCCGGCTGTACAGTATTATCTACGATGCGGTCGAAGATGTTAAAAAGGCCATGGAAGGATTGCTGGATCCGACTTTCAAGGAGAAGTTCCTTGGACGTGTTGAAATCAGGGATGTCTTTTCCGTGCCGAAATTCGGCAACGTCGCAGGCAGTTACGTTCTCGACGGGAAGATGGTTCGTAATGCCCAGGTCCGCCTGCTGCGGGACAATGTGGTCGTCTACGAGGGCAAAATGTCGTCCCTTCGCCGCTTTAAGGATGATGTCAAGGAAGTTGCCACCGGCTATGAATGTGGTATCGGCCTCGAAAACTATAATGACATCAAAACCGGTGACATTATCGAAGCATTTGAAATGGAAAAGATTGCTACCAAGCTGTAGAGCTTGTTTACAGAGGTTCCCATGCAACATAAACGTTCGGACAAGGTTGCTGAAACCATACATGAAATTATCTGTTCAATCCTGTCACGCGGGCTTAATGACCCACGGATCGGTTTTGTCACGATTACCGGCGTTGAAGTTACGGACGATTTAAGTCTTGCCCGTATCTTTTTCACCGTTATCGGGGACGACCAAACCAAAAAGGACACCGAGGCGGGGCTGAACAGCGCTAAAGGTTTTATCCGCCGGGACATAGGAAAGAAACTTACTATCCGTCATACACCGGAACTTGTTTTCAAATACGATAAATCCCTGGATTACGGCAGTCGAATTGAATCCATTCTCAAGGAGATACACACTGAGCATGACGGAAACAATTCAACAGATCATTGAAGTAATTCGTTCCAACTCATCATTTCTCCTGACTACCCATGAAGGTCCCGACGGCGATGCTATCGGTTCATCACTGGCTCTTGCATCATTTCTTCGTAAAATAGGTAAAGAAGTCACCGTACATTATCAGGATCCTGTCCCGGACCTGTATGCTTTCCTTCCCGGTGCAGCTACCGTTTTATCGCACATTCCCGATACAGATTATGATGTTTCAGTTGTACTCGATATCGGTGAACGGCGCCGTGCCGGTGGTGAATTCTGCCGTTTTTCACGAGTAACCACGACGATCAACCTGGATCACCACCTTTCCTGCGACAATTTCGGCGACTATAACCTCATCGACTCTCAAGCCGCTTCAACCGGTATTCTTGTGCATCGGATACTAGAAGCATACGGCTACCGCTTTGATCGTGAGACTGCACTCTGTCTTTATGTCTCCATCATTACCGACACCGGTTCGTTCCGCTATTCCAATGCGAATGGCGAGGCGTTCTCCGTTTCCGGAGCAATGATTGAGTGCGGCATCAACGCCTGGGACGTTGCGGAACAGCTGTATGAAAACCAGCCGCAAAAACGCCTTGAATTATTAGCGAAATGCCTGCCGACACTGGAAGTTTTCAAAGAGGGACAGGCGGCCTCCGTTACCGTTACCTGTGAAATGTATGCCGCCTGTAATGCGGATGCGGTGCTGACGGATGGGTTCGTTAATTACCCCCGCTCTATACGAGGGGTGGAGGTCGCCATCTTTTTCCGCCAGCTGGATGAGTTTAAATGGAAGATCGGGTTCCGTTCCAAAGGGAAGGTAAACGTTGCTGCCTTTTCCCAGGCACTTGGCGGCGGCGGTCACCACAATGCGGCCGGCTGTACTGTTGACGGTTCTTTGGAAGACGTCAAGGCGCTGGTGTACGGAATTGTGGATGAATATCTTTGATTAACGGTTTTGTTGTCATCGACAAGCCCGCCGGCATCACCTCCCATGACGTGGTCAGCCGTGTCCGTCGTATTCTGGGAACCAGGAAAGTGGGGCACACCGGCACTCTCGACCCGTTTGCCACTGGTGTTCTGCCGATTGCAGTCAATGACGGGACCAAAGCCATTCCGTTCCTGGATGAAGGGGTTAAATGCTATGAAGCGCTGATGCAGTTCGGCGTGGCAACGGACACCCTGGACATGACCGGCAAGGTTCTGCACGAACAAGAGTACTCTTCACTGTCTGAATCCACGTTACATGATATTTTTACCCGCTTCACCGGTCCGATTCTCCAGATTCCCCCCATGTATTCAGCAATCAAGCAGGGGGGGCAGCCTCTGTACAAGCTGGCACGAATGGGGCAGGAGGTTGAGCGGGCTGCACGTCCGGTTGAAATTCATTCTATTGAGCTTCTTTCGTTCACCCCCCCCTTTGTGGCAATCAGAGTTGTCTGTTCGCGAGGAACCTATATCCGGACACTGGCCGATGATATCGGTGCCATGGCGGGATGCGGCGCTGCGTTGAAAGAACTGCGCAGAACGGCGAGCGGCCCGTTTGAAATAGGCGCTGCCCACACGCTTGAAACCCTCGAAAATGCGGCACGCGAAGGTGACCTGGTACCGCTCTGCATTACACCCTATGAGTCTCTTGCGCATTTACGGGAGATACGGCTCACGGATGCCGGTTTGGCAAAAGTATCCTTTGGACGCTCACCGCTTCCGGACGAGATCATAGACGATATCGACACCACCGCTGGCGAACCGCAGTTGGTCCGGCTTACCCACGCCAAGGATCTGGTTGCCGTTGCCGGGTTGTCACACGGGGGCGACGGCCTCCCGCGTATTGTTCTAAAGCGTGTTTTTATCTAGTTTCCGTCCGGAAAGGGTGCTTTTTACCCCTGGCGACGTCAATCTGCGGCCTTACGTGTGCGGCGTACTGATGTACGCCTCCGTGTAATTCCTTGATTTCCTTGCCAGGAGAAAAAATCCCCGCTTTCCACTACGGAAACCAACAGCTGCTCATCCGGAGTTTCCGGATGGCAACTAAGTTAGTACTTTACAAATGAGTCGTCACTGTGATAGGTAATACAACTCGTTTTTTGCGTATCAGGGTATGTCCCTTTTTTTAAATCACACATTAATCAGGTAAATGGAGGAGTTGACTGTGCTGGCAACCGAAAAAAAGCAGGAAATCATCAATGCATTCAAGAAACACGATAGCGATACAGGTTCCCCTGAGGTTCAGATTGCAATTCTGACCGAGCGGATCACCTATCTTACTGAACATTTCAAAATCCACAAAAAAGATCACCACAGCCGTCGTGGCCTTCTGAAACTTGTCGGCCAGAGAAGACGCCTTCTGGATTACCTTAAAGGCAAAGAGCTGGGCAGATACAAAACTGTAATAGAGCGACTCGGCATTCGTAGATAGTTCGCAGCGGTATTCCTGCCCAGGCAGGTTTACCGCTTCGCTGTTTATGGTATGCTCATCTAAGAAAAGGGCTTTGCGGCCCTTTTTATATTTGTTGGGGGCGTGGGTAGAATTTCTGCGGCAGGGTTCGCAGTGGTTGTACCGACGGCCCCAACACAACCGAAGAGGAGAATAGTATGGAACAAAATGTTCAGGTTGAGTTCGGGGGGAGAACGATTACGCTTTCCACCGGCAAAATGGCAAAACAGGCCAGTGGTGCGGTTGTTGTCAGTTGCGGCGACACGGTTGTTCTGGTCACAGTAGTTGCAGCAAAAGAAGCTAAAGAAGGGCAGGATTTTTTCCCGCTCACCGTTAACTACACGGAGAAGGCCTATGCAGGCGGCAAGATCCCGGGTGGTTTTTTCAAACGCGAAGCCCGTCCCACCGATCCGGAAACCCTCACCTGCCGTCTTATCGATCGTCCGATCCGTCCGCTGTTTCCGGAAACGTTTCTGAACGACACTCAGATCATTGCCACCGTTGTTTCCGCTGATCAGGATAATGATCCCGGAATTCTGTCAATGCTGGGCGCTTCAGCAGCACTGATGATTTCTGACATCCCGTTCAACGGGCCGATCGCCGGCGCTAAAGTTGCCCGTGTTGATGGTGCGTTTATCTGTAATCCGACTGCGGAGCAGTTGGAACAAAGCGACCTCGAAATTGTTGTTGCCGCCAGCCGGGACGCAGTAATCATGGTTGAAGGGGAAGCAAAGTTTGTTTCCGAGGCAGATCTGCTGGAAGCGGTATTTTTTGCCAAGGAAGCGATGCTGCCGCTGATCGAAGCCCAGGAAGAACTGCAGAAAAAAGCGGGCGTTGCCAAGCGTGTAGTTGCAGCGGTAGTTGTTGATGAAGTGCTGCAGGCACGGGTTCGCGCACTTGCCTACGACCGGATCGGCGAAGCGGTCAAACTCAAAGCAAAAAATGAGCGTCACGACCAGATTGATCTGATCAAAGCTGACACTATTGAGGCCCTCAAGGAAGAATTCGAAGGCTCCGCTAAAAAGATCAAGGCGTTTCTTGGTGATTTCGAGTATGAGCGCGTCCGTGCCGATATCCTTGATACCGGTATCCGTATCGATGGTCGTACCACCAATACCATTCGTCCCATCAGCACTGAAACCGGGTTCCTGCCGCGCGTTCACGGTTCGGCACTGTTTACCCGTGGTGAAACACAGGCGCTGGTTGCCGCAACACTCGGCACCTCCAGTGATGAACAGCGCATCGACTCTCTGTATGGCGCTTCACGCAAACGCTTCCTGCTTCACTACAATTTCCCTCCGTTTTCAGTCGGCGAAACCAGCTTCCGTCTCGGACCGGGGCGTCGCGAAATCGGTCACGGCATGCTTGCTGAGCGCGCTCTTGCGGCAGTTCTGCCGAAGCACGATGATTTTCCCTACACCATCAGAATCGTTTCTGAAACTCTTGAAAGTAACGGCTCTTCCTCCATGGCGGCTGTCTGTGGCGGCTGTATGTCCATGATGGATGCCGGTATCCCGGTAACCGCACCGGTGGCAGGTATTGCCATGGGTCTGATCAAGGAAGGTGACAAGTTCGCCATCCTGTCCGATATTCTTGGTGACGAAGATCACCTGGGAGATATGGACTTCAAGGTTGCCGGTACTGCCGAAGGTGTTACTGCACTGCAGATGGACATCAAAATCGGCGGCGTAACAAAAGAGATCATGCAGCAGGCACTCAAGCAGGCCCGTGAAGGTCGTCTGCACATTCTCGGCAAAATGGCTGAAACCCTTGCCGCTCCGCGTCCGGAAATGTCACCGTTCGCTCCGCGCATTACCACCATCTACGTCAAGACCGATCGTATCCGCGACGTCATCGGAACCGGCGGCAAGAATATCCGCAACATTACTGAAACCACCGGCGTTACCATCGATATCGATGATACCGGCCGCATCAACATCGCCAGTACCAACAAGGAAGCCTGTGATCTGGCTATCCAGATGATCCGCGGCCTGACCGATGAGGCTGAAGAAGGCAAATTGTACATGGGTACCGTTCGTAAAATCATGGATTTCGGCGCATTTGTTGAAATCATGCCCGGTACGGACGGACTGGTTCATATTTCCGAACTTGACACCACACGGGTCAAGGTAGTGACGGAAATCCTGAACGAAGGCGATAAAGTGCTGGTCAAATGTATCGGCGTTGACAAAAACGGCAAGATCAAGCTTTCCCGCAAGGAAGCTCTTGGCTACAATCTTGACGGCACAAAGGTTGCCGCAGCGTAACTTCTGCACAGCCCGGACAGCAGGATATAAGGAAGGCGGAGCCGATACAGGCTTCGCCTTTTCTTTTGTGCGCAATTGATGCATAGTATGGCCGACTCAATCTGAACGGAGGTACGTGAGTGAACAAAAGCCGCCTTGCCGCCATTGATATCGGCACAAATTCGATCCGCTGCATTGTTGTGGAGGTTGATCAACAGGGGCGGTATACGATTCTTGATGATGAAAAAGCGACCGTGCGGCTTGGAGAAAATCTGGCAGCCAGCGGGAGCATCTCCCCGGCAGCCTTTGCCCGTGCGGTTGATGCCATGTCGCGTATCCGTAAGCTGATAGACGGCCTGAAGGTGACGGAAGTTGAAGCGGTCGCCACCAGTGCCGTGAGAAGCGCATCAAACGGCAATGAACTGGTGTCTGTTCTGACCCGTGAACTGGGGCGTGAAATCAGGGTTATAACGGGGGAGGAAGAAGCGGAACTGGTGGCGCGGTCGGTGCGTCATAATTTTGATATGAGCGGCAAACGCTACATGATCATCGATATCGGCGGCGGCAGCGTGGAGGTCATGAGCGCCGTCGCCAATCACGTTGAAAACTGCTCATCCCTCGAGCTCGGCGCTGTCCGCATGACTGACAGATTCCTGAAATCGGATCCGGTTCAGGAAAGTGAAATAGCCAAACTCAGGCGGTTCGTCCGATCCGAATTAAAAGAGGCATTTGCTGAAAAACCGGGTTCGGTGCAGACGTTCATCTGTTCAGGCGGTACCATAACGACCCTGGCAGCAATGGTTATGAATATGCGTCACCAAACCTACTCCACGGCACATGGCCTGGAGGTCCTGCGCTCCGAGGTTGTTCACCTGCTGGCGATGCTGGAACGCAAGGATATCAAGTCGCTCAGGAATGTTCCGGGCTTGAGTCCTGACCGTGCTGATATCATTGTTGCCGGATTTGTGGTGATTGATGAGTTGCTGAAGTACTTCGGGGCCAATATCCTGCTGGTTAACGAGCGTGGTATCCGCGAAGGGCTGATCATCAGCTGTATGAAGCGCCTGAACCTGCTACCTGAATCGACGGTGGGACGCAGCTGGAAGGAGTCGATACTTGATTTTGCCCGTTCCTGCCACTTTGACGAACCGCACTCACGGCACGTTGCCAAGATCTCCCTGAGTATCTTTGGTTACCTGGCGAAAGAATTCGGGCTGAAAAAAAACGACCGGCGACTTCTTGAGTCAGCGGCACTGCTGCACGACGTCGGCTATTTTATCAGCTACAACAGCCACCACAAGCATTCGCACCATCTGATCCGCCACGCCGAACTGTTCGGCTTTTCGCCCCGTGAGCGGGAAATGATGGCATTGATCGCCCGCTACCATCGCAAATCGCTGCCGAAGAAAAAACACCCCGAATATGAACGGCTGGAACCGAAAGATCAGCAGATTGTAGCGCGGCTCGGCGGCATACTCCGGCTTTCGGACGGCCTGGATCGCCGCAGAAGCGGACTGGTGGAAGTTGTGGCCCTCAACCGGAACGAATCAAATTTTTGTATTAAGCTCCTTGGTACAGAGGATATTTCTGTGGAGATATTCGGGGGGAACGCCAAGAAAGATCTGTTTGAGAAAGCGTTTGGCGGATCAGTGATATTTGAAATGTGATTTGGTGAAGGGACGATTTAAATCTTACCACCCCCAACCCCTCCTAAAATAGGAGGGGGGCTTAATGGCTCCCGGTTGACCCGAACCCGCCGGTTCCCCGCCCGCTTGCCAAGCTGAATTCCGACACCACGCTCAATTCCGTCTGCAGCACCGGCACAAACATCATCTGACAAACCCGTTCTCCCGGCTGGATGGTGTACTCTGCCGTACCCCGATTAACGATGCCGATCCCAATCTCTCCCTGATAGTCCGAATCAATAACCCCGACTGTATTCGCCAATACGATACCATGCTTGATCCCCAGGCCGGAGCGGGGCATCAGCAGGGCTACCAGACCGGGATCGTGGATGCTGATGGCAATGCCGCTCGGGATGAGTACCGTTTCTCCCGGCTGAACAGTTACGGGGGTTTCCAGGCAGGCACGCAGGTCCAGGGCGGCGGCGCCGTCCGTTGCGTATGTTGGTAGCGGAATGGCCGTGCCGATGAGCGGATTCATGATTTTGGTTTCAATTTTGGGTCGCATCATGTAAATTTCCCTGTCTTCAAGAATAGTTTTGAGAAGCACTTTAGCAGAACCGACCTACTGGATACAAGGAGCGTTTTACCATGAAACAACGGGTTGTCAGCGGCATGAGACCAAGCGGCAGACTGCATATCGGCCATTATCACGGGGTATTGGAAAACTGGGTTAAAATGCAGGATTCCTATGACTGTTTCTTTTTTGTGGCCGACTGGCATTCATTGACGACCGAATATGCTGATACCTCCGGGATTGCCCAGAGCATCCGTGAGATGGTGCTGGACTGGGTGGCCTTTGGCCTTGATCCGGAAAAATGCGTGGTGTTCCGCCAGAGCCTTGTGCCGCACCATTCCGAACTGAACCTTATATTGTCCATGATCACCCCGGTTTCCTGGCTGGAACGCAACCCTACCTACAAGGAGATGCTCGACAATATCGAGCAGCGCGACCTGACCACATTCGGTTTTCTCGGCTATCCGGTGCTGATGGCGGCCGATATCATCCTGTACAAGGCGACCCGCGTGCCGGTGGGACATGATCAGCTGCCGCACCTGGAAATTACCCGTGAAATAGCCCGCCGTTTCAATCACCTGTACGGGCAGGTCTTTCCCGAGCCGGAAGCGCTCCTGACCGAGACTCCCAAACTGCCCGGTCTTGATGGGCGCAAAATGAGCAAGTCGTACAGCAACTCCATCTATCTTTCCGACAATGCCGAAACAACGGCAAAAATGGTCATGTCCATGGTTACCGACACCAACCGGGTTCGCCGGGCAGATCCGGGCGATCCGGATGTGTGCGTGGCCTTCAACCTGCACCGTCTGTACGTGCCGCAGGAAAAGCTGGATGAAATTATGCCGGCCTGCCGCGCTGCCGGCATCGGCTGCGTGGAGTGCAAAAAAATCCTGGCCGGCTGTATCAATGAGCGGCTGGCACCCTTTCGCGCCCGCCGTGAAGAACTTGCCGCCAACCCCGGATTTGTCGATGAACTGCTGCAGGAGGGGAGCCGCAGGGCCTCTCTGATTTCTGACGCGGTTATGACTGAAGTACGGGCAGCGCTCAAATTCTGATATGACAGCAGAGGCACCCGCACATCGCGAGGAACATCTGCCGCTGCTGGACGGCCTTCGGGATCAGTACAGCGTCCACCTGGATAAATTCGACGGCCCGATGGATCTGCTGCTGCACCTCATCAAGAAAAACGAACTGGATATCTGCGATATATCCATCGCGGTCATAACCCGTCAATATCTGGAATTCATCAAGCTCATGAAGGTTCTCAATCTGGAAGTGGCGGGGGATTTTCTCGTCATGGCGGCGACCCTGCTGCAGATCAAATCGCGGCAGCTGCTCCCGCTGGATACGGAGGATGAGCCGGAAGCCGAGGAAATCGATCCCCGGGAAGAGTTAGTACGGCGTCTGCTGGCGTATCAGCAGTATAAGGAAGCCGGCATGGTCATCGGTGCCCGGGCGATGCTGGGGCGTGAAGTCTTTGCCCGCACCGCCACGGAGCCGCTGCTGGCAGCCGCACAAAACGTGGAAGGGCCGCTGGAAGTAAGCCTGTTTGAACTGGTGGATGCCTTTCGTGCCCTGCTGCAGAGGATACCGGCCGAAAGCTTTCACGATGTTGCCCCGGGTGATTCACTCAGCATGGCCGACTGCATCAACGAAATTCTATCCCTGCTCCAGGAACAGGACACCGTCCAGTTTGACGATCTGGTCAGTGATGAACCGACCCGTGAACGGATTATTGTCACCTTTCTGGCGCTTCTTGAGCTGTGCCGACTCAAGCTGATCCGTATTTTCCAGGGGGGCGGGCATGGTTCCATCTGGTTTATTCCGGCGGTTCCTGCCGATACCCCTGAGGTTGATGCTCCATGAATCCAGAATTATCCGCCATACTGGAAAGCCTTATTTTTACCGCCGAGTCAGCACTTTCGACCGATCGTCTTTGCGAACTGCTGGACGAATTCGATCGTGACGAGATTAAATCCGCACTGTCCGAACTGGTTGACTATCATCAGGGGCGCGGAGGGGGCTTTGATCTGGTGGAGGTGGCCGGCGGGTGGCAATTCAGAACCCGTCCGGTGTTTCACCGGTTTATCACCCGTCACATCAAAACCAGGGCGTTCAAGTTTTCACAATCCGCCCTCGAAACTCTGGCCATTATTGCCTACCGGCAACCGGTGACCCGCGCTGAAGTCGAGCATCTGCGCGGGGTTGACTGCGGCGGAGTTCTTAAAACACTGCTGGAAAAGCATCTGGTGCGCATCCTCGGCAAAAAGGATATACCGGGGCGGCCGCTGATCTATGGCACTTCAAAGGAATTTCTTGAAATTTTCGGGCTGAAGGATCTGAAATCGTTACCGACGCTTCGTGAAATACAGGCGCTGGACGAACAGCCCTCCTACGAGCGTCAGGAAGAATTGCAGCTTGAACCGGAAAAGTCTTTACCTGTGGAAAGCCAGTTGTCGCTCTAACTCCAATTCCAGTTCAAAGATGATCTCAAGGCGGCGAGGAGATCGGCGACGTAGGCGTACAGACCGTACGTTGAGGAGCCGATGACGAGCCAACGAAGAGAGAGCTTTGAAATGGAATTGGAATAACAGCGGCAGGGAGGTCAGTCATGCAGCGTCAGCCAGCCGTAGCCGGTCAATTTTATCCAGGGGAGCAGCAAAAACTCCGCTCCGCTCTTTCGCAGCTGATCCCGGAAAACCGTGCACCACAACCGGTGACCGGCGTCATCTCTCCCCACGCCGGGTACGTTTATTCCGGTGCCATCGCCGGCCAACTGTTTTCACGCTGCAAAATTCCGGGCACCGTACTCATCATCGGCCCCAATCACCGTGGCGCCGGGGCGGCTGCCGCGCTGTATCCGGATGGCGAATGGCTGACACCGCTCGGGGCTTCAGCCATCAACCCCCGCCTGAACTCGCTGCTGCTTCAGCATACCCCGTACCTGCAGACCGACAGTATCGCGCACAGTTCGGAACACTCCCTCGAAGTTCAGCTCCCGTTTCTTCAATATCTGCGTCCGGATGTTACCTTTTCCGCGCTCTGTATCGGCCGGGGCGATTATTCCCCCCTGCGCGACATCGGCCTCGGCATTGCCGCAGCTATCCGGGAATTCGGGGCTGACGTGCTGATTGTGGCCAGTTCCGACATGACCCATTACGAATCGGCCGCTGCGGCCCGTGTGAAAGATGAACTGGCGCTGGAGCGGGCACTGGCCCTGGATGGCAAAGGATTGTTGGAGGTGTGTCGCAGCCGGGGCATCAGCATGTGCGGCGTTGTGCCGGCCACCGTCATGATCGAGGCGGCACTGGCGCTTGGCGCGACGCGGGCCGAGTTGGTGGCCTATGGTACCAGCGGGGATGTGACCGGAGACAACCGTCAGGTGGTCGGGTATGCCGGATTGACGGTCAGCTGATTCAGGCCGGCCGGTTGTCGAGCGGAAGGGTAATACGGAAGGTAGTGCCGGTTGAACCGTCACTTTCAACATTAAGGGCACCGTGATGTTCCTCGATTATCCGCTGGGTAATGGAGAGTCCGAGCCCGGTACCGGCCCCCTTGCGGGTGAAGAACGGCTCGAAGATCAGCGGCAGATCTTTCGTCGGAATGCCGGGGCCGTTGTCGCTGATGGCAACCATGACGGCGGTGGTGTGGAACTCGGTTGTTATGGTAATAATCCCCCCTGATTCAAGCACTTCAAGGGCATTTTTCAGGATGTTGATCAGCGCCTGCCGGATCTTTTCCGGGTCAAAGCGGAAGTGCGGCAGCGGTACGAGTGAGACATTCAGGACAACGCCCTGCTTCTCCGCCTGCCGCCGCATCAGCAGCAGAATATCATTCAGAATTTGTGTGAAATCCCCCTCCCTGAACGCTGTACGCACCGGTGACGAATAGTTGAGGAGTGCGCTGATAAGGCGCTCAACCCGCTCAATCTCCGCCAGTGCCCGTGACAGCATCTCCTTGTCCTCCGCGCTGAAGCCCGGCTTGTCGTGCAGATCATCCAAAAGAAGCGATATGCCGGTCAGCGGGTTGCGGACTTCGTGGGCGATACCGGCGGAAAGCTTGCCGAGCGATGCCAGACGGTCCAGCCTGATAGTTTCCTCCCGCAGTCGCTCACGCTCGGTTTCGTTGCGCAGTGTCACGGTCACGCCCATCTCACCGCCGGAGCCGATGGGAAACAGGCCGAAATCGTAGTAGGTGGTTTCGCCGTCAATCTGCCTGACCAGCGGTTTTCGTCCATACCCCTGTTGTGTTACCAGCGCCGTTTCCACCCGTTCGCAAACGTCTGGCCAGGCGCTGAACAGTTCGTGATACTCCATGCCGAGGGTGGCGGTGTCGGAAAGGAATTTCAGCCCCACGCCGTTGATTGAGGTCAGTGCCCCGCTCGGCGAAATGGTAATAATCGCGCTTGAAATGCTTTCCAGAACGCTGGTTTTGAAGTTGCGCTCCGCCAGGATGTCTATCCGGGAGCGCTGCAGTTCATCCAGCGTCGCCAGCAGGCTGTTTTTCCTGGTTTCCAGTTCGTCAGCCATAACGTTGAACGTCCTGCCGAGTTCACCGACCTCATCGCCGGAGGTAACGGCAACGCGGCTGTGGGCGTCACCTTCAGCCAGTTTATGGGCTCCTTCCGTCAACTGCAGCAGGGGACGGGTGATGCCGCGCGACAGTCCCCATGCTGAAAATCCCGCCAGCAGTGAGGTTATCAGCAGAATGAAAACGCTCCGCTTCCGGTGCTGGCCAAGCTGCTGATTGATCAGACGGCTCCCTTTGCGGGCGACGTCCTGAAACTGGTTCAGCTGGAATCCGATGGTAATGCCGCCGAACACACCGTGCCGCCTGTAATCGCCGCTGTCGTACAGGATCGGGGCGTACGCCATGATCTTTTTAGCGCCGCCCACATTGGTTGCATCGACAAAACCGGCCTTCTGTTTTCTGACTTCAGTAGCGACCAGCGGGTAGTTGGGGTGGATGAAGCCGGCATGGTCAAGATTATAGGGTATGCGGCCGATGTTGATATCGGCTTCCGTAGAGGACTTGGAATAGGGGGGGATCAGCTGGCCGTAAGAATCCAGGCCCCGGATGTCCCAGTATTTCGGGTGGGTGATGATCCAACCTTCATCGTCAAACATGAAGGAATAGTTGCCGCTTTTGTAGGACGGGAACACGGTGGAAAAGTTGTGCCCCGGATCAATATGCTGGGTAAATTCCATCAAGTGGCGATGGTCGAGGGAAACCACAACCACGCCGTTAAAGGAGCCTCTGGCATCAAAAAGGGCGGCGGCAAACCGGACGACCCCCTTGTAGCTTTTGCCGTCAAGGGCGTGCTCCGGTTCGTCGGCGCCGTTCAGCTGATCCTGCTTGGAGATATGAAAACCGGTGAGGTGGGAAACGTATATTTTGCCCGGCTGGGTGCGGACTTTGGTGAAATAATCCTCTGTCAGGAATTCCGTCCGGGCGGGGTTGGCCACATTCTTCAACTCTGCTGCCGGGACGACGGCGCTATCTTTGATGACCATTTTTTCCTGGCCGTTTTTATCAATCAGGGCAATGCTGCGGTAAAGCGGCACCTGCTCCCGCGTTTCATGGGGGGCGGCCGCACTTCCGCTCCGGTACCAGATTTCACCCCGCCGGCTGGCATAAAAATTAAGCAGGGTCGCCTGGTCCAGCTGTGAGCGCGACAGGAAGATCAGATCACTTTCGCATTGGCGCAGAAAATCAGCCACACTCTCCGCCACCTGGGATGCCCGCATCTGGAGGGATTCCGATGCCTGCATATCCGCCGTGCCGCCGATTTCAGACGTAAGGCGGGCACTGGTTGACTCCAGATTGAAAAACAGGATCAGCGACGATGCTATCAACGGAAGGAGTGACAGCAGCAGGGTGATGATCAGTATTTTCTTGAAGAGTGTCAGGCGTGGCATAGCGGCTCCGGCTGGTGCAATCCCGATTGTAATTCAATGATTACAGTGATACCTTGCGCGGGGTCAAGAAATCTTTTCAAGGCTGGGATTGGAACTATGGGTTACAGGAATCTGCAGGAATGTGTGGCTGATCTTCAGCGCCGGGGCATGCTGCTCCGGATTGACGCGCCGCTTGATCCCCATTTGGAAATCGGGGCGTTGCAGCGGCGTGTGTATCAGGCCGGTGGGCCGGCGCTGCTCTTTACCAATGCCGTCGGCAGCGGCTTCCCGCTGCTGGGCAACCTTTTCGGCACCCTGGAGCGGACCCGCTTCATCTTTCGGGATACGCTGGATGATATCCGCCGACTGGTGGACCTTAAAATAAATCCCTTTTCACTGCTGAAAAATCCGCTTGATATGGCAAAAGCCCCCTTCGCCGCCTGGCACCTCCTGCCGCGTGCCACCGCCACGGCGCCGCTTCTTGAATGCAGAACAACTCTGTCCGCCCTGCCGCAGCTTGTGTCATGGCCCCGTGACGGCGGCGCGTTTTTGACCCTGCCGCAGGTGTACAGCGAAAGCCCGTCCCATCCCGGTTTTGCCAAATCAAATCTGGGCATGTACCGGATTCAGATTTCCGGCAACAGCTATCAGCAGGATAAACAGGCCGGACTCCACTACCAGATTCATCGCGGCATCGGTGCCCACCATGCTGAAGCCATTGCCCGGGGCGAGCTGCTCCGGGTCAACATCTTCCTGGGGGGGGCGCCGGCCATGACTGTCGCCGCCGTCATGCCGCTGCCGGAAGGGATGCCGGAACTTTCCTTTGCCGGACTGCTGGCCGGACATCGTATCCCCATGACCAGAGTGCCGGGACAGCTGCCGGTTTCGTCCGAAGCGGATTTCTGTATCAGCGGAGTTGTCCACCCCGCCAGAACCCTCCCGGAAGGGCCGTTCGGCGATCATCTCGGCTATTACAGCCTTACCCACGAATTCCCCTGTATCGAGGTTGACGCGGTGTATCACCGCCGGGACGCCATCCTCCCGTTTACCACTGTCGGCCGCCCGCCCCAGGAAGACACCAGCTTCGGCGCCTTTATCCATGAACTGACCGGTCCGCTGATTCCGACCGTTGTGGCGGGGGTAAAAGAGGTGCACGCCGTGGATGCCGCCGGTGTCCATCCGCTGCTGCTGGCCATTGCCAGCGAACGCTATGTGCCATATGCCGCCACCCGCCAGCCGCAGGAACTGCTGACCGTTGCCAATGCCATCCTCGGCCAGGGACAGCTGTCACTGGCCAAATATCTGCTGATTGCCGCCGATGAGGATGCCCCGTCACTGCATACCCACGACATCGCCGCATTTCTGGGGCACCTGCTGGAGCGTGCCGACTGGCGGACCGGTCTGCACTTCCAGACCGCGACAACGGTTGATACCCTGGACTACAGCGGCTCCGGGCTGAACGAAGGCTCCAAAGTCGTGATCGCCGCCGCCGGCCCGGTGCGGCAGAAGCTTGCCACGGAAGCGCCTGCCGGTCTTGAACTGCCGCCCGGATTCGGCCCTGCCGCCGTCTGCCTACCGGGGGTTCTTGCCATAACCGGCCCCCGGTCTGAGCAAGCGAGGGGGGAGGGGGATCCTCTGATTGAGCAGTTCTGCCGTTTCCATGAAGGGCGCACCTCCTACACCGGTTTTCCCCTGATTGTGATCTGCGACGACAGCACCTTCACGGCGGCGACTCTGAACAACTTCCTCTGGGTCACCTTTACCCGATCCAACCCGGCGACCGATATGTACGGTATCAACCCGGTAAACCGCGGCAGGCACTGGGGCTGCGCCGGCCCCCTGGTGATCGACGCCCGGATCAAGCCGTTCCACGCCCCTCCGCTGGAAGATGACCCGGCGGTGGAACGCAGGCTTGACGCCCTTGCCGCCCCCGGCGGCCCGCTCCACGGAATCATCTAGGAATACTATGACGCTCCCCTCAATTGTTACCCGCTCCCTCACCAAATCCTATGGTGCCCTTACCGCTCTTGACTCATTTGATCTCTCGGTGGAGCAGGGCACTATCTTCGGCCTGCTCGGCCCCAACGGTGCCGGCAAGACCACCCTGATCCGTATCCTGACTACGCTCATGAACCAAAGCTCCGGCAGTGTTACCATCGAGGGGTTGGACACCCTCAGTTCCGGGCGGGCGATCCGCTGCATGATCGGAGTGGTGTCTCAGGAAAACAGCCTCGACCGGTATCTGACCGCCCGTGAAAACCTGGAACTTCATGCGCGACTGCACGGCATGGAGAAGCGGCAGTACAAGGGACGTATCGACGATCTGCTCGAACTAATGGGGCTTGCGGGGCGGCAGACGGATTTTCCCGATACCTTTTCCGGGGGGATGCAAAGGCGCTTGGTGATTGCCCGTGCTCTTGTCCACCAACCCCGGGTTCTATTTCTTGATGAACCGACCACCGGGCTTGACCCGCAATCCCGTCGGGCGGTATGGGAATACGTCCGTTCCCTGGCCGGGAGCATGACGATTTTCCTCACGACCCATTATCTGGAGGAGGCTGAACAGCTCTGCGACCGGATCGCCATCATGGATCATGGCCGGCTGATCGCGAGCGGCAGCACGCAGGAATTGAAGGATCGTTTGAGCGGGGCTACCGTGTATGAAATAGAATTTGCCGAAGGGGAGGGTGAGCGCTACGCGGTACTCCTCGGCGCCATGTCATGCTCCAGAAATATCAGCCGGTTGGGTAATAAAGTTACGGTAACACTTGAACACTGGGAATGTGTTTCGGAAATTGTCACCGCCCTGCATGGCGCGGCAATCCGGCGTATATCCCTCAAGGAGAGAACTCTTGAAGATGTGTTTATCTCTCTTACCGGCGAGAAGGTGAGGGAATGATGCTCACCGGGACAGTGGCAATCTGGCTGCGGGATATGCTGATCCTGCGCCGCAGCATATACTCGGAACTGGTCGCAGTGGTTGCCTATCCGCTGACGATTTATCTGGCTTTCGGCATCGGCATGCAGGGGTACATCGGTTTGGTGGACGGCGCACCCTACAGCCTGTTCATCGCCCCCGGTCTGATCACCATGACCGCCGTCAATGCCGCCTACAATGAAAGTGTCTGGAGTCTCTGGTTTCACCGCCGGGTACAGTTCACCATCGAGTCATACCGCGTCACCCCGATCTCGGTTTCCGAAATTGTCATTGCCAAAATCCTCACCGGCTTTACCCACGGCATCATCAAGGGGTGCGCCGTCGGCCTGGTGATCTTTGCCATCACCCCGTTCCGTTTCCCACTGGAGCATCTCCTCCAGTACCTGCTGTTCCTGATCCCCGGATCGGCGCTCTTTTCCTGCGCCGGCATCATCAGCGGCACGGTCATGGACAAGCCGGAGACCATCGGCAAGGTCGAGGCGGTGCTGGTCATGCCGCTGATCTTCATGTCCGGGCTGTTCTTTCCACTCTCATCCTATCCCCCCTCCGTCATTCCCTGGGTGCGCGCGCTGCCGACCACCGCACTTTTTGAAGGTGCCCGTCGGGCGCTGGTTACCGGAGAATTGGCGGCATTTCCCGTACTGCAGGTGTCACTGTCGGCACTGGTAGCGTTTGTAGCTGCGGTGTTTATTTTTCGCAGGAAGATGGCGGAGTGAGTTAGGTTCTGTAACGGCAAACCTCCTAAATCTCCCTTTATGCCCCAGAGGGTACTTAACAGGGGAGACTTCAAGGCTAGGATGGGGATGGGGATAGGGCCGTTTTTGGTAACACCCTGAAACCAAACAAGTAACCCCATCCCCACCCCGGCCCTTGAAAGGGAGGGAGGGAGGAACGAACGAAAACAATCAACTTCACGTGCGAAACCTTACCACCCCCGGCCCCTCCTAAAATAGGAGGGGAGTGTACGACCCGCCTTCAACTGGCATCCTTTCCCAAATCCGAGCATTTCGCAGTTTAATGTGCTATACAGTAGCGAAAATCGGTCAACCTTGTTCAATCAGGATGTTATCGTTATGCCCCTTCCCCGCATCACCAATAAACGCCAGTTCGTCCAGGGTCTGCTGATCGCCGCAGCGCTGCTGCTCCCGTTTGCTTCCATATCCGGTAATCCGTTTCTGCGGATGGATATTGATAAAATGACGCTCTTTCTGGCCGGGATGCCGCTCCGGATTGATCAGTTTTATCTTCTGCTGCTGGTGATCCTGCTGTTTGTTGTTTCCTTCCTGCTGGTGACGGCGGTTCTGGGGCGGGTCTGGTGCGGCTGGCTCTGTCCGCAGACGGTGTTTAACGATCTTGCGGAACTGCTGGGACGCACAAGCCGGAAACAGGTGTCCCCTGCTGTTGCCCGAGTTTCTGAACACTTCTTTGCACTGGTTGTCGCCTCACTGGGAGCTTTCAACCTGTTCTGCTGGTTCATGTCGCCCCGGCAGGCCGCCTCGAACCTCCTCCATTTCTCCGATCATCAGGCTATGTTTTACACCTTTCTGCTGCTGACCCTGCTCGGCTACCTCAACCTGATTCTGGTCAAGCGGAGTTTCTGCCACAGTTACTGCCCGTACGGACGGTTTCAGACCGCGCTGATGGATGCCGGCACCCTGAACCTGACGTTTCTGGAGGAAAGCCGTGACCGCTGCCTTCGCTGCAATGCCTGTATCAAAACCTGCCCCATGGGGATTGATATCCGCACCGGATTCCAGGTTGAATGTATCGGCTGCGGCCGCTGTATCGATGCGTGCCGTGGTGTCATGGAGCGGCGGCCGGATGGTTTCGGTCTGATCGATTACCGTTTCGGCACCGTGAAAGGAACCGGCTTCCGCATGGGAAATACCACCATCGCACTACTGACCGCGACCTTGGTGCTAACGGGGGCGCTCGTCTGGGGGGTGGTGAACAGAAGTGAGACCGCCTTTGCTGTGCAGCGGGTGGCAACGGCCGACTCCCGCACTCTGCCGGACGGTTCCGTGGCGTTCCCCTGGCGGGCGATTATCGGCAACCGGTCCGAAAAATCCCGTGTCTATTCCCTCCGGATTGCCGGTGAACCCTCCGGCAGAGTCGAACTGCTTGGCCAGACCCGCGATATCACCATCGCAGCCAACCAGCATCGGGATGTGATCTTCATGATCCATATTCCCCGCAACAGCACCCCCCCTGCAAAAATACTGCTTGAACTTGTGTCCGATGGCCGACCGACCGCGACGGTGTCCGTTTCGCCATGACCCTCTTCGCTGAACAGACCTGCAGCCACTGCGGTATCAGCTTCCGCTGGAAGGGAATCAGCGGTGACGGCGACAACGGCACCGTCTTCTGCTGCCGGGGCTGTCAGGGGGCGCACCGGATGATCTGCGCTGCCGGGCTGGAGGATTTTTATCTCCGCTCCGGCCGTGCGGTTCCGACGGTGGCCGAGGCGCTTCCCGCACCCTTCAATGATGCCGATCTGGCCCGGTATCTGACCCCGGAAGGGGATCTCTGCCGGTTCGACATCCTGATCGGCGGCATCACCTGTCCCGCCTGCGTCTGGCTGCTGGAGCGGATGCTGGTCCGGGTGCCGGGGGTTGAGCATGTCAGCATTTCCTACAGCGGCGGCATCGCATCGCTCCGCTTCGATCCGGCGCTTGTTACGCCGCTGGAGCTGTTCTCCGTAGTCACCCGACTCGGCTATTCACCGCGCCCCTATTCGGCCGGTCGGTCGGAACAGGAAGCGCAGCGGGAGCGCAATGACCTGCTGCTCCGTTTCGGTACGGCGCTTTTTCTTACCATGCAACTCATGGCCTACTCCTATGCCCTGTATGCCGGCTATTTTCAGGGGATGGGGGAGGAGATGAAACAATTTCTCCAGTATGTTTCGCTCCTGGTGACAACGCCGGTGGTGTTCTACTCCGGCTGGCCGTTTATGGCCGGTGCCTGGCGGTCGCTCAAAACAGCATCCCCCGGCATGGACCTGCTTATCGCCATGGGTGCGCTTTCTGCCTGGCTCTACAGCGCCTGGGCGCTGCTGCACGGCCAGGAAACCTACTTCGAGAGTGCCGCCACCATTGTGACCTTTGTGCTGATCGGCCGTCTCCTTGAACTGTCCGTCCGGCGGCGTGCCATGTCCGGCATCAGTTCCCTGTACACCTCGTCACCCCAGCGGGCGACGCTGCTGCGGGACGGGGGCAGTTGCACGGTGGATGTTGATGAGGTGAGGCCGGGAGATCTGCTGCTGGTCCGTCAGGGGGAACGCTTCCCGGTGGATTGCCTGATTCTGGAAGGTGAAACCGAGGTGGATCAGTCCCTGGCCACGGGCGAAAGCCAGCCGGTTCTGCTGACCGGCGGCGATGAAGTGCGCTCCGGCTGTGTCAACGTGGCGGCCCCGGTGACGGTGCAGGCACTCCGGCCGGTGGGGCAGAGTTACCTCATGCGGGTGGCATCCCTGGTGCAGATGGCACAGGCCGGGAAGCCGGGGCTGCAGCAGTTGGCCGACCGGGTTTCCGCCTGGTTCGTGCCGGCGGTTATTCTGCTGGCGCTGCTGGTTTGTGCCGGGCGTCTTCTCTATTTCGGGGACAGTGCCGCTGTGGCGGTTATGTCGGCGCTGTCGGTGGTTCTGATCGCCTGTCCCTGCGCCATGGGGCTGGCGGTTCCTGCGGCGGTTCTGGCTGCCTGCAGCCGCTCGGCAGGACTCGGCATTATCCTGCGGGGGGGGGATGTCATCGAGCGACTGGCGACGACCGATTATGCGCTGTTCGATAAAACCGGCACGGTAACCCGTGGTCTGCCGGGGGTTATCCGCTTTGAAACATACTCCGCCTTTGCCGAATCGGCCGTTCTCCAGGCGGCAGCGACGGTTGAGGAACAGGCCGCCCATCCGCTGGCCCGCGCCATCGTCCGGCACGCGGCGGAACAGGGGTATCAGCCGGAAGCGTGCCGTGATTTTCACGCCGTGCCGGGAAGGGGGATTTCAGGGGTTCTGCCCGGCGGTGAGCGTGTGCTGTGCGGCAGCGGGGTGTTTCTGCAGGAACAGGGAATCTCTCCGGCTTCCGAACTACACTCCGCCGGCTCCGCAACGGCGGTTCTGGTAGCCATTGACGGTCAACAGGCCGGGCGTTTCCTGCTTATCGATCAGCTGCGGACGGGGGCGGGGGATGCCGTTTCCGGACTTGCGGCGGCGGGGATTACCAGTGCCATCATCAGTGGCGACCATCAGTTTACCGTAGACCGTATCGCGGAGGAGGTCGGCGTCTCGTCTGCCCTGGGGGGGATGACTCCGGATCAGAAGCTTGAATATGTCACCGAACTTCTGCAGCAGGGGCAGCGGGTACTGATGGTCGGTGACGGCGTCAATGACGCACCGGCGCTGGCTGCCGCCACGGTGAGCTGTTCCCTGTCAGGATCAAGCGACATAGCCCTGGAAAACGCCGATGTCATCATCACCGGCGATGACCTGTCCCGCATTGCCACGGCGTACCATCTCAGCCGGGCCACCATGAGAATTATCAGGCAGAACCTTGGCTGGGCTTTCGTGTATAATGTAGTCGGCATACCGCTGGCCATGGCCGGACACCTCACTCCGGTGTACGCCGCCGTAGCCATGACCGCCAGTTCACTGCTGGTATCACTTAACTCCCTGCGTCTCATGAGGTTTAACCGCCATGGATGAAAGCCTGATTATTCTGATAGTGCTGTCGCTGTGCCTCGGAACGGGGTGCTGGCTGGTGTTCATCTGGGCGGTGAAAAAAGGTGAGTTTGAGGATGTGGAAAAGCCGAAGCACCGCATGATGGATGATGATTGATTCCATTGCACCCCCCGGTGATTTTGAGGTACGCTAGGCTAGCCGGTACAACTGAACATCTTTTTGTGAATTGAAGCGAACCATGAGAACCACCATGCGCAGAGCACAGATCACACATATCCTCAAAATAGCAGCGTTAACGGGCGTTGGTGCCGTGGTGCTGCTCCTTGTCTGTCTTCTCCTTCTGCCGACTTTTGTCAACTCTCCACCCGTTCAGAACAAAATCAAACAGTCACTTTCCTCCTCCCTCAAACGTCAGATTGACTGGTCCCGCCTTGCCTTCTCCTGGTCCGACGGCGTTACCCTCTCTGCGCTCCATCTGGGCGAAGGTTCCGCACCGCTGCTGAAAGCCGACATCGAACAGATTCGCATTATTCCGGCAGTCGTTCGCACCGCTGGCGGGCGCTTCGGCGTTGATCTGGCTGTCCGGGTGCACAACATTCGTGCGGAGCTCGCTCCCGGTCCGGCGAAACCTCCTGTGTCACCAGCTAAAGATCCGTTGACCCAGGTGGCGGAGTTAATCCAGCGCCTTCAGGCGGTGGATCTGTCGCTGCCGGTGGATTTGCGCGTCACCCTGGACGTTGCGCCGGTTCAGATCGGCTACCGGCTACCGGGGCGGACGCTCCGGCTGGATGATGGTACACTCCGGCTTGATATGCCGTCACTTGCTGCACGTCCGGTGTCCGCTGCCGTGAGCGGCCGGGTGTCGGTGAATGGCCGGAAGACCGGTGCGGTGCAGCTGCGTGCCACGGTGAGCGATCTGGCGGCCGGTGCGGGGCGTATCCGTATGGCCTCTGCGCTCTTCGACGTTACGGCCTCGGCACCCGGCGTCGGTATGTCCCTGTCCGGCAGACTTGACCGGGCGGACGGTTTCACCGGACGGGTAAACCTCGATCTGCCGGCACTGCTGGCGGTGGCCGGGCCGCTCCTTCCTCCGCAGACTCCACTGCTGTCAGGTCATGTGGCGCTTCTGCTCAAGGCCCGCAGTGATGCAGAGCGTAACCTGCACGCCGCAGTGACCGTAGACGGCACCGGCCTGGCTGCCAGCGGCGGTTCGTTTAAAACAAAACAGGTTGGCCCGCTCGACCTGAAACTGGTGCAGCAGATCGTCACCGATCGCCTCCGCCAACGGGTGGCGTTCCCCGGCGGCACCATAAACGTGCCGGGGCTTGCCACCGCTGCCTGGAGCGCAGCCGTCACCAATCCCTCCGCTCCGGGGAGGAGGCTGGAGCTGAACTTCGGCCCGCTGCGTCTGGACCTTGCTCGGGCGAGGGGACTGTCCGCACCATTTATTCCCGCCAATTCACCGCTTACGGATATTTCCGGGGAACTGCTGCTTCGCTCTCTGGTGCTGCACCTTGCCGGTCCGGGGAACAGTGGTGATCTTGCGCTTGCCGGTTTCGGCGTGACGCTTCCGCACCTTCGGCTGGCGCTGAAACAGGGGGAGTTTGTTGCGGACGGTGTGGAGCTGCGCCTTGAAAAAGCGGAGTGCCCCCTGACCGCCGGACTGCCGACCCGTGTGACGTCCGATCTGCTCTGGAGTATCAATTCCGCTGTGCTGTCCGGTGCTCAACCGCTTGCCGTCCGTGGCGGTCGGGGCACAGCCGGCCTAGTGATCACCGACCTCACCCTGAAAAGTTTATCACCCCGCTCCTTCACTGCCTCCGCCAGCGTAACCCAGACGCTTGATCTTGCCCGCGCTTCCCTGGGCACCGCTGTTGTTGCTGACAAGGTACACCAGCAGCTCCGCCTGCTGGTGCGCGCCCCCCTGAACGGTACCATTGAAGCCGACCTCCCGGAATTTTCCCTTGCAGTCGGTTCATTGCGTGGTGCCGCTGCCGGAAAACAAATTTCTCCCCTGCCGCTCACCGCAACCCTGACTGCTGCCGGGTTCCGTCTGCCGCCCGGAACGGATGCGCGGCCACTGCTGCAACGTGCCGCAGCGACGGTTGCAGCGGGCGATTTTCTGCAGCTTGCCGCCAGCGGATCACTTTCGGGAACAACGGTCACCACCGGCGGCAGCGCCCGGCTTGACCTGCGGCGCCTGATGCCGTGGGGCGCCCCGCTGCTGCCGCCCGGCGTGACGGCTGACGGCATCGCCGGCGCAGCCTGGAATCTGGCCGGGCCGCTGCCGGGCCGATCCTCCTCCCTCGGCATGACACCGCTGCGTGCCGCCAGGAAAGGACTGTCGCTGTTTGACAAATGCGAATTGGCTGTAACACTTGATTCAGTATCCGCTACCCTGCCATCGGCACGGGGGGCGATCCGTGTGAGCGGGGTTCGTACCGGTCCCGACCTACGCTTTGCCGCAACAAACAATGGTGAGTCGCTCCGCATCGGCGGGGGAGTGCAGTTCTCCGGAGTTCAAGGGGGCACGGCCCCTCCACAGCATGGCACCTTCACCCTCAACGGCGAGCTGACCGGGTGGCGGGATCTTCACGTGAGCCAAATGCTGAAGCTTGCCCCGCTGAATTTTTCACAGGAAGCCGAGCTGAATGTAAGTCATATTGATTTATTGCTGGATGAAAAGACGCCGTTCAGCAGTGCAACACTGCTCAAACGCCTGGATGCCACGCTGTTCGCCAGCGTTGATGGAACTTTCTCCCGGGAACAGAAACAGCTTGTTCCCGGCGTTGATGTGGCGGGGGTCATAAAAAGTGGTGCCCGTATGGAACTGAGCGGCGGACGTGAACTTGCCCTGCGCGGTTTTCTGAACAGCAGGGATTTCGACGTTCAGCTTGCCGGCGGGACGAAAATCGAAGGAATGCGCTCCGCCATCGAGATCAACCGGGTGTATGCCCTGTCAGCACCGCAGGGGGAGAGCTGGACGCCCCTTTCCATGGCGCTTGTCCGCCCAGCCGGTGGTGCAGCGGCCAATCCGGGCGGAGCCGATATTCTTGGCAGAATCAACAGCGATCTGCGCGGTGTCGTGCGGGGTGGTCGTTCCTTCTCGATCCGGCGCGTCACGACCAAAGTTTCCGGCGTATCACTGGAACTCTCCGCCCTGGAGGGTGACCTGCTGCTTACCGGTGAAAAGAGCGGGATAAGTTTTTTCCAGGCGGACCTGCTGGGGGGAACGCTCCTGGCACATGCCCTGTTGGACCTGCGCCCGGAGATTCCGGTCGCCGCCGCTTCCGGCTCGTTTTCCCACCTTGATCTTTCCTGGCTGGTGCCGAAGGAAAGCGGCAAACGACAGGCGGGTCAGGACGCGGAGATCACCGGAGAGATTGGTCTTACGGCACCGTTGACGCCCGAACAGCGGGATTTGTTTGAACAGCTCCGGCTGACGCTGAATCTGCGCAAGATAGGGGCCGACACCATCGAGCGGGCACTTTTCTCCCTGGACCCGTACGAGCGCAACGAACAGCTTGTTGCCCAGCGCAAGATGCTCCGTCTGGGACGTCTGAAGGGATTGCGGGCCGCTGCGGTGGACGGGGCGTTCAGCATGGAAGGGGAGGCGGAAATCAAGGGTGTTGCGGTTGACCTGCCGAAGGTCGAGCGGGTGCGTATTTCAGAGCTGCCGCTGCGTCGGGAGCTGGTCGCCAACAGGAAGGGCATCATGGCCCTGCGCGGTTTTCTCGACCTGCTGCGCGCCGATTCTCTGGTGGTCGGGCCAAAGGGCGAATTGTCATTTAAGCGGAGGATGTATGTGCAATAGATTATTCGGTGAGGCTCTTGCAAAAGTCCAAAAAGGTCCCCTCCCGTCAAGGGAGGGGGAGAATTTTTTTAAGACTTTTGCAAGATCCTCCGATTTTTATATTTTATTAAACACAGAGACACGGAGACACAGAGAAATACAACCTGAAAAGCTTGATGAAAACCAGGGTATCTTCTCTCAATTAGTTCTTGTTCTCAGTCGTTTCAATAAAATACTTTTGGTTTCCTCCGTGTCTCTGTGTCTCTGTGTTTCAACGTGTTTAACCGGCTGCACACTGGCCAAGGTTGATGTCAATGTCGTCAGCGAACGCACATCGCTGGAAAACCAGGTGCTTGGTACCTACAACAGTCTGAGCGAGGATATGCTGCTGGTAGCTTCGGTGCGGGGTGTTTCTCCCACCGGCACGATTGATGCGCCCGCCCGCCATTCACCGGAACAGGTTGATGGCGTCAGGGCCATGGAAACAATCGCGTTTCATGCCGATGATGTGGAAGCCTTCAAGCGCTTCGGCTGGGTAGGGGAGAACCGGGAGGGGCTGCTGACGCCGTTCCCCCGTGAAATCCCGAAGGGGGCGACGGAAGAGTTGAAAACGTTTGCCGCCAACTTCGGTGACGCCGAGTTCCAGCAGGTGGTGAAGGAAGTAAATTCAGCGCGGGAACAGCTGATGCTGCGGGTTGTGCAGACCAATGAAAACTTCACCAGCAAGGACCTGCCGGCCATCCGCGCGGTCTTTGCCCGGATCAGCCGCCAGAACAGCGCGCCCGGAACCAGGGTGCAGGATGAGGATGGCCGGTGGCGGACGTTATGAAACGGCAGCGAAACGTACAGAGCATTCTTGAGGATGCCGTGAGCAGCGTTGACTCCCGTTTCAGAAAAACAGTGGTTATCCGAGACACGGCAGTTCTAATAACACGGAGCAACGGAGCAACGGAGAAATCAACTGCTTATACACTACACAATTCTCATCGATCGGGTGATTCTCAAAAGAGATTTCTCGAAGAAAAGTTTTTCAGGTTTTACTCCGTTGCTCCGTTGCTCCGTGTTTCAACTGTTTTTTTAAGGGTTATTTTCCCTCTGCTGCTCTGCCTTTCTGTTTCGGGCTTGACACCGCCGGAGCGCAGTTTCGCAGCGGCAGTGCCGCTGGGTGATGAACTTCTTGCACCGGCAGTTCCGCGCCCCGCGCCCCGTTCCCGCCCGGAAACCTCCCCCCAGCCGGCCATATTTACCTCGCGTCAGGTTCTGTATGTCACCCGCGCCGTTGACGGCAGCCGGATGGTGACCGTGGAGCGGGGCGACAGGGGTGACGAACTTTGGCTGTACTCCTTCACCACTGTTCCGGAGCTGCCGCGTCTGCTCCATACAAGTCCGGTTCGACTGGCCGCCCCGGCCCTTACTGCTGCCGGAACGCTCCTGGCGTTTGTAGATGCAGTGGATGATGTGAAGGGTGATATCTGGCTGTTAAACCTTGCAAAACCAGATTCTGTACCACAACGCTTGACCGGTCCGGAGTCCGCCGACGATGCACCGGTGTTTTCCGCCGATGGTTCTGCTCTGGTGTACCATCGACAACTGCCGGGGAGCGATCGTCGTGAACTGGTGAGGATTCAACTCGCGGGTCTGCGCAGCGAAACGCTGCCGCTGGACATGGACGCCGCCTTTGCCGCTCCGTCGCCGGACGGGATGAGGTGGCTGTTCGTATCGCGAAAAGCCGATCCGGGTGGTGACCTCTGGTTGTGGAACGAGCGGGACGGGGCGGTTACCCGCCTGACGACCGGGACGGGACACGATCTGTATCCGGCCTGGGAGGGGAATGATTCGGTCCTGTTTACCCGACAGACTCCCGCTGGCGGTGATGGATCAGCCGGGCAGGAGTCGGGGCAGATCTATCGGCTGCACCTTTCCCGTCCCGGCGATGCCGGGTTCCCATCGGCTTTCCCGCTGACCTCTTCCTCGTTAATGACGGTGGCGCCGCTCCCGGCCGGCCCCCTGTTCTATTTCATCGCCGGTCAGGCCGGTGGCGGGCAGGTGATGTCCCTCCCCGCATCGGGCGAGATTCCTGACCGCCCGACCGTGGCCGAACAGTGGGCGTTGGCGCGCATTATTCTGGAACGTCAACCGCCGGATCCGGCCCATGCCCGGCTGGCCGCAGCCCGTGTTCAGGCGCGGGAGGATGTGCCGACCCGCGAGGGGGCCCTTGCCGGTCTGGCACTGGCGGGCCTGATGGAGCAGGCCGGTGAAACGGTCCAGGCCGGTGAACAGTATGCCGCTTTGGCGCGTCGCTACAGCCGTTTCCACCGTGAGGCGGCTCTGGCGAATATCAGCCGTATCAGACTTTCGGCAGCGCAAAGCTGCCTGAATACCGCGCAGCATCTGCGCTGTATGGAAACTCTCCGCGAAGCGGGGCAGGAGATGAAAGCGGCTGCTGATGGCGGGGGAGCGGACGCGATGGCCCGATACCTGATTGATTCGTCCCGCCTTCTGGCCGATTTCGGCTCCGGTGCTGCAGACCGGCTGAATGCCGCCGGACTGGCTGAACAGGCGGCTGATGCCCAGGAAGCCGGTCGTCCGTTCAGGGCCGAGGCCGCTCTGCGCCGAGCTCTGCTGCTGGCGCAGCTTGAACAGGGGGAGGGGGGGCGCGCTGCTCTTGTAGAGGTGGCGGCGGAATACGGTGATCAGGAGGAGTGGGCCGATGCGGCTATCGCTGCCGTTCTCGATCAGGTTTCTCCCCGTGAGACCCCCAACCCGGCGGCGTTGTCGAAACTGGCTGAACGGTATCGGACCGTACTCCCCCGGCTGGCCATGGGGGCGTGGAACCGCCAGGGGGATGTGGCCTACCGGGTGAATGAGTGGGCGAAAGCCAAAGATTCCTATCGAACCGTGCTGGAAAAATTCCCCCCGCTGCCGACACCGACCGCCGCCGCGCGCTTTGCTCTGGCGGAAGTGCTGTACCGTGAAGAACGCTTTGCCGAGGCCAAGGGGCTGTACGAAACGGAGATGAACCTGCAGCCGGAGGATTCTCCCCTGTACCAGCTTGCCCGGGCCGCCTATATCCGTAAAACCGTCGCGGCGGGGGAAAGTCTGTTCAGGCTTGGTGAGGTTGCCGCCGCCCGTTCACTGTTTCTTGATCTGATCCGTTATGACGGGCGGAGTGTCGAAGCGCATCGCGGCTATATCAAATCGGTTGCCGCCATGGGGCAGGCGGATGAGCTGCTCGGCCTGTACCGCACCCTGCTGCGTTCCTACCCCGATGACCCGGTGCTCCTGTACGGCGCCGGGCTGACGCTTACGTACCTCCCCGGCAGGGAGCGGCTTGATGAGGCGGACCGGCTGATCGCCCGGTCGGCGGAACGGATGCCGTCGTCGGAATATCCCCCCCAGACCAGAGGGTATCTGGCTGAAATTGCCGAAACCGTGTACGGCGAACGGGGCGGTCTGGAGCGGGCGCTCGCCCACTACCGCCGTGCCTGGCTGCTCAACCGGCCGCTGGAGCAGCCGGAAAACCGCGCCAACCTTGACCTGAACATCGGCAATATCTCATTTCTGCTCGGCAGCAAGGGGACCGCCTGGAAGTTCTACGGTCAGCGGCTGGCGGCAAAGATCCCCTTTGACAATCCGGATACGGAACTGATCTTTCAGCAGCGCTATGCCGCCGTTGCGTTCCAGATGCACGAAAAGGAAGCACCGATCTCCGGCTATCTCCGGGCGCTTGCGGTGGCGGAGGGGCGTCTGAATCCGGCCCGCCCGCTGGAGCTGTTCGGCCGTTTGACGCGGCGGGTTGTGGAACGGCTGTTTTCCGCTGCGGACTCCAGCCGCGCCGCTGGCGCTGCGCTGGCGGAACAGCAGGCCATAACCGCTGAACTGGAACGGCTGGGGAGTGCACCGCCGGACGCACCGCCGTCAGCATCCTGGAGCCGGTTTGATACGGCGCTGCGCACCCTGCTGGAACGGCAGCGCTCCCTGCTGGCCTCAGCCGCATCATGGCAAAAGGATGCCGGTAAAAGCGCTGCGGAACTGGGCGGTATGAGTGCTGCGGTGGAACGGGAGCTTGATGCCGTACCGCGCCTGGTGGAAACAACGGCGGAGATTCACGACCGCCTCGGCCTGGCATATCTGGAAGCGGATCGTTTCAGCGCCGCACGGGAACAGTTTGATGCCGCGTATAATTTGAACCGGGGGCTTGGCTTCACCGGCAATCTCGCCTCCAATCGCCGCTCGGCCAGTATCGCCGCCTACCGGGAGGCCCATGCCGCTTCCGGCGAGGAACAGCGGCGCCTGCTGGGTGTCAGCCGTGATGGCTTTACTGAACTGCTGACGCTGCTTGTTACCCATCCGCCCGCCTCAAAAAAAGGGGCGGCACGGAGCGGGGGCCTACTGGAAATTTCGCTGAATATCGCTCTGGACAAAGGGGGTGCAACCTCTGCCGCCTTTGGTTTCTCCGCCGATCAGGAAAAACGGCTGGCTGAAATGTATCTGGCCCGCATCTACGCCGAGCTGGGTGACCCGGCGGCTGCGGCCGTTATCCTCAACCAGCGGCTGCAGCAGTATCCGGCCGACGCCGCCAAAGTCAGCCCGGCCGATCTGTACGGTGTCGGACTGCTGGCACACCGCACCGCCCATGTTGCCCATGCGCTGGGTGACCAGCGGGAGTCGGCGTCCGCTTTCAGGCGCTCCACTCTTCTTTCGCTGCAGGCAGAGAACCCGGTCAGCGCCATGCTCAACCTGGTCAACTGGGGGCAGCTGCTGGAGAACGGCGGGGATTCGGCTGTCAGCGCGGATTTCCTTGAGCTGGAAGCACGGGTGTCCCGGCTGGCGGGGCGATTCCGTGCCGCACTGCCGCCGCTGGCCTACAGCCGTTATCACAATGATGCAGGGGTACTGCTTGACCGTCTGGCGATGGCTGCAGCAGAAGGTGCCGGTCGTCAGGTGCTGATGTATAAAGCGCTGGAACAGTGGGACAGGGCGCTGTTGGTGCCTGCTGACAGCGGCAACGGTGAACTGCGTCAGCAGCAGCGGCGGCTGCGTGCGGCGGCCCGGCTCAACCGCGCCGCAGTTCTTGCGACCCTCGGCTACGACGATTCAGCGCGGGAGGCGCGCAGTGCCGCACTGGAGGAGGCCCGCACCGGGGCAGCATACTCCTTCGAATGGCGTGCGCTTGCATCCCTTGGTCGCTATGACGAGGCGCTCGGTGTGCTCGGCCAGCTCCCCCTGACCGAATATGACCTGCAGCCGGGGGAACTGGTGGAACGTTTTGCTCCTCACCTTGAAAAAGTTGCCGCTGCCGACCCGGAACAATCTTTTGCCCTGCTGGAGCGGTTGAGCGAGCTGGAACGGATTCAGCTGCTCGGTCGGGGGGCGCTTGGTCTGGATGACCCGGCGGTAACCGGACTGTTTCAGGCTGCGGCGCCCCGCCTGGCAGAGATCGACCGGCTGCGCGCCGCAGCTGCCGCAGCTTCGGTGGCCGACAAAGAGTATCTGCTGCTGCGCATCCGTCAGGAACAGGGGGGCGTTGACGATTTGTTGGGAGCTAAACTTGAACGACTCCCCCCGTTCTATGGGGGTGGGGGAGAGTCTGCACTGCGGCTGGCGGCGGCTTCGGCTGAATTGAGCCGGCTGTCCCGGTCATCTACCTCTCCGGATGCTGTCACAGCGGCCAGACAGCGGCTGAACACGGTTCAGACGGCGACTAACCGGGAGTGTGCCGCCGGGAAGGGGGGGCGGTTCTGCCGCCTCATTTCACCGCTGCCGGTGGAGGCGATCGACGTTCAGGAAAATCTTTCGGGGAAAACGCTGCTCCGTTTCATGCCGCTGGATGGTTCCCGCTGGCTCCTGTTTACGATCGTTGCCAAGGGGGGAGTCACCGCTGAGATCGTTGACCGTGCGACCCTTGACGCCCGGCTTTCCGTCTCTCCGCCGGTGCTTGCCGCCTATGAGGACCCGTATCGTTTCAGCACCGCTCCGGTGGTCAGCTGGGGGCTGAGCGCCAGCCATCTGGTGCAGTCGGTGTCACTGCGCAAGCCGTTCCGCCGCCGGATTCTTGATCCGGGCGGGTGGTGGCAGAGCGGTGAACCGTTCTCACTCCTGCCCGCAACCCGGCTGGACGAGCAGCTTCCGGACGCCCATACAGTGGTGCTGCCGGCGGGAGCCGGGCTGCTGCCGCAGGTGCCGTCCGCTCCGGGAGAGGGGGGCTCCGCGCTGCCATTGTGGGAGGATGAAAAGAAACTGCGTCACCCCTTCTTTGAACTTGCCGCCGGAGAGAATCTTGCCCTCCTTGTGGCGCCGAATGCCGGTCCGCGCCACTTTTACAGTCTGGGGCATCTGAGCACCTTGCTTGGCGTGCCGTCCCTCCTTGTGGCGGGCGGCGCACCGGGGGACTCAAAGCCGTTTGCCGAGGCGTACGCACGGCAGTCGCTTGGTGATGCCCGTGCTAAACTGCCGCCGGGCTGGCTCCTGCTTGGCGACTGGGGGCTTGATGCGGCGGGGGCGGCGGAGCTTGGCAAACGCCGCTTCGTTGAATACGGCCGCGCCGGCGTGCTGGCCCACAACGCCGGTTCCTACCGGAGGGCGCTCTCACTGTTTGAGAATGCGCTGGTGATTGTCGGGGAAAATCCCTCCCTGGCAAAACAGGGGAGTCAGCTGCACCGCTATGCCCGGGAAAGTGCCTATGCAGCCGGGTTTACGGAACGTGCGCTCCGGCACGCCGCTGCACTGGTGGCAGGTCTTGCCAAAGAAAAGCCGTATTCATCGGAGCATGCCGATGCTCTGGTGCGCCTTGGTCTGCTGCAGGGGAACGGTGAGCGGTTTTCCGAGGCCGCTATTTCGCTGAAGGAGGGGGTGGGCATTTTTGCCGATCTCGGTATGGTAAAGGAGCAGGCGGCCGGACTGGCGGATTTTGGCGTGGTGATGGAAAACTCGGTCAATTTCAGTGCTGCTCAGGCTCTGTTCGAGGAATCGGCCGGGTTACAGCGGACCTTGATGGATGACGCCGGACTGGCGGAGCAGTACCGGAACCTTGGCCGGATTCTTGATCTGCGTCTCAACCGCTACGCTGCTGCCGAGCAGCAGTATGCCAGGGCAGGGGAGCTGTTCGCGCGGATCGGTAACGCTTCGCTGGAGGCCGAAACAGTTCTGGAGCGGGGACGCTGTCAGCGTCTGCTCGGCAATTTTATCGCGGCGGACCGGTTGTACAGCGAAGCGCTGGCAAAGGTCGGTGACCGCTCTCTCCGCACAAAAATGCGGATAGTGCTGGAACAGGCCAACAACGCCTGGTTTCAGGGGCGCTATCAGGAAGCGTTCGATCTGCGCGAACAGGTTGAAAAAAGTGCCCTGGCGGAAAAATGGCCGCTTGAGCAGGTTATGGCAAAAAACAGCGGCGGCCTGATCTGGTGGACGCTGGGAGATAACAAACGGGCTCTGCTGGAATTGCGGGGGGCGCTGGAGCGAGCCGAAAAACTGGCGGTCCGGCGTGATGAAGTGGCGACGACGCTCAATAATATCGGCCTGGTTCATCGTGAATCCGGGGCGTATGCCGAGGCGCTGGAAGCGCTGAACAAGGCGCTTGCCATTGACCGCACACTCGGCTCCCGCTGGGCCATGGCCTATGATCTGCGCAACCTGGGGCAGACCCGCCTGAAGATGGGGGATGCCGCTGCTGCCCTGCAGCTGCTGTCCGAGGCGGCCGTTATGGCATCTGACATCGGTGACAGGGTTAATCTCGCCAAGATTGATCTTGCCCGTGGCGATGCGGAATCGGCCTTGAAACAGGCGGCTGCTGCTGAAGGAAGTTACCGCCGGGCCCTTGAAAGTGCCGATGCTCTGCTGCTGCGGGAGGTCCGCTGGCGGGCGCTGTCCGGACTTGCCAGACTGCAGAAAAACGCAGGGGATACGGCCGGTGCCGTTCTTTCGTTTCAGCAGGCGCTGGAAACGGTCGAAGGGTTGCGCGCCGAAATACGGCTCGACCAGTTGAAGGATGGTTTTCTTGCGGACAAGATGGACGTGTATTCCGGGCTGGTCGGCCTGCTGGTGGATCTGCAGCGGAGTGATGAAGCGTTTGCCGTGGCGGAGCGTTCCCGCTCCCGCAACCTGATCGATATTCTCGGTCGTCAGCGGCTGTCGCTGTCGGGGAGCGTTGATCAGGAACTGTACGACCGGCAGAACCGGCTTAAGGAACAGATATTCGAGCAGGAAAATCTGGCGGTTCAGGCGGCGGATCCCGCAGCCAGAGTACGGTACGGCAAAGCTCTTGAAAAGCTGCGGGGCGAGTACCAGGACCTGCTGATTGAAATTGAACGAATAAAGCCGGAACTGCTGGCGTTGGTGAAGGTCAACCCGACCACCCTTGCTGATGTGCGATCAATCCTGGAACCGGGGGTTGTTCTGCTGTCCTATTATCAGCTGCCGGACCGGCTGCTCTGCTGGAAGATCGAGCGTGACCGGGCATCGGTTACGGTGCAGACTATTCCGGCCAGGGAACTTTCGGCGAAAATTGCCTCATACCGCCGGATGCTGCAGAATCTTGAGCCGCTTGAAAAGCAGTCACGCGAGCTGTATGATCTGCTGGTAGCCGGACCGTTGGCGGGCAGCAACGCAATCCGTGCGGTCGGCATAGTTCCGCACGGTTCCCTTCATTATCTGTCCTTTGCCACCTTAAGTGACGGGCGGGATTATCTGATCGATCGACAGCAGCTGTTTTATCTCCCGGCGGCATCGGTACTGAAATATACGCTGGCCCGACGCGGTGCCGGTAAAAAACTCCATATACTGGCCATCGGTAACCCGGATCTTGGCAATGCGAGTCTTGATCTCCCCTTTGCCGAGCGCGAAGCCGGAACCCTGAAGTGGAACTATCCGAATGTGACGACGCTGACCCGAGCACGGGCGACGGAGGGTTGGGTCCGTGAACATATCAGTGAATTCGGTATCATACACATCGCTTCCCATGGAGAGTTCGATCCGGTTAATCCGCTCTTTTCGGCGATCCGGCTGGCCCGGGACAGCAAGTATGACGGCAGGCTGCAGGCGGATGAAATTTACGGGCTGGACATCAGGGCTGATCTTGTGGTGCTGAGCGCCTGTCAGACCGGTTTGGGAGATATCCGCAGCGGTGACGATGTGGTCGGCATGAACCGCGCTTTCGTGTTTGCCGGCACCCATTCGCTGATGTCCAGCCTGTGGCGTGTCAGCGATGTTTCCACCGCAATCATGATGAAGCAGTTTTACCGCAGCTATCTGCAGTACGGCAAAGCCGAAAGTCTTTCCCGGGCCATGCAGCAGGTGAAAAGCCGCTATCCGCATCCCGGCTACTGGGGAGCATTTGTGTTGACTGGCGATTATTTATAACAGCAGGTAAGGAGGTATAGCATGAACAGTTCAGGAATAAAAATTGTCGTAGCGGCGCTGGTGCTGTCTGCGTCAATGGCACTGGCGGATGAAACCCGCTGGGTGTCCAGTGACGGCACAAGCCTTAAGGCCGAGGCCTCGGCCGCATCCCGGAATGTGGCTGATGTGCCGGTTGGTACGGAGGTTACGGTTGTTGAGGCGGGTGGGCGCTGGCTGAAGGTCAGGACGGCGGCCGGCAAAGAGGGGTGGGTGTATGCGGGGAAAATTTCCGACACTCCGCCTGCAGCAGAGGTCAGCGGCGGGGAGGGGGGAATCTTCGGCGAAAGCCTGCAGAAGAGCCAGATCACCACGGCCAAGGCCGACAGTGCCCGCAGTATCCGCGGCCTTTCACCCGAGGCGGCACGATACGCCAAGGATCGCGGCACTCCGGAAGTGTACAAAAAGTCCCTTGATCTCATACTGTCTCGAAAAGTCAGCGACAGGGAGCTGAAAGCGTTTCTGACAGAGGGACGGATCGGCGAATATGCTACGGTTCAGGGAGGTGGCAAATGAGAAATCCAATCATAGTGTCACTGCTGGTATTCTCCCTTTCTGCAACGTCTGCCTCTGCCGGTTTTTTTGACGTATTGCAGGAGGTCCTCAAGCCGGATTCAAAAGAGGGGCAGATACTGTCCGGGGCGACCCAGATTCTGTCCAGCTCGCAGGAGATTGACTACCCGACCGAGCGGGTTATTGGAGAGGGGTTGGCACTGGAGGGGCTGCAGCGTTTCGGCAACCCGGTGAAAAATGAGGCGCTGCAGAAGTATGTTAATCTGGTGGGGAGTGCGGTTGCCGAAAACAGCAAGAGAGCGACGATTCCGTACCAGTTTGCCGTGCTGGACAGCCCGGTACAGAATGCTTTTGCCGTTCCGGGAGGGGTGGTGTTTGTCAGTCGCGCTCTGGTTTCCATTCTGGACAACGAGGCCGAACTGGCTGCCGTACTGGCTCATGAAGTGGGACACGTGGCGGCGAAGCATGCGCTGAAGAGTACCCAGCGAGCCCAGTTCTTCCAGGGGGTCGGCTCCGTTACCGCTGCGAGTGTGGGCGGTAATAAGGGGAAAATGTTTGCTTCGGCGATTGGCGATATGCAGGCGGTTCTGTTTGATAAGGGACTTGATAAGGAGATGGAATTTGAAGCGGATCTGGCGGCGATGGAAACGACCTATCGCACCGGTTACGATCCGTCAGCCCTGATCCGTGTGCTGGAAAAGCTGCAAAAACTGGAAGCATCCAGTGCGAATAAGAAAGGGTCGTGGTTCTCCACCCATCCGCCACTGTCAGAGCGGATTGCCCGGCTCCAGACCCAATTGCTGAATTATCCTGATTACGGGACGTTGGCGCGCGTGCCGGAGCGGTTTTCCAAGACGGTAAAGGCAAGATAACAGGCAGCGGCCCGGTGAGGTAAGTTGCTCCAAACAGGGGATTTTATACACCCGGAATTGTTTGCTGAAGTGGCTGATTCCGTTCAATTATCATTTGACAAGTTCTTTCTGAAACGTGTATACAGTATGCGATTTATCACCGTTCATCAGATTACATATTTATCCGAAGCATATACCCCACGAAGGAGGACGTACAGTATGATTGAAGCGTATCTTGCACATGAAAAGGAGAGGGCGGCTCAGGGAATCCCCGCACTTCCGATAACCCCGGAACAGACCGCCGACCTTTGTAAATTGCTGGTAAAACCACCCAAGGGGAAAGAAGCCTTTCTGCTCGGGCTGATCAAGGACCGCGTTTCTCCCGGTGTTGATCCCTCTGCAAAAGTTAAAGCCGAATTTCTCGCCGGCGTAGTTTCCGGTAAGATCAAGTCGCCGCTGGTGACACCGGTTGAAGCAATCCGTATGCTCGGTACCATGATCGGCGGCTACAACGTTGCACCGCTGGTCGCCGCCCTGAAAGACAAAAAACTCGGCGACGAAGCCGCCTGTGCCCTTTCCGGGATCACGCTGGTGTATGACGCGTTTGACGAAATCGCCAAACTTGCCACCACCGGCAAAAACGCCGCCGCTGCCAAGGTTCTTAAATCGTGGGCTGATGCCCAGTGGTTCACCCACCGCAAAGGCGTGCCGGAAACGATCAAGGTTAAGGTGTACAAGGTTGAGGGCGAAATCAACACCGATGACTTCTCTCCCGCCGGCGATGCATGGAGCCGCCCCGACATCCCGCTGCACTCCCTGGCCATGGGTAAAACCCGTTTTAAAGACGGTCTTGCCACCATCGCCAAATTCCGCAAGGAAGGGTATCAGGTCGCCTTTGTCGGCGATGTGGTCGGTACCGGTTCTTCCCGTAAATCGGCCTGCAACAGCGTGCTGTGGGCAATCGGCGATGAGATCCCCTGCGTTCCGAACAAGAAAACTGCCGGCGTGATCATCGGCGGCGTTATCGCCCCGATCTTCTTCAATACCGCACAGGACTCCGGTGCTCTGCCGCTCAAGGCTGACGTGTCCGGCATGAAGACCGGCGATGTCATCATCATTGATACTAAAAATGGTGTCATCACCGACGAGAAGGGTAAAAAAGAGCTGTCCAAGTTCACCATCAGCCCCAACACCGTGGCGGATGAATTCCGCGCCGGCGGCCGTATCCCGCTGATAATCGGCCGTGCCGTGACCGACAAGGCGCGCAAGGTTCTCGGCCTCAAACCGACGACCGTATTCACTCTGCCGGTCAATCCGAAGCCGAAAGCCAAGCAGGGCTTTTCACTGGCCCAGAAAATGGTCGGCGTTGCCTGCGGCGTAACCGGTATTCTTCCCGGCACCGCCTGCGAACCGAAGATGACCACGGTCGGCTCACAGGATACCACCGGCCCCATGACTGCCGATGAGCTGAAGGAACTGGCCTGCCTCAAGTTCCAGGCTCCCATGTATATGCAGTCGTTCTGTCATACCGCTGCCTATCCCAAGCCTGCCGATGTCAAGATGCACAAAAACCTGCCCGGCTTCACCGCTGAGCGGGGCGGCGTTGCCCTTCGTCCCGGCGACGGCGTTATCCACTCCTGGCTGAACCGTCTGCTGCTCCCCGACACGGTCGGTACCGGCGGCGACTCCCACACCCGTTTCCCCATCGGCATCTCCTTCCCGGCCGGTTCCGGCCTGGTTGCTTTCGCCGGCGCCATGGGCTTCATGCCGCTGGATATGCCTGAATCCGTGCTCGTCCGTTTCAAAGGGAAGTTCAATCCGGGCATCACCCTGCGTGATGCGGTTAACGCCATCCCCTACTGGGCGATCAAGCAGGGTCTGCTGACCGTACCGAAGAAGAACAAAGTCAACGTATTCAATGGCCGTATCCTTGAAATGGAAGGTCTGCCGGAGCTGACTGTTGAGCAGGCATTTGAATTGACCGATGCTGCTGCTGAGCGTTCGGCTGCTGCCGGCTGCATTCAGCTGTCCGAGAAGTCGGTTGCCAAATATCTCAAATCCAACGTAGCCCTGATGAAGAAGATGATTGCCGAAGGGTACCAGGATGCTGTTACGCTGAAAAACCGCATCAAGGATGTGGAAAAATGGCTCAAAAACCCGACACTGCTGAAGGCTGACAAAACTGCCACGTATGCAGCGGTGATCGAAATTGACCTGAAGGACATCAAGGAGCCGATTCTGGCCTGTCCGAACGATCCGGATGATGTCAAGCTGCTCTCCAAAGTTGCCGGCACCAAGATTGAGGACGTGTTCCTCGGTTCCTGCATGACCAACATCGGTCACTTCCGTGCTGCCGCCGAGATCTGGCGCGGCCAGAAGTTCAACCCCGAAGTTCGTACCTGGATCTGCCCGCCGACCCGTATGGATCAGCAGCAGCTCAAGGATGAGGCGTACTTCTCGGTGTACAGCGCCTTTGGTGCTCGTATTGAAATCGCCGGCTGTTCTCTCTGCATGGGTAATCAGGCCCGCGTACCGGATGGGGTCAATATGTACTCCACCTCCACACGTAACTTTGATGATCGTATCGGTAACGGCGCCAAGGTGTATCTCGGTTCCGCCGAACTGGGTGCTGTTACTGCTCTTCTGGGTCGTCTGCCGAAGCCGGCTGAATTCCTCAAAATCTACAACGAGAAGATTGAGCCGAACAAGGATAAGATCTACAAATACCTGCAGTTTGACGAAATGCCCGAGTACAAATAGGCTGCACTCGGAAACATCTGCTGCATAAAAGAACCCGCTCCGGTTATCCAGAGCGGGTTCTTTTATGCGCTACTTGTGGCTTGTTGTCAGCGGCGTGCCGTAGAGCTGAATGCTTTCAATAAGGGGCTTTTACGTACGTCCTACAAATCAGGCTCCCATGAATTCGTGTGGTGGCTGTATTTCGCATTTTCATTTCCATTTTTCTCATGATATTTGTGATGCAGTGAAAAGGAATATTGAGTGTATTGGCACAATCAAGGGAAGGAGACCACAAGTGCTCGCAATCAAAATAAATGATCCTGCCATGGAAAAAGAATTAACCGCCATTGCCAACAAACAGCATATCAGTTGCCAGGCATCGCCCCGCTGGAAAACCCCCGATCAATCGGGGAGGCTCTTTTCGGCCCCCTGGGTGACTACTGGAAATATCGAGTAGGTGATTTTACCGCATAATATGTGACATTCAGGACGGAATCATTTCAATACTGGTTCTTGATATAGGTAACAGAAAGCTGGTTTACCGATGACGAATGCAGCGAGTTCCCCTGTCAGTTGTTAGCGGTCATGTTTTTATTTACTCTTGAGGCTCTTGCAAAAATCCTTGAATTTGGTTTCCCCTCCCCCGCCAGGGGGGAGGGGACTTTTTTGGACTTTTGCAAGAGCCTCTCTTTTTTACACTGCAGGGAACAGAAAACAAACAGCAACAAAGAGAAAGGCCACCCCGTAAGGTGGCCTTTTAGCCTCTGCTTTCCATGTATTCTCCTGTTTTAGTTTTTAGATGCTGCTGCTACGGTTTCGTTTCTTACTACCGAGACAACACCTTTTACCATGCCAGTCATCAGCAGTACTGCCGGGATTACCTGTGCTACAACGATCAGTGCACAAAATCCTAAAAACACCCAAACAAAAATCCCGCTGCTGTCTTCACGTGCTCCTGATGCTGCAAATGCTGATACCGGAGCCAGAATTCCCATTACCATCGCTAATGCTCTCATGACATCCTCCTATTTTTACGTGCGTTTGAATTTAATTTCCTTTGCCTTAGTACTTTGCACAGCCGGTGCCAAGTGCTGTTTATAAAGTCAATATCTATGTAACTCTCCGACTTTATTCGGTATTATATTTTTTAGCATTGCGGCAGGAGATTGGTGTTGTGTTTGGCAGGCCGGTCTGGTGTATATGGAAATGATACTAATCTTCATCTGCAGGAAATTATTTGCATTAAATACAGCAGGTTACGGATATGTATATTTGTTGCGGGGGTGTATGAACGGTGTATGCCCTATAGTTTCATTCTGCAGCTACAGCGGCAGGGGGGTGATTTAAAGAATGGTGAAACCTGAGGCGGCTTCTATCATGCTTTCAGTGAAGACACATACTTTGTTCCGGCCGTGCTCTTTTACGTGATACATGGCAATGTCGGCATTACGAGCCAGTTTGTTTACATCGCACCCCTGTTCCGGATAAAGAGCAATGCCGATACTCGCTGAAATGGAGAGCGTCGTGTCGCCAATAATAAATGGCTGATTCAGAGAAGTACGAATTTTATCGCCTACCATAACCGCAGCATCCTCGCTGCCGACTTCCTGCAACAATACCAGAAACTCATCACCTCCAACCCGGCCCACACTGTCGGAATCACGAACACAGCCGGACATGCGTGCAGCGGCTTCCAGCAGTACCTGATCGCCGACCGCATGGCCGAAGGTGTCATTGATCTCTTTGAATCTGTCGAGGTCGATATACATCAGGGCCAGCCGGGTCTGGTTCCTTTTGGCCAGTGACAGGCCCTGCGCGAAGAGGTCAAAAAACAGCGTACGGTTAGGCAGATCGGTCAGGGCATCGTGATGCGCCATATAGGCGAGTCGCCGCTGGGTCTCTTTGCGTTCCGAAATGTCAAGTTTCACGGCTACGTAGTGGGTAGTGGTGCCTTCGGCATCTTTAACCGGAGCAATATGGGCTTCCTCCCAGTAGATTTCACCGGTTTTGCGGCGGTTGATAAATTCGCCGACCCATGGCTCGCCGCGCTGGAGAGTACCCCACATCTCTTGAAACGTTGCAGCTTCAGTTAAGCCGGAATTCAGCATCCGGGGGTTTTCACCGATTGCCTCAGCGAAGGAATAACCGGATTCTGCGCAGAAACGTGGGTTGACATACTGGATGATGGCATTCTCTCCGGTGATGACAACAGAGGTCGGGCTCTGCTCAATGGCTGTTGATAAAACTTCCAACTGGCTTTGGGACAGCTTTATGTCGGCCAGACTCTGCTCGAACTGCCGGTTGAGTTCTTCCAGGCGCTTCCTGTGCTGAACCAGTTCCAGTTGATGTCGGACTCGTGTGCGCACCACCTCTGCGTTAAACGGTTTGTGGATGAAATCCATAGCACCGGCAGCCAAGGCCCGTAGTTCGCTCTCCGTATCCGTTCTTGCAATAGTGAAGATCACCGGAATATTCATGGTAACGGAATTTTGTTTGAGAGCAGCACAGAGCTCATAGCCATCCATTTCCGGCATCTTCACGTCGGTGAGGATCAGGTCAGGCGCAAGGGATTTGGCACTCATGAGGGCTTCGTCGCCACTGGCGGCGTTGAAAATATCGTACTCATCAATGAGCGCCCGGTACAGTTCCCCGCAGTTTTCGGGTATGTTATTCACAATCAGAAGTTTAGGTTTGTTCATACAGTTCCCCGGTTGAGCGTGTTATCTTGCTGTCGATCATGTTCTGGTCTTCCCGGATTTTTTCGCCACCTGTTCCGCAGGATGCTTCCGGTTGACCGCTTCTTCGATCCATCGGGACATCAGCTTGCCTGACTTCAACGTCTCTTCCGGAATAACAGTACTGCTTTTTAGCGCCAGAGCAGCGGCATACTTGAGCTGTCCCTCGCTCGGTCCACCACCGGGGTTCCGGACCGGCGGAATAGCGAAGCCCATCTTGTTGTGCACCCCTTTACAAAAGCGCTGCCACGTTTCCTTGTTCTCTACAACCAGATCCAGAAACCCTTCCATCTTGCGGGTCAACTCATAATCGATCACCCAGCCATGGGTTTCCCTGAGGTAGTCGATCAGTTTCTCGCCAGGAAGCAGGGGAACCACTTTCCCTTTTTCCTCCACAACGTATCCCCGGTCGATGATGTTTTTGGTGATAGCTGCATAGGTGGATGGACGACCAATTTCAAGACGTTCCAGCTCTTTCACCAGAGAGCCGAGCGTAAACCTGCCGGGCGGCTTGGTTTTTTTCTCATCAAGGATTTCCGAGCGTTTGGGGACCAGTTCACCAACAGCCACCGGCGGGAGCAGCTGCAACTTATCATCATCCCCCTTCTTTTCCTTTTCCTCGTCAACCTCCGCATATACTTTGAGGAAACCGTCAAAGATCAATACCCGTCCGGCCGCCTTGAACCGTTCTCCCGCTACGGTAAAAATCATCACTGTCGAGTCGTAACGGGCCGGTGCCATCTGACTGGCGACTGCGCGTTTGAAGATCAGTTCGTACAGTCTGGCATGATCTTGAGTCAGACCTTCTTTCCGGATTATGGCCGGAATGTCGGCAACCGAGTGCATATGGGTAGGGCGGATCCCCTCGTGCGCCTCGGCTTGTGAGTTTTTTGAGATATGCTGGTTCGGTTTCGCCGGGAGATAACTGCTGCCCAGGCTCTTGCCAAGAAACTCGCGGATCTCTGTGACAAAAGCGTCGTCCATCCGAACGGAATCGGTGCGGTGATAGGTCGTTATGCCGTGATCAAACAGGGACTGCGCCAGTTTCATGGTCTGTTCCGGTGTGAACTTCAGGCGGGCGGCCGCAGCCGCTTGCAGGTCAACCGTCGTGAACGGCGGCTTGGCAGACTGCTTGACCTCTTTTTTCTCGACCTTCTCAGCCAGGGCTTCGGTTTCTGCCTTGATAGCGTCGATGATCAACTGGGCGTCGGACTTTTGTAAAAATTTACCGGCCATGTGGCGCGCCAGGAAGGTTGTGCCATCCTTGTCCAACTGGATATCCAGCATCCAGTACGGTGTTGAAGTGAAATTCCTGATCTCCCGCTCACGGTCAACGACCAGTCGGACCGCAGGTGACTGCACCCGGCCGACGCTGTAGCTGCTGCGCAGCGTTTTGCTGGCAATCGGGGAGAGAATGTAGCCGACCAGACGGTCACCGATCCGCCGGCCAAGAAACGCGTTGTAGAGGCCGCTGTTGGTGTTTTCGAACGGTACCGCCCTGGCAAGCGATTCCTTCAGCCCCTTTTCGGTCACTTCATAAATCTCCATGCGGAGACATTCCTTGGCAACCTCCTTTACTTCTTCATAAATGTGGCAGCTGATGGCATACCCTTCGCGATCCGGGTCACCAGCGAGCATAACGGTTTCACCCCGTGCCGCCGAGCGCAGCTCTTTGGGCAGATGTGCTTTCTTTTCATGGTACACAAAGGTCGGCTCGTAGGTGGCGAGATCAACGCCGATAGAAGCTTCAGGCAGGTCTTTGAAATGCCCAACTGTTGACATGGCCTTTACTTTGATAAGGGACTGAATTTTTTTAGCCTTGGTAGGCGATTCGACGATTATGAGCATAAATCTCTTTGACAACTTATTATGTGCCGTTATAGCGGATGATCGTAACGGGAAAGAGTCAATTCCTGCTTGACCGGAAAGCCACACCTGTGACAGTTTAGGGCCTGCCGTGGGAATTCATGATTTGGTCCCAGCGGATCATCTCTTCAAGATGTTTAATACTATGGATTGCCCTGAACCAAAAGGAGTATTTAATGCGTACGATTCTGGCAGCACTTTTTTTTCTGATTCTATTAACGGTTCCAGCTGTAGCCAGTGACCAGCATGACAGGTTGTTCGACACTCTTGACAGGAACGGTGACGGGTCGCTGAGCAAGCAGGAGTTCAGGGAAAGCACCATGCATCCGATCGACAGGGAGAAGGTGATTCAACTTTTTCCGGGGTTCAAGGATTCAGCCAGCCTGAACGACGCAGAAATGCGGGATCGTCTGTTCGACGCCATGGACAGCAATAAAGACGGCCTGCTCAGCAGAGACGAGTTTAAAAAAGTAGCCCCGAATGTGCTGATAATACGCTTCTGACCGGCGGGGGGAATGCTGCCTCTTGGCATATTCTTCCACTTTATTGGTGTTGTCCGAATCTTGTACTGGTAATCCGAGCGAGATGAGGATATAACGCCATCCATACAGCATCAAACACCAAGGAGAAAATCATGACAAAAGCCGATTTCGTAGCAAAAGTTGCAGAGGAACTGGATGTCCCGAAAAGTGTTGCAGCTGAAACTGTCGATGCATTTTTGAAGGTAACAACGGATTTGCTGAAAGCCGGCGACAAGATTACGTTTCCGGGATTCGGCACCTTTGATGTTGCCCAGCGTGCCGCCCGCAAGGGACGCAATCCGCAGACCGGTGCCGTACTGAACATTGCCGCATCAAAAAGCGGCAAGTTTTCCGCCGGTAAAAACCTCAAAAACCTGTAACAGCTCACTTTCACACGCTACAAATAAAAAACGCCAGACCTTTCGGTCCGGCGTTTTTTTTATGCAGCCTTTGATCAGTTTCAGGCTGGAGCAGCTGCGCTGGCGGTAAGGCCAATTGCTTCTGCATATTTGAGGTAGGTTTCAACCGAAGCGATAACAACACGTGCTTCGATGGAAAGAAGCTCAATACCAACCAGGGATACTTTCACCCAGGCATCAATTACGATACCTTTGTCAAGGATACGATCGACAACTTCTGCCAAGCTCGAAGAATCGGTTGATTTTTGTACTTTTGCCATGACGTTTCTCCTTTTTAGTGGTTAGTCTGTTTACTTCGCCTTACCTGACCATGCCCGGGCTGCGCCCGCGAGATCCGAGGCGTTCTCTTTTCTCATCCGTCCAACCTGTTTATTAAGCCGTGAAATAAATGTTGCCCGTGCTTTACCGTCTTTCTTGGCCATTGCTTTGTGGGCAGCGGCAAACTCAGCCTGCATGGCTGAAACAGTAGAGGCCAGGTCCTTTGCTCCGTGCGCCAGTTCTTGCATCAGCGCACCGCGATCACTCCGCAGATTATCGACTTCCCTGCGTAACCGCGTCATGTCATCTGTTAAATTTCCCATGATTGTTGTCACCTCGCTTTGTTCTGGTGAAGAGTTAATAAAGGCGGGGCTTTCTACAAGAACCGCCTTTTGGATATCACTCTTTCAGAAAATCAGGCCGGAGCTGCTGCACTGGCTGTCAGGCCAATTGCTTCGGCATACTTGAGGTATGTTTCGACAGAAGCAATAACGACTCGTGCTTCGATGGAAAGCAACTCGATACCAACCAGAGATACTTTCACCCAGGCATCAATCACGATACCTTTGTCAAGGATACGGTCAACTACTTCTGCCAAACTCGAAGAATCGGT